>JBOHUX010000023.1:0-19816 GCA_050734915.1 Candidatus Dormibacteraceae bacterium
CTCCGCTGGCTCGCTTCGGCACACACTAATTGTAGCCGAACTAGTCGACTTGTCAAGCGCTGTTAATGGCTACATAGATGAGCCACTCTGAACCTACTCTAAGTTCAATCTGCCAAGGAACTTCGGCTTATGGGTGCAGGGCGTCGATTGGAGATGGTTCTCACGGGCCTTCGACGCCACCAACTGGGGCGGAACCGGCTGGCACCCGGTGGCGATCGCGCTGCTCTGCTTCGTGGCCTGCCTGGCGCTCAGCGGGCCGCGGGCGCTGATGATCGCGCCGGCGGCCCTGGCGAGCCTGTTCACGGCCGTCCTCAAGGCCCAGATCGACCGCCCGCGGCCACCGGCGGACCTCCTCCACGTGCAGGGACACGTCGGGGGCTTCAGCTACCCGAGCGGGCACGCGACCTTCTACGCCTGGCTGAGCGTCACCGTCGTGCTCGTGCTGGGGCCACGCTTGGGCCGCTGGCGCACGCTCGCCTGGGCCGGAGCGGCGATCGTCGTCACCGTCGGCTGCCTCGGCCGCGTCTGGGCCGGCGCCCACTGGCCCAGCGACGTCATCGGCGGCGCGTGCCTCGGCGCCACCTGGGCGATCGTGGTGCTCGTCGCCTGGCAGCTCGCCGGCCGCCGGCGGAGCCGGGGCTCGGGCAGCTCCTAACGGAGGTGGAAGAGGAGGCCGCCGCCGTAGGTGGCACCACCGACGATGACGCCGGCCAGCGTCATCTCGAAACCGGCCGCCCACCAGCTCCTGAGCGTGAACAGCGACTTCGCCGCTCCGACGGCGAAGTGCGCGGCGAGCGAGACCGCCCCCGCCACGATCACGCCGGTGTCGCCGCTCAGCCAGAAGAAGGGCAGCACCGGGATCATCGCGCCGAGCCCGGTGCTGACCCCGGCGGCGATCGCCGACTGGGCGGCGTGGGAGGTGCCGGAGGGAGCCGCCCCCAGCTCCTCAGACCCCAGGGCGCGCAGGAAGGCGTCGGGATTCCTGGCCAGCTTCTGGGCCAGCTCGTCGGCGTCCTCCTCGGTGAGCCCCTTGAGCTGGTAGTAGAGGGACAGCTCCTCCTTCTCCTCCTCGGGATGGTCCTGGATCTCCTGCCACTCCCGGGCCAGGTTGGCGCCCGCCACCTCGGCTTCCGACCGGGAGGCGAGGAAGGCGCCGGTGGCCATCGACAGCGCCGACGCAAAGGCACCGGCCAGGCCCGCGGTGAGGACGAAGTGCGATCCCCCGGTGGCGCCGGAGACGCCGCTGACGATTCCGAACACCGCGGCGAGGCCGTCGTTGGCACCGTAGATGGCCCCCGAGATCCAGCCCGAGCCGGTTCGGTGCCACCTCTCGCGGCCGATGATGCGGTCGAGCCGCGCCTGGGCGGGCGAGGATCGCCCGGCGGGATCCGCCCGCATGAGACCCAGCTGGGCGTGATGCTCCTGCTCGTCCTCGCGGATCTCGGAGAGCACCCGGTCGGTGGCGGCATCGCCGGTTGGGCGCCGGTAGCGGTCGTCGATCTCCGCCTCCTCGGCCGCCTCCTGAGCCAGCATGACGCGCTCGATCGGCGCCGTCCGCACCTGGAGGCGCCGCCAGCGGCTGAGGCGGACGGTCTCGGGAGGGGGAGGCTCCACGCCCAGCTCCCGGAGGCGCTGCTCGATCAGGCCCCTGTGCTTGACCTCGGCCTCCCCCATACGGCGCAGCACGTCGGCCCGGCGGGGGTCCCGCTCGCGCGCGGCCAGCGCCTGGTAGACCGCGTTCGCCTCCAGCTCACCCCGCCAGGCCTGGAGTAGGCGCCTCCCCGCCTCCTCGCTGTGCGGCTCGGCCTCCACGCCGTCCATTCTCACCGGAGGCACGAAGGAGCGCGTGCGGGCGGTCCCTCACGAGTGCCAGGCGGACGGGCGGCTTGACGCAGATACTCATATCCGCCGCACACGTTTCCTGTGTTCTTTGCTATCATGCTTTCCTTGACGGGATTGTGGCTATCAGGCTCAAGGAGGTGAAGGCATGATTGCGGCGTTGATCGTTCTGGTGGTGCTGCTGGTGATATTCGGCCTGGGCGGAGTCGCCCTCCATTTCCTCTGGTATCTTCTGATCGCGGCCATCATCCTGTGGCTGATCGGCTTCTTCCTGAGAGGCGCAGAGGGACGCGGTCGCTGGTACCGCTGGTAGCCGGCGACTCCGGCAGCCGTACGAAGGGGCGGGACGCCACCGCCCCTTCTTTCTTGCCTTTCCTTCTTGCCCTCTGCCCTCTCGCCGGGCCGTGGCGGGTGCCGGCGTCAGGGCGTCAGGGACTGACCGTCACCTCGCCGGTCATGCCCTGGTGATACTCGCAGCGGTACCGATAGACGCCCGGTCGGTCGAATCGCATCTCGAAGATCTTGCCGGGCCCGAAGCCGGGACTGGACGTGAGCCCCGCCGTCTCGAAGGTGACCGTGTGGTAGTTGCCGCTGGCGTTGAGCCAGGCCACCGTCTGGCCCGCGGTGACGTGGACGTTGCCGGGCCGGAAGACACCGACTGTCTCCGGCGAGCCGATCAGGTGGACGGTGGCGGCCACGCCGTCGACCTGGCGGCTGGCGAGCGTGTCCTGGGAGCACGAGGTGGCGGCGAGCGCGGCGACCGCCGCCAGCGCGGCGAGCATCGCGGACGCCGCCCGGGGAAGGCTCATGGGAACGGGGCCCCGCCCCCGGCAGGCTGGACATTCGGCTGATTGAGGGTCTGCTGCTGGTGGAGCGAGATGTGCCCCGCGACAACGTCCGGGTAGCGGCTGTTCTCGCGAATGAATCCCATCAGCACGATCATGGCCATCGCCAGCACGGCCGAGGCCACCAGCAGCCCCTGCTCGCCCCTGCGTGAGCTGCCCCAGACGACCTTGGGCAGGCCCCTCAGGTACCAGAAGACGCCCGCGATGGCGAACACCGTGAAGGCGGTGAGGGCGGCGATCTTGTAGGGGATCATGGCGGCGAAGGGATCGATCACCCCGCCCTGCCAGAAGGGCTTCGCCAGCCCCTGCGCCTGCGCCTGGTCGTAGGTCAGCGTGAGCTGGTAGGGAAGGACCGCGAAGACGGTGGTGACGACCAGCAGGACGGTGAGGGCCTTGAGCGTCAGGGCACCGGGGGCACCCGACGACCGGAGCCGGCGCGCGAAGTACCAGACCGCGACCAGGAACATCAGCCCCAGGATGAAGATCTGGGTCAGGAACTCGGGGCTGAGGGTGCCCTGCATCATCTTGTACCAGGCCCCGTAGGCGTGCAGCTGGATCTCCTTCGCGTACGAGTAGCCGACCACCGGCTGAAGCAGCGTCATCACGATCCCCCAGAGCAGGCCGAAGCTGCCCGCCCAGTCGTAGAAGGCCCTGTCCGCGGCCGTCCGGGCACGGAGGTACCGGATGGCGCTGAAGGCGCCGATCCCGAACCCGATGTAGGCCAGGTTGGCGATCGTGCGGTGAATCTGCAGCGGGTACTCGGTCGGGTTGAGGAAGACCGCGATCGGGTTCCGGGGCGGGGTCGGGGTCAGCATGTAGCTCGCCACCACGTCGATCATCAGGACCTGCACGAAGGAGGCGATCGCCAGCAGGCCGCCGATCGACATGTGGAGCCACTTGTACTTCCGGAGGGAGTCCCAGCTGTAGTACCAGAGGTAGGTGAGGATGACCATCAGGAAGAAGGTCCACGCCTCGATGAAGAAGGGCCAGAAGGCGACCCGGTTGATGACGCTCCAGGCGTGGCCCCAGAGGACGGTCAGGGTGACCGTGATCAGGAAGATGGCGAGGGCCGCGCCGATCGAGAAGTAGTAGATGAGGAAGCGTGCCATGCCGTGGGCCAGGCGGTCGTAGCCCGGCCGCCGGCGCATGTAGCCGAGCCATTCGATGGCCGGACCGAGCTGCGTGGCGCCGCTGACCAGGCCGGAGACGAGGATGTGGGCCTCGAACATGCTCCCGATCGCGATCCGGTGGCCGAGCAGGCCGCCGAAGTCGGGCGACCGGGCGGGCAGGCGGATGTCGAGCAGGTGGGCGACGGCCGGCGCCAGCAACTGGTGGAGCTCAGGCACAGCGGTCCTCGGAGATCAAGGCAGGCACCGCGGGGCGGGCATCACAGGTTGAAGAGGCGTCCGGAGCCGAGCGCGGTCAGCGCCAGCATGAAGAGCAGGATGATGGCGCCCGGAACCATGATCACCGGCCGTTCGAAGGGACTTCGCTCGGCGCCGCGGTCGAAGAACGGCAGCGCCAGCAGGAGGACCACGCCCGCCAGCGGCACCCAGAGCACCATCGAGATCAGCTGCTTGGGCACCAGCACGAGGAGCTGGTCGAGGGGCAGGTAGAACCACTCCGGCACCGGCGTGTAGGTGACCGTGGCCTGGTTGGCGGCCTCTTCGAGGGGGGCGCCGTAGCCGACCGCCATGCCCAGGACGAGGCCCATCATGAGGACGGAGACGAGCCCGTCCTTGAAGGTCTGGTGCGGATAGAAGTCGTCGGTCTGGAGCGGGGCCGCCCAGAGATCGTCGGTGGGCACGCCCGGGTAGGGCGGCTCGAACTCCCGCTCGGGCGGCGGCGCCTGGTCCTGGTCCTCATCCGCGCCCGGGCCGACGCCGCTCCGGTAGTTGCCGCGGTAGTTGACATAGGACCCGAACTCGCCGTGCTTGCGGAGCAGGTAGAGATGGGCGCCGATGGTGGAGAACAGGATCGTCGGCAGCAGCCAGATGTGGATCCCGTAGGTCCGGAGCAGGGTCAGCGGGCCGACGAGGTCCCCGCCCCGCCACAGGCTGCGGATGAAGCCGCCGATGACGGGCGTGTAGGAGGGGATGTTGGTGGTCACCACGGCCGTCCAGTAGGCAGCCTGGTCCCAGGGCAGGAAGGCGCCCGTGATGGCCATCCCGAGCACCACCAGCAGCAGGACCACACCGGTCACCCAGTTCAGCTCGCGTGGCCGCTTGTAGGAGCCGGACACGAAGGTGCGGACCATGTGCAGGCCGATCACGAGCAGGAGGATGTAGGCGCCCCACAGGTGCATGCCGCGCACGATCGAGGCGAAGACGTCGTGCTCCTTGATGAAGTGAAGGGACCGCCAGGCCTCGACGGTCGAGGGCACGTAGATCATGGTCAGGAAGATGCCCGTCACCAGCTGGTTCAGGATCAGGACCAGCGTCACGCTGCCGAGCGTGTAGAACCAGGCGCCCCGGTGGGGGACGGCCTCGTAGAGGCCCTTGCGAAGCAGATCGACGATGCCGGTGCGCTCGTCCAGCCAGCCGATCCCCGAGCGCACGAGCCTTTTCGCGAAGGACCGATTGGCGCTGATCATCAGATGCTCTCGTTGAGCTGGTTGGTGACGTAGAGGACGCCGCCCTCGACCTTGTGCACCCACTGGGGAAGCGGCTTCGGGGGCGGCCCGCCCACGTTGGCGCCCTCGAGGGAGTAGAGCCCGCCGTGGCACGGACAGAGGAAGAGCCCGATCGGCGCCTCCCAACGGACCGGGCACTGCATGTGGGTGCAGATGTTGGAGAAGGCCTTGAGGCTGCCGTCTCGGTACCTGACGGCGAAGATGGCGAACTCCTCGTCCGGCACCTTCCAGGACGCCTGGGAGGGGAACCGGACTCTCATGAGGACGGGCTTGCCGGGCGCCAGGTCCCCGATCCGCCCCACCCGCCGCCACACGATGGGCCGGCTGCGAAAGAGCGGGCTCAGCGCCCAGCCCACGATCGGCACCCCGAGCATCACGGTCGCGGCGATGCCCACCGCCTGGGTGCCCAGCACCGCGAACTGGCGCCGGGTGACCCGGGGCGCGGAACCGCTGAGCGGGCCGCCGCCCGTACCCGGGGGCCGGTCAGCCATGGAACTGGAAGGCCCCGTAGGTGACGCCGAAGGTCCCGATCACGATGAACGCGAGCACGGCCAGCACGGCGCCGCCGATCAGATAGAGGGTGAGCCGGTCCTCTTTGGTCCGATACCAGCTGACCAGCTGCGCGATGGCGATCCCGATCAGGATGGCCGCCGCCACGATGAGGGCGACGCCGATCAGGATCAGGTAGAAGAAGGTCTGGATCGACCCCATCGAGCTCAGGACCGGCGCGACGCCGAAGGTCGGGGACCTCACGGGTAGTACTGCCCGTTGGGAGCTTGGAAGATCCCCTGGCTGGCCGGCTGCTTGAGGTGTCCGTAGACGGTGTAGTCCCCGCGGGCGGTGGTCCGGATCACCCCCATGAGGAGGAAGAGCATCACCGCGACCACCCCGGCCGAGCCGACCAGCCAGCGGCCGCCCCGGTTCAGCTCTGGGCGGGGGGCCCGGTGCCAGGGCCGCCAGAGGGCGAGGTGGACCAGTGTCAGCAGCAGGGCCGCCGCCAGGAAGACGTAGCGGACCCAGAAGAGCCGGCTCGGGTAGACCGACTCGGGCACCACGGTCAGGGCGGAGAGGATTCCCACCGTCACCGTCAGGCCCCCCCCAAGAAGGCTGCGCTGATGGCGCGACTGCCAGAAGAACACGTTGGTGCCCAGCAGCACGAAGCCGAGCAGGAACTCCTGGAGCAGCCACATCCACGCCATCGGACCGGTGAACGAGAACTCGAACGCCCCCGGCGAAGCGGCCTTGATGCTCTCCGCGAAGAGGAATCCCAGGATCACCTGGGGGATGAGGAGCAGGAGGCCGACGACGATGCTGGCCCGGGACCCCCAGCGGTGGTAGGCGCGGTCCGCCGGGTCGGTCCGGAGGGCGCCGTAGGCGATCATCACGGCCGCGATGAAGAACGAGGCCCAGACCATGTTGCCGACGAACCGGTGGAGCAGCTCCGGCCAGTAGGAGGGGTTGAAGAAGGCACCGCGGCCGAACCCCTGCCCGGGGGTCAGCATGTAGCTGTCGAGGCCGACGATGAAGAAGAGGAAGGTCTGCTCGCTGGCGCCGCCCAGGTAGCCGAGCGCGACGTGCGCCCACTTGGCCCGGACCGAGATCTCGTTCCACCGGTAGGTGTAGACGAGAAGCGCGGGGATGGTCACGAACCAGGTCGCGAAGGCGATCAGGACCGGCCAGAAGAAGAGCGTCAGGAGCGAGATGAAGAAGTGCGGATAGAGGCCGGTGAGGGCGAAGACGGCGAAGGCGCCCAGCGTCGCCCCGAGCCCGAAGAGCTTGATGTTGGCGTGGGCCACCGAGTAGGCGTAGCGCTCGAACCGGGCGTCGTGGCGGAGCTTGCCGACCAGCTCATAGGTGGGGGTGAGGACGACGACTCCCATCGAGAAGGACGCGATCACGATGTGCGAGAGGAACAGGATGCCGATCAGCCAGGTGTCCCCGATCACGGGGATCTTCACGTTGGGGAGTTGGAGGGAATAGGAGCTTCCCAGCAGCAGGCTGAGGGCCGGCTGGGGCGCCAACGTCAGTCCGCCTCCAGCAGGCGCCGCCCCAGCGCGGCCGCCGAGCCCGCCCCCACCGCCACGAACGCGGCGCCCCCCAGCGCCGCCTGCCAGGGGACGAGGACGGGCGCTCCCCCGAGCGATCCGACGAGCGCCTCGTGGAGGTAGCTGAAGGGGATGAGCCGGGAGATCGCGACCCGCACCCCATCCCCGAACGGGGTGAAGACGCCGGCCAGGTAGAAGGCGGGCAGGGTCGGCAGCAGCACGTAGAGCATGACCTCGCCCGGCGACCGGCTGAGCGTGCTCGCGAAGGCGCCCAGCACGTTCGCCATCAGGAGCGTGCCCGCGACCGCCAGCAGGAGCGCCGGCCACCACCCGGCGAGGGCCGGCCGCCGGACCAGGATCAGCACCAGCACGGGCAGGACCTGGACGAGGTCGATCCCCGCGCTGACGGCCACCCGCTCCAGGACCAGCCGGGCGGGGCCCATCGGGAGCACCAGGTATCGCAGGTTGAGCCCGGAGGTCCGCTCCCGGGCGAGCACGGCGCCCGAGCCGAGGGCACCCATGGTGCCGACCAGCATGGTCAGCGCCATCGCCGCGTAGAAGGCCGGCGCCGAGCTGAAGAGCAGCGGCACCGCCACCCCGAGCGGGAACAGTAGCTTGACGACGAGGGCCCGGGGACGTCGGATGAGCTCCAGCAGCTCTCTCTGCCAGACCGAGGCCGCCAGGCTCTGCACTCAGAGCTCCTCGCGGCGGCCGGCGCCGAGGGTGGCCCCGGTCACCTTGAGAAAGGCATCGCCCAGGTCGGGGCGGCGAACCCGCATCTCGCGGACGAGGTCGCTCTCGCCGTTGAGCGCGGCCAGCACCTGGGCGGCGCCGGCGCCGGGCCCGACCAGGATCCGCACTCGCCCCCCGGTGGCGTCGGCGGCCTCCACGCCGGGAAGCTCCCGGAGCCGGTCGAGGTCGATCGGCGACAGGACCTCGAGCTCGAGCTCCCGGGCCCCCGCCACCTCGGCGATCACCTCGCCGAGAGGCCCTTCGCGAACGATCCGGCCCCGGTGCAAGAAGAGGACCCGATCGCAGACGCGCTCGGCGAGATGGACGTCGTTGGTGGCGATCAGGATCGCCCGCCCTTCGCCGCGGAGGCCCTCGAGCGTCCCGATCAGGTCCAGCTCCGCCCGGTGGTCGAGGGCCAAGGTGGGCTCGTCCAGGACCAGGGCCTGTGGACGGTGGGCGAGGGCCTCGATCAGTCCCAGGCGCCGTTTCATGCCCAGCGAGTACTCACGGACGGGCTGGTCACGGGCCTCCCGGAGCCCGGCCCACTCGAAGAGGCCGGCGAGCCGGGCGGCGGCCTCAGCCCGGTCGAGGCCGAACTGGCGGGCGAAGAACCAGGCGTTCTGGTAGCCCGTCAGCTCATCGAAGTGCGCCGGGGTGTCGAGTGCCACCCCGAGCCGCCTTCGGATCGAGGGGGAGCGGCGGTCCCCCTCGCCGAACCAGCGGATCCGGCCCCCGGTCGCCGGCCGGAGCGTGCCGAGGACGCTCAGCAAGGTGGTCTTGCCAGAGCCGTTGGGGCCCAGCAGCCCCACCACCTCGCCAGGTGCCAGCGCCAGGGTGACGTCGAAGACCCCCCGACCGCCGGGATGGACCCGGCTGACCTCGAAGGACTCGATCGCCGCCATCACCTGGTCCTCGGCCTAGGACGGGTCCGCCGCGACGTGCCGGCGCCCCGCCTTGAAGCCGAAGCGGCCCTCGTGAAAATCGCCGGTCGCGATCCACTTCTCGATGACCCGGTCCAGGACCTGGGTGCTGACGCGGTCCAGCCCCATCTCCCGCGCGTTGCCCTCCACCGACTGGATGACCTGGCCGCGCACGAACTCCGGAACCCGGCCGATCCTCTCCTCGGCGCCGGCCTCCCATTCCAGGGTCCGGCCCCCGGCCTGGATCTGCTCCGACACCTCGGCCCACATCCCGTACTTGGCGTCCATCGTCTCGGGCGTGATCACGTCGCCCAGCCCCTGCTTGGCCGCGGTCCACTCGACGCGCCAGCGAGCCATCTCCCGACAGAAGGAGGGGACCTCCTGCAGCCTTGCCTCCGCCTCGGGCGTCCAGCTGAAGCTGTGCTCGTAGGTCTTGCTGCTGAGGGGGTGCCCGTAGCCAAGCCTGAGCCCGATCTTCTCCAGGAACCGGGCGTTGATCGCCTCCTCGGAGCGGGCTGCGATCGACTCCGCGGCGTGCTCGGCAAGCTCGCGGGCGCGAGCCGGGTCGAACTTCTCGGAGGCCTTGACCTCGATCTCGTTGAGCTTGCGGACGCCGTCCTCGGTCCAGCCCGGCGATGACTCGTCAGGGCTCGGGATCTCAGCCCCGTGGAACCGCCGGGCGGCCTCCGCCGCACCCGGCCCGTAGGCCTTGACCATCGACTGCATCAGGTTGCGGGCCTCGGCGAGGCCGCCCGCGACCACGTCCAGGGTCACCCGGTCGGCGTGGATCTTGAGTGCGAACTCCTCCACCTTCGCCTTGGCCAGCACGCGCATGAAACCGGAGGGAACCTGGTTGAGACGGGCCCCCGCCTCGTCTGTCCAGGCCGGGGCCGGCCTGCCCTCGCCGGCCCCGGTATCCTGGCCGGCCCCCGCGTCCGCCCCAGCGGCGACCGGCACCGAGGTCTCGGTCCCGGCGGTGGTGAGCGCGACGTTGACCGGGCCATAGGCGTCCTCGAGGTTGGCCTCCACGAAGTCGCGCGTGATGCTGGGCAGCCGCTGGACTCGGGCCAGCTTCTCGATCCGGGCCTTGACGCGGCGCCATTCGTAGCCCTTGGGGACGACCCTGAGCGCCTCCTTGCCCTCCACCGTCCAACGGACCTTGAACCCGTCGAAGGCGCGCTCCTCTTCGAGCCCGCCCTCGGCGGCGGCCAGGGCGGCGATCGACTCCTTGTCGACGAGCGTGAAGGCGGACTCGCCACAGACCGGGCATCTCTCCGGCTCGACGTCCCGGGCGGCGCGGCCGCACCTCCGGCAGATCCAGGTCCTGGTCCGGGCCGCCTCCTCCATGCTCTGCGGGAAGCTGGCGGTGCTCTCGACGCCCATCGCCCGCGCCGCGTGCGCGGGCATGATGTCGCCGATCGCCTGGTCGATGACGCCGGAGCTGATCACCGAGTGCCCGCGCTCCATGGCGAAGCGGCAGACCGCGGTTCGGGCGATGCCGCGGAAGTAGGTGGGGACCTTCTCCATCCGCGCCTCGGCCTCCTCGGTCCAGGTCACGCTCGTCTCCGCCTGGAGGTCCAGCGGCGGCACGTAGGAGCGGCTGGAGAGGAGCAGGCTGCAGGGGGCCAGGCGGAGCAGGTTGTCTGTGTGGCTGCCCATGTCCATGTCCGCGGCGGAGTGGACCCCGATGCGGCCCACGATCAGAAGCCAGGGCGGGTCCTCGCGGACGTACTGGAGGACCTTCTTGAACACCTTCCCGTCGAGCAGGGTGGTCTTGAGCTCGACCCCCTCCTGGCGCGCGATCGAGGTCGCCACCTTGAGGTGGGAGTCGTAGATCTTGGCCAGGCCGGTGTCGATGATCTCCTCGTGCAACTGCTCCTGCTCCTTGAAGCGGAAGACCTTCGAGGCCTCGGCCGAGAGCACGTCCACGATGCCGTTGAAGAGGGCATAGTGGAGATAGGGGTCGTAGACGGCCACCGCCTCCACCCGCTTGTCGAAGGTCCGGGCCAGCTCGATCGCCGTCCTGAGGCCGGCGAATCCCTGCGGGCTGCCATCCACCCCGACCACGATCCGGTCCGAGGCGCCGTCCGCGAAGGGGCGCACGTTGCGGACCACGAGGCAGTCCGTGCGGGTGCGCCGCGTGACGCGGTCGGTGACGCTCCCGATCTGGCTGTCCCGCACGGCGCCGGTGCCCACCGCCCCCATCACCACGAGGTCGTAGTCCGACTCCGCGATGTCCTGGACCAGGCACTCCCAGTTCTTGCCGTCGAAGGTCTTGTACTCGACCGGCAGGCCGGCCTCATCGCAGGCGGTCTTCATGACCTCCAGGTAGGAGTCCGAGATCAGCTGCAGCCCGCGCGTGATGAGGGAGTCGTGGATCTTGCGCTGGCGCTCCAGCTCCTGTTCCTGCTGGTACTCGTCGGGAAGCGTGTACTCCATCTGCTTGAACCGCACGTCGTGCATGCGGGCGGCGTAGACATGGCACCCGATGAGGCCGGCACGGGTTCGCCGCGCCATCTCCACCGCCATCGCGATGGCGGCGTTGGAGTGCTCCGAGTTGTCCACCGGCACGTAGATCCTGCTGTACATACGCCACTCTCCCGGCCCTCGGCACTCTGGCGGAAACATGATATGGGACGCGGGGCATATTATAGTCGTGGGGTACCGATTCTCGGGGCTGTCCAGATCCGGTGCGGGCTCCTATGGGCCCTGTCCGGACGTGGCGCCGACGCGCGGGCGAAGTTCGGGTGGTGGCTTCTTCGAGCGTCGGGCCCGATTGCTGTCGGAGGGGGGTGAATTCCTCGGCTACGGTGTTAGGTTTGCTCTAGATGAGTGATTCCTAATGGCGGCGAGAGATTCGGTGTCCAGGTGCCCCACCCTGGGGTCCCCGCGAAATCGCCAGATTTCGTGGGGTGGGAGATGGTGGCTCGGCGCCCAGCACCGGAGCGCGCGCAGCCGTAGCTGCGTAAGAGAGGAGCGGAGAAGCCGGGCCGCCAGATGGGGTGCATGGGCGCCGAAGACCCGGCGATATTCAGAATTACTCATCTAGATGGCCACCCTTCGGCTTCGCATCTACGACTCGCCGCGTGCCGAGTTGACGCGCCTCAGCGAGGCGCCCGTCCCCCATTGGGCCGAGCGTCTCTACCAGGCCCACGGCCACAGCGTCGCCTCCGCGCCGGTGAGCGCCACGGTCCTGGCGGCCGGCGAGGAGCTCTCCACGCGCCTCGAGCACCTGGCGTTGCTCCTGACCAAGGCCGAGGCGCTGGGCTGGCGGGTCCAGGTGCGGGACTGGGACCTCCTACTTCACACCGGGCTCGATGAGGCGGCCAGTCGGGAGCGGCTGGAGGCCGCGGGCGTGTGGGTGATCGCCCGCGTTCTCGCGCCCCTCGACGCCGAGGGCGGCGTTCGCTGGGAGGACGTGGCCGGCCCGGATCCGCTGCGCGCGGCGCCCGCCTGAGCCGGTCGGACGGCGGCCAGGCCCTGGAGGCGGCCCATGCCGGCCACCTGAGGTATGTCACCGACTCCATGCCCGGCCTCCGCCGGTTCCACAAGAGCGGTGGCTTCGGCTACATGGACGCGGACGGGAGCCGGGTCCGCGACCGGGCCACGCTGGAGCGGGTCGCCGCGCTCGCGGTGCCCCCCGCCTGGAACGACGTCTGGATCTGCGCCAGCGCGCGCGGCCACCTGCAGGGGACCGGCAGGGACGCGCGGCGGCGCAAGCAGTACCTCTACCATCCGCGCTGGCGGGAGGTCCGCGACGAGACCAAATACGGCAGCATGCTCGCCTTCGCCCGTGCGCTGCCCGCCATCCGCGCCCGGGTGCGCCGCGACCTCTCCGGGCGCGGTCTGCCGCGGGACAAGGTCCTGGCGACCCTGGTCCGGTTGCTCGACGAGAGCCTGATCCGGGTCGGCAGCAGCGAGTACGCGCGGGACAACGGGTCTTACGGGCTGACCACGCTCCGCGACCGGCACGTCCGTGTCAGCGGTGAAACGCTCCGCTTCCGGTTCCGGGGCAAGTCGAGCCGGGACCACGCGCTGGCCGTCCACGACCGGGCGGCGGCGAGGGTGGTGCGCCGCCTTCAGGAGTTGCGGGGACAGGAGCTCTTCCAGTACCTGGGCGAGGACGGAGGTCGCCACGGCGTGGATTCGGCGGATGTCAACGTCGGCGTGCTCGCGCGCCGCCTCGCGCGCCCAACTGGGAAGCGGGCCGAGGAGCGAGCTGCCGAACGGACGCCGCCGCAGAACCTAACATGGAATCGATGGTCGCCACCCGCGCCCGCCTCGCCGGCACCTCTGTCGCCTACCACCAGCTGGAGAGGCTGACCCAGGGGGGCTTCGGCGACATCGCCCGGCTGCCCGTCACCGTCAAGATCCTCCTGGAAGGACTGCTGCGGCTGGCGGAGAGCGGCAAGGCCTCCGAGGAGAGCATCGAGGCCCTCAGCCGCTGGCCAGCCTCCCCCGGCCTCGGTGCCGAGGTCCCCTACCTGCCCACGCGGGTGCTCCTCCAGGACTTCACCGGCGTGCCCGCGGTCGTCGACCTGGCTGCCATGCGGTCGGCGATGGAGCGGGCGGGCGCTGACCCGGGGGGGATCGACCCCCACGTCCCGGTGGACCTGGTCATCGACCACTCGGTCCAGGTGGACGCGTTCGGCACCGGTGGGGCTTACCGGCGCAACATCGAGCGCGAGTACGAGCGGAACGGCGAGCGGTACGCCCTGCTGCGCTGGGCTCAGCAGGCGTTCGGCAACTTCACCGTCGTGCCTCCCGGGATGGGGATCTGCCACCAGGTCAACCTGGAGCGCCTGGCCAGAGTCGTCCAGACCCTCCGCGACGATGAGGGCGAGATCGCGGTTCCCGACACCCTGGTCGGCACCGACTCCCACACCACCATGGTCAACGGGCTCGGCGTCCTCGGTTGGGGGGTGGGCGGCATCGAGGCGGAGGCGGCCCTCCTCGGCCAGCCGATGTTCCTCCCCACCCCGATCGTCGTCGGCGTCCGCTTCACAGGCGCGCTACCGGCCGGCGCCACCGCCACCGACCTCGTCCTCGCCCTGACCCAGATGCTGCGCAACCACGGGGTGGTCAACAAGTTCGTCGAGTTCTGCGGGGACGGCCTCGCCTCGCTCTCGGTCCCCGACCGGGCGACCCTCTCCAACATGTGCCCCGAGTACGGCGCCACGTCGTCGCTGTTCCCTGTGGACGAGCAGACCCTGACGTATCTGCGGGTGACCGGGCGGCCCGACGACCTCATCGAGCTGGTCGAGCGGTACACCAAGGAGCAGGGCATCTTCCGGACCGAGGGGTCCCCCCCGCCCGAGTTCAGCGAGCTGCTCGACCTCGATCTCCCCAGCATCGAGCCCAGCCTGGCCGGCCCCAAGCGGCCCCAGGATCGGGTGGCGCTGCCGAGGGTCTGGGAGAGCTTCACGGCCGCGTTCGAGGGTGACGGCGCCACCCCCAACTCGAGCCGCGATCCGGACCTGATCCGGGCCGGGGGCGAGGGAGGCCCCACCGACGTGGGCAACGGTGGGGGCGCGGTCACGGCGGTCCGCGAGCGCGGCCGGGTGGGGCATGGCTCGGTCGTCATCGCCGCCATCACCAGTTGCACCAACACCTCCAATCCGTCGGTCATGATCGCCGCCGGACTGCTGGCCAAGCGCGCGGTGGAGGCGGGCCTGAGCGTGCCGGAGACGGTCAAGACCAGCCTCGCCCCGGGCTCCCGAGTCGTCACCGACTACCTCAAGCACGCAGAGCTGATGCCGTATCTGGAGAAGCTCGGCTTCTATCTCGTCGGCTACGGCTGCACGACCTGCATCGGCAACAGCGGGCCGCTCGCCTCGCCGGAGATCGAGGAGACGGTCTCCAGGGAGGACCTCAACGTGGTCGCCGTGCTGAGCGGCAACCGGAACTTCGAAGGCCGCATCCACCCCCTGGTGCGGGCGAGCTACCTCGCCTCACCGCCGCTGGTGGTCGCCTACGCGCTCGCCGGCACCATCGACCTCGACCTCACCACCGAGCCGCTGGGGCAGGGCACCGGCGGCAAGCCGGTCCACCTCGAGGACATCTGGCCGGCGCCGGAGGAGATCGCGGAGACGATCCGGCGCTGTGTCAAGGTCGAGATGTTCGAGCGCGAGTATGAGCGCATCTTCGACGGCGACGAGCACTGGCGGGGAATGGACGCGCCGGCGGGGTCGGTCTACCGGTGGGATCAGGAGTCCACCTACGTGCGCGAGCCGCCCTACTTCCTCGCGGGGGGCGGCGCCTCCGGAGGATCGACCGAGGCGCCGATGGCGACCGAGCCGGCGCCGATCGGCGACCTGGAGAAGGCCCGGGCGCTGGTGGTGGTGGGCGATTCGGTCACCACCGACCACATCTCGCCCGCGGGCAGCATCCCACCCGAAAGCCCGGCCGGGCGCTACCTCGTCGAGCACGGCGTCGAGAAGGCTGACTTCAACAGCTACGGTTCGCGCCGCGGCAACCACGAGGTGATGGCGCGGGGCACGTTCGCCAACATCCGCCTCAGAAACCTGCTCGCCCCTCGACGCGAGGGCTACTGGACCCGGCACCTGCCCGACGGCGAGGAGATGCCCATCTTCGACGCCGCCGTCCGGTACCGAGAGGAGGGCGTCCCCCTGATCGTGCTGGCGGGTAAGGAGTACGGGGCCGGCAGCTCCCGCGACTGGGCCGCCAAGGGTCCCCTGCTCCTGGGTGTGAGGGCCGTCATCGCCGAGAGCTTCGAGCGGATCCACCGCTCCAACCTGGTCGGCATGGGCATCCTGCCGCTGCAGTTCCGCGAAGGAGAGGACCGGGAGTCGCTGGGGCTCAGCGGCGAGGAGGAGTTCACCATCCGCGGCCTCGGAGAGGGACTCGAGCCCCGCCAGGAACTCGAAGTTCAGGCCGGCGACCGCAGCTTCCGGGTGACGGCCCGAATCGACAACTCGACCGACGTCCAGTACATCCGGCACGGCGGCATCCTGCCCATGGTGTTGCGAGGACTCCTCGAGAACGACTGAGGCCGGCGGCCGGCCTTGCGGTCGGCTCCTCCTCTCGCTCCTGCGATCAGTCCTCCGGCCCGCCGGCGAGCGGCATCCGGCGCTGGTGCCCGCAGTTCGGGCACTCGAAGAGCACCATCGCGAACGCCCGCCCCGACTCCGTCTCGATGCTGTGCAGGCTCATGCTGACGGCCGGATCGTGGCTCGGGCAGAAGGGTCCGTCCTCCAGGGTCATGCACTCGAGGTTAGCCGGCGCCGGCCGCCGAGGCTAGTCGCCGGACGACAAGCCCGCCCGGTGCGTCTTGGCAGGGGGCCACACCCCCATCGCGCGGCCCTGCGTATCCTTGGACGGTGGGGTCGTTGCACGCATCGTGGCCGCCGACGATCGGGCGGCGGCCTGGACGTCGAGGCCGGGAAGCGGGGCCGGAGCCTGGAGACGATCCGCGGATGAGTGAGAGGCACGTGCCGATTCCCCTGGCGCGGAGACCCGGACACCCGTCCGCGATCTGTCCGCTGCCGTCCGGTCCCGGACACTGACGGCTCACGTGCTGGAGGCCGGCGAGCGACCGACCCCGCCCCCGACCGTGGGAGAGGCGATGACGTTCGGCGGCTTCGCCCAGGCCCGACTCGTGGCGGGCACGTCCGGCCTCGGCCGGCGCGTCGAGTGGGTCCGCGTCATGGAGACGCCGGAGACCGTCCGCGGGCTGCGGGCCGGAGACCTCCTGCTGACCACGCTCTATCCGATCATGCACGATCCGAAGGCGCAGCAGGAGCTGGTGGCCGCCGTGGACGCCGCCCAGGGGGCAGGCATCATCGTCAACCCCGAGCCTTACCTCCACGGCCTGCCCGCCGGCCTGGCCGAGGAGGCGGACCGGGTCGGTCTCCCCCTCTTCCTGCTCGAGCATCCACTGCCCTGGACCGAGGTCATCGGACCCCTCCTGGAGCGGATCATCAACGCCGAGCATTCACGGCTCAAGCGCTCGCTGGAGATCCATCGGCGGTTCACCGAGCTGGTCCTGGACGGCAAGGGCATCAACGAGATCTGCCGCACCCTGGCCGCGCTCCTGGAGAGCGCCGTCAGCGTCGAGGACGCGTCCTTCCACCTGCTCGCCCACGCCGGGGGCGCCGGCGACCCCCACCGGAAGGAGACCATCGCCCAGCACGGCACCCCCCGCCGGGTCCTCTTCGACCCCGCCATCCAGCGCATGCTCCGCGACGTCGAATCGCACCGGGGCCCGATCATGGTCCCCGCCTTCCCCCACCTGGGCATGGATCGGGGCCGCATCATCGCCCCCATCACGGCGGCCAACCAGGTGCTCGGCTACATCTCGGTGATGGGAAGCCCGCCCCACACCGAGGAACTCGCGTTCATGGCCGTCGAGCAATCGGCGCTGGTGCTGGCCCTGGCGCTGACCAAGGAGCGCGAGGTGGCCGAGGTCGAGGTCCGGGTCCGCGGCGAGTTCCTCGAGGACCTCATCCAGGGCACTTACGGAGACGAGGCCGCCGCCCAACGGCGTGGTCGCCATCTCGGCTACCCGATGGCGGGGCGCCACCTCCTGATGGTCGCGGACATCGACGGCTTTCGCGACTTCCACCGCTCGAGGCAGATCAGCGAGGATGCCATCCAGGCGCTCAAGCGTGAGTTCTTGCGACGCGTCTCCGGTGTCGTCCGGGGATTCCACGCGCGGGCGCTGCTCGGCCCCCGCTCGGACAGCGTGCTGGCCCTGGTCCCGCTCGCCGGCGAGGGCGGTGAGGCCAGGTGGGCGCGATCGATCGGCGATCAGATCCGGGAGACGGTCGCCGACTGGGGTCCCGGCTTCACCGTGTCGGTGGGGTACAGCGCTCCCCTCGAGGTGCCGGCCGGCGTGGTGGGCGCTCACCGCGAGGTGCGGGCGGTGTTGGAGGCGACCAGCCGCTTCGGCCGCCACGACCAGGTCGTCGATGCCTCCGAGCTGGGCCTGACCGGACTTCTGGCCGCGGTCAGCGACGAGAGGCTGGCCGAGTTCACGCGGCGGCACCTCGGGCCCCTGCTCGAGGACCGGCGCCGAGGCGCGCAGCTTCTGGAGACGCTCAAGGCCTACCTGGAGGCGGGCGAGCAGCAGGCCGCCGCCCACCGGCTCGGGATCCATCCCAACACGCTTCGCTACCGGCTCGACCGCTTCCGCGAGGTGACCGGACTCGAGCCGGAGGATCCCGAGACCAGGCTCAACCTCGCGGTCGCGCTCCGGGTGCAATCACTGCTCGGCCGGTGACCGGAGAGAGGGACGCGCGCCGGACGGCGGGAGGCCGGCCCGGGGAGACCGATGGCGACGAGAGATCCGGAGAGGCCAGATGCGGCGGATGCCGGTGGTATCTCAGCGTGCGATGCCGGCCGCCGCCCGCACCCGGTCGATCACCGTCAGGTTCGCGATGCTGTCCTCCAGCGCGACCGGCGGCGGGGCGCCGGCGATGGCGGCGTCGCCGAACGCCTCCACCATGAGCTGGTAGGGGTCTTCGGGATTCCGCCAGGCCGTGAAGGGCTGAGCCGGGGCGCGGCGGGGGCCGTCCCTGGCGACCACGACCAGATCCTGGTGCTCGGGCGACTCGAAGCTCGCCCAGAGGGCGGCCTGGGCGCCCCCGGGAAAGCCGAGCGCGATGGCGACGCTCAAGTCTACGCCGTCCGCCCGCGCCGTCGCCACCACGTGGTCCGGCTCGCCCAGGAACCAGCGCGCGGCGCTGATCACGTAGGAGCCGACGTCGAGGAGCGCCCCGCCTCCGAGCGCGGGATCGAGCCGGTAGTTGCCGGGCGCGTCGAGCGGGAATCCGAAGGAGGCGCTCACGAAGCGGGCACCCTCGCCCACCCGGGCCCGGAAGCCGGTCATCCGAGGGTGGAAGCGGTACATGAGGGCCTCCATCAGGAGCCGGCCCGAGGTGGCCGAGGCGGAGGCCATCGCCTCGCCCTCGGCGGCGGTGACGGCGAGCGGCTTCTCGCAGAGGACGTGCTTGCCGGCGGCCAGGGCGCGCACCGTCCACTCTCGGTGAAGGCTGTTGGCAAGCGGTATGTAGACGGCCTCCACCGCCTCGTCCTCGAGCAGCGCCCGGTAGGTCGGGTGGACGGTCGGTATGGAATGCTCCCCGGCCAGCCTCCGGGCGCGAGCCTGATCCCGGCTGGCGATGGCGGCCAGCCGGCCGTTCCGGGAGGCGGCGATGGCCGGGATGACGGCCCGGCCCGCGATCCAGGCGGCGCCGACGATCCCCCAGCCGAGCCTCGATCCGGCGCCGGGAGCGGTCAGATCCGGACCCTGATCGGACGCCCGCCGCCCGCCACCGAGAGGTGGGCGACCTCCATCACCGCCACCGTGCGGGCCGCCTGCGCGGGCGGCACCGCCAGCGGCTCCCCCTCGGAGAGGTGGTCGGCGAGGTTCCGGTAGAAGCCGTTGCGAACGCGGGGGGGGAGCGCCAGGACCTCCTCGTGGGCGGCGCCCTCGCCTCCCGGCCGGAAGATCCGGACGACGGCCGGCGACTCCGCCGGCTGCAGCCTCTCCTGGAGCAGATCCCCGGTCCAGGCGCGGGAGTTGACCGACTCCAGGCGCCAGTCGCCCACCACCGCGCCGCGGGTCCCCAGCAGGTACCACTTGGGCTTCAGCGCGGCGGCGATATCCGACTGCAGGAACGTGGCCTGGGCGCCGTCGGCGAACATCAGGTCGACGCGGACCTGGTCTGAGTTGGTGACGTCGTGCCACACCCTCTTGTGGGCAACCGCCGAAACGCGCGTGACCTGGGCGGGCAGGGTGAGCAGCACCCAATCGAAGTAGTGGGAGCCCCAGTCGTAGAT
>JBOHUX010000024.1:0-19410 GCA_050734915.1 Candidatus Dormibacteraceae bacterium
GAAGCACCGCCATTGTCTCAACTCAAAGAGTGCCCGTTCCTTCCTTTCTCACCCTCCCGCGCCGATGGTTGTTCGGTGGATCGGGGCTAAGCTAGCGGCCGGCCCGGACGTCTCAGGCCAGGTCGAGCCAGACCGTCTTGACCTCCGTGTAGAGGTCGAGGGCATCCTGCCCCAGCTCGCGCCCCCAGCCGCTTTCCTTGAAGCCGCCCCAGGGGGCAGCGGCGTCGGCGAGCCAGGACGTGTTCACGTAGACCATGCCCGCCTTCAGCGCGTGGGCGACGCGGTGCGCGCGCTTGACGTCCTGGGTCCAGATGAGCGCGGCCAGGCCGTAACGGCTGTCGTTGGCCTGGCGGATCACGTCGTCCTCATCCCGAAAGGGGGTGGCGGCGACGACCGGGCCGAAGATCTCCTCCCTGACGATGCGCATGTCCGCCCTGACGTCGGCGAACACCGCCGGCCGGAGGAAGTAGCCTCGTTCGAGATCGCCCCCGGCGCGATCGCCGCCGGTGACCAGGCGGGCGCCCTCCCGCTGGCCGGCCTCCACGTAGCCCATCACCCGATCCAGATGCTCCTGGGACACGAGAGGGCCCATCTGGGTCATGGCATCGACGCCCGGCCCCAGGACCAGGCCCTCGGCGACCTCGGTCAGGCTCTCGAGCACACGCTCATAGGACTTCTCGTGCACATAGAGCCGGGAGCCCGCGACGCAGTTCTGGCCCTGGTTGAAGAAGATCGCCTGGAAGGCGCCGGATGCGGCGCGGTCGAAGTCGGCGTCGGCGAAGATGATGTTGGGTGACTTGCCACCCAACTCGAGGGAGACGCGCTTGAGGTTGCCGGCCGAAGCCTGAACGATCTTCCTGCCCACCTCGGTCGAGCCGGTGAACGCGATCTTGTCGACGTCGGGATGGGCGGCGAGCGCGGCGCCGGCGGGCTCCCCGAAGCCGGTGACGACGTTGAAGACCCCGGCCGGCAGATCGCAGTCGGCGAGGGCCTGCGCCAGCCAGAGGGCGGAGAGCGGTGTCTGCTCGGCCGGCTTGAGCACGACCGAGCACCCGCAGGCGAGCGCCGGGGCGACCTTCCAGGCGGCCATCATGAGCGGGAAGTTCCAGGGCACGATCTGCGCCACCACGCCGGCCGGCTCCCGCCGCGAATAGGCGAGCCAGTTTCCCGGGAAGCTGATCGGGTGGACACGGCCCTCGATCTTGGTGACCCAGCCCGCGTAGTAGCGGAAGGTGGCGGCCGCGATGGGCAGGTCGCCGACCATCAGCTCGTTGATCGGCTTGCCGTTGTCGAGACTCTCGAGCTGCGCCAGCTCCAGCATCCGGTCTTCGATCATGTCGCCCACCTTCCAGAGCACCTTGGCCCGTTCGGCGGGGGGGAGGCCCGTCCAGGAGCCCTTGTCGAAGGATCGGCGCGCGGCGGCGACCGGGGCGCCCACGTCCACCTGGTCGCCCTCGGCGACCCGGACCAGCTCTGCGCCGTTGCTCGGGTCAACGGTGGCGAACGTCTTCCCGCTCGCGGCGTCCACCCAGCGCCCGCCGATGAAGAGCTGCTTGGGCCCTTTCAGAAAGGGTGCGATCTCGAGATCGGCGGTGGTCGTCATCTGCAGGGCATTCTAGGAGGGCATCAGAACCCAGCCGGTAGAATCGTCACCTGCCGCGTCGCTCCGGAGTAGCTCAATCGGTAGAGCAGGCGGCTGTTAACCGCAAGGTTCACGGTTCGAGTCCGTGCTCCGGAGCCAGATTCCGCCTTCGTCCCCGCCTCTACCTGCAGGCGGCCAAGCTTTCTGGCACCTCCTGGGAGAGATCCAGGCAGGAAGCGCTGGAGCAGGTCCACCTGAGCCCGCTCCCAGCCTTGGTGGTGGCCCCGCGGGACGTGTCCTGGCCACCATCCGGGAGACGTTCGTCGTGGTCGCCGTCGTCTCACTGGAGGGAGCGGCCACCGGCAGCGCCCGCAGCTCTCGGATCGTCTCTCGTGAGGGGCGGACCTCACCCGAGCCTCTGGATCAGCCCGCGGAGTAGTCTGCCCCTCCCGCCCGCCGCGGCACGGCCCAAGCTCACCTCGGCCGCCAGGTCCTGGAGGCCGGAACCGTAAGTCGGGTAGACGTGGATGGTCCGCGCCAGGTCGCCGATGCTCGCGCCCAGCTCGATGGCCAGGGAGAGCTCGTTGACCAGCTCGCCCGCGTGCGGCGAGAGCACAGAGGCGCCGAGCAGCTTGTCGCCACCATCGCTGACCAGCTTCAAAAAGCCTGGAGGGCTGCCATCCGTCTGGGCGCGATCCACCCGATCGAGTCCGATCCGGTGCGCGACCGCCCCCGGATGCCGCGTTCGCGCGTCCTCCAAGGTGGGGCCCACCCGGGCGATCGCCGGATCGGTGAAGATGGTCCAGGGTACGTCCCCGCGCACGCCCGCCACCGATCCGGGTAGCAACGCGTTGCGAGCCGCCGCATACCCCTGCCAGCCCGCGTAGTGGGTAAATTGAGGACCGCCGGTGACGTCACCCGCGGCGAAGATGCCTTTCGTCGACGTGCGAAGCTGGCGGTCTACTTGAATCGCTCCCCGATCCAGTTTCACTCCACTGGCCTCGAGGCCCAGGTTGTGGGTGAAGGCCCGGCGCCCGGTCGCGACCAGCAACGTCTGGGCCTCGAGCGCCAGCCCACCCGCTTCGACGAGCACCGCGCCGGCGCGGTGCCGGACCCTCTCGACCTCCACGCCGAGGTGGAGCTGAACGCCTTCCGCCGCAAGGACCTCTGCGATCAGCGCGCCGGCGTCCGGATCAGCGATCGGGACGAGACGGGCGGCCTGTTCGACCAGCGTCACCACGGAACCGAGGCGGGAGAGAGCCTGGGCCAGCTCGATTCCGACCGCGCCTCCGCCCAGGACGATCACGCTGGCCGGCAAGCGGTCGAGACTGAATACCGTCCTGTGGGTCAGGTAGCCCACCTCCTCCAGTCCCGGGATGGGGGGTGCGGCCGGAACGGCACCGGTGCAGATGACGAAGCGAGGGGCGGTCAAGACGGCTGAACCCACCTCCAGGGTCCGGGGGTCTCGAAATCGGGCCGTCCCCGCGACGACCTCGACGCCCATCCGGGCCAGCGCCTCCGGTGTCTCCCAAGAGTGGACCGCCTCGATCGCCTGCTGGACGCGGGCCAGAGCCGCGGTGGCTGAGCCGCCTTCGCGCCCGGCGGCGTTCGCGGCCGCGTGGATGAGCGCCTTGCTGGGGACGCAGCCCGTCCAGGTGCAGTCGCCGCCGATGCGGTCCGCCTCCACGAGGGTCACCCGCCCACCCAGCGCGGCTGCCGTGCGAGCGGCGACGAGACCCGCGGAGCCCGCACCGATGACAATCAGGTCTGTGCGCGGCATCTCATCCTCAACTATCCGCCGCCGGTGACGGCGGCACCGTGATCCCCGCCACGACGTCGGCGACCACCGCCGGCAGAGCCGTCGCAAGGATGGGCCGGCGGCCGACGATCGACCGGCCGTCCGCCAGCCGCCGGTGGCTGGATGCGGAGTTGCGTGACCTCCGTCACTCGGCCGCCGATCCCCGCGCCTGGTGGGGGTTCACGGCGCACTCCTGCCGTCGATCGCTCGAGCAGTGGCGAGCTCACCCACACGCGGCGCGCTCGGTCCTGGCGGCGCACCTCGGGCTCTTCCTGGCCACCCGCAAACGGTGGGTGCTCCTCTCGCTTGCGTATTGCGCCACGCACCTCGGCCTGCTCGGCGATGAGGACCGGCTGAGCCCCGCCGACCTGGTGACGCTGGCTCGCGCCAACCTGCCGGCCTTGGCGCCGAGGAGCCGCTGGAGCGCGCCAGCGGCGGTGCTGAGTGACGCACTCGACGGCTGGCTGGCCAGGCGGACGCAGCGGACGACCGCCTTCGGCGCCTACCTCGACGGCCTCGCCGACGTGGTCTTCTGGACCTGGTTCGCCACCGCCCGCGACCCGGTGATGGCTGTCCGGATCCTCGGGCTTGCGTTCTGGGCTCTGCCGGCGGCTGGAATCACGGCCGCCTACTTCGTCACCGGCCGGTCGATCGACTACCCGCGCCTCAGCGTCGTGCGCCGGGCTTCGGCCGCGATCCAGGTCGCCCTGGCGGTGCGGGCCGTGATCCGGATCACAACTCGCCGTACCCCGGGTGGAGGAAGCTGGAGACGACCCGCCCCGCTCTCTCGGAGGTCTCTCGATTGATGGCTATCACCGAATCGGGCCTCAAGCAGGATGCCGACCACGTCTTCCTCGAGCTCACCCGGAGCATCTGCCCCGAGTGCCGCCGACCGATCGACGCCAAGGTGTTGCTGCGGGCCGGCAAGGTCTTCATGAGCAAGCGCTGCCCAGAACACGGGCAGTTCGACGCGCTCGTGTACGGCGATGCCGAGGCCTATGTGCGGAACGCCAGGTTCAACAAGCCGGGTACCATCCCGCTCGCCTTCAGCACCGAGGTCCGCCACGGCTGCCCCCACGACTGCGGTCTCTGTCCCGACCACCAGCAGCACGTGTGCCTCGGAATCATCGAGATCAACAGCGCCTGCAACATGGACTGCCCCCTCTGCTTCGCCGACGCGGGGCCCGGGTTCAACCTGACGCTGGGCGAGGTCGAGGACATCCTCGATCACCTGGTGGCGACCGAGGGCAACCCCGAGGTCGTCCAATTCTCGGGTGGCGAGCCCAGCATCCATCCCCAGATCATCCCCATGCTGCGGGCGGCCAAGGCGCGAGGGATCCGGCACGTGATGCTGAACACCAATGGCAAGCGGATCGCGCGCGACGACCGGTTCCTCAGCGAGCTGGCCGACGTGCGAGCGTCGATCTACTTCCAGTTCGACGGTTTCGAGGAGCGCACCTACGAGCGGCTTCGCGGCGAGCCGGGCATCCTGCCCGAGAAGCTGAAGGCGCTGGACCGGCTGGCCGGGATCGGGTGCGGGGTGATCCTCGTGCCGGCCATCGAGCGGGGCGTCAACGAGCACGAGGTGGGTGCCATCGTCCGCTTCGGCCTCGAGCATCCCGCGGTACGCGGCATCAACTTCCAGCCCGCGTTCCACGCCGGCCGGCATGCCCCCCACCAGGCGCTGGAGCGGATGACCATCCCCGACGTCGTGGCCGAGATCGAGGATCAGACCGAGGGCACCTTCGTCGCCTCGGACTTCGTGCCGGTGCCGTGCTGCTTCCCCACCTGCAACTCGGTCACCTACGCCTACGTCGATGGCGACCGGGTGCTTCCCCTCACTCGCGTCCTCGACGTGGAGTCCCACCTCGATTACATCGCCAACCGGGCGGTCCCCGACCTCGGCGAGGACCTCCGGCATGCGCTGGAGGGCCTGTGGTCCTCGTCAGCCGTGCCGGGCGGCGACAGGGCCGCAGGCGATTTCGCGCTCTCCTGCGCGGCCTGCGATGTCGGCGCCATGGACCTCGGCGAGATCGGGAGGCGGATGTTCATGGTGATGCTCCAGGACTTCATGGATCCCTGGACCTTCAACCAGAAGAACCTGATGAAGTGCTGCAAGGAGTTCCTGCTGCCCGGCGGCCTCCAGGTGCCCTTCTGCGCCTACAACAGCGTCGGGTATCGCGAGCAGGCCAGGGAGCAGCTGGTCGCCCGGGAGCGGGATCGGCGCCGGGCGCGCCGGGAGGGCCGCGAGTGGATTCCGGAACCGATCGCCTTCCACTTCGATCGATGAGCGCGCCGCTCGACGCGACGGCGGTCAAGGCCTGCTGCGCGAGCGCCTACGCCAGCGACTGGGCGAGCGCGCTGCTGGGCGACTCCATGCATCCGGGGGGGGACGCCCTCACCGAGCACCTGGGTGAGCTGATCGGACTGGGCGCGGCGGACGATGTGCTTGACGTGGCGAGCGGTCGCGGCCGCTCCGCGATGCTGCTGGCCCGATGCTTCGGCTGCGAGGTGACGGGGATCGACTACGGTTCCGCAGCCGTCGCCCAGGCAACGTCCGCCGCCAGGGTGGCGGGGCTCGAGGACCGGGTCCGCTTCCGAACCGCCGACGCCGAGGCGCTTCCATTCCCGAGCGGCTCGTTCACCGCGGCGATCTGCGAATGTGCCTTCTGCACCTTTCCGTCCAAGCCGGCGGCGGCGGCTGAGCTGGCGCGGGTGGTTCGCCCGGGCGGGGCCGTCGCCATCAGCGACCTCACGCGGCGAGCCCCGCTCCCGCCGGACCTCGATGGCCTGCTGAGCTGGGTCGCCTGCGTCGCCGATGCCAGGCCAGAGGCGGAGTACGCCGGTCTCCTCGAGGCCGCGGGCCTCGGGGTGGAGGTGGTCGAGCGGCACGATGCGGCTCTGGCGGACCTGGTCGCCACCGTCCGCATGCGTCTGCTCGGCGCCGAGGTCGCGGCGAGGGTGAAGAAGCTGGACCTGCCCGGGGTGGACTGGTCGGCGGCCGCCCGGATGGCGGTCGCCGCCGGCGCCGCGGTTCGCGACGGCGCCCTCGGTTACGCCATCATCGTCGCGCGCCGGCCAGGAGAGTGAAGCGACTGCGGCTGAGCGGGGGCGCCCTTCTGTTCGCCGCCGGCCTCAACACCGCCTCGGTGGGCGCTCAACTCCGTTGGCGGGCGCTGGAGAGGATGGCCGGGGGCCATGCCTGGCAGGTGCACCTGGCCCTGATCACGCCGCCCTGGCTCCTGTTCCTGGCCACGCTGCCCGGCGTTCGGGCGGAGGCGGCACTGCGATTCCGGCCCCGCCGGGCGCTCGGAACAGCGTTCGTCCTCGCCGCGGGTGGGCTCTGGCTGGCATCCGTCCGGCAGATCGGCGGCCCGCGCGTCCTGAACGGCGACGCCTTCGGGGCGGTGCCCGTGCAGGCAGTCGCCTCCGGCCCCTACCGGCGACTGCGACACCCGATCTACGACAGCTACGCGCTGGCGCTCGCCGGCGCGGCGTTGGTGACCGGGGGCGCCGGCTACCTGGCCCTCAGCCTCGAGTCGCTGATCGTCCTCAACCTGGTCGAAGCCGCCGTCGAGGAACGGATCGTCCGATGCCCACGGCCCGTGATCGCCGTCACTGATGGTTCCGACCTCGTGCGATCCTGACCCCGGCTTCCCATACCGGATCAGCGCGCTGCGCGCTCTCTGAGAACGGGCCGGCCCTCGGGCATGGCTCGAGGAGGGAACTTGTCGCACGGCGTCATCTCGCCTCCCAACCGTGATCGGGCAACGCCATCGTTTGGAGACGAGCCGATAGCGCCAGTTAGAATCAACAACGGGCACGATGATTTCCGTCGAGCGCCCCCCTCCAGAATTCTCCGGCGACCCCCGCCGCCGGACGTCTCCGGTGGGTGCCGGCGCGGCGCCGCCACCGCGCTCCGTTCGAGATTTGACCTGAGATGGATGCAGAGATTCGACGCGAGGTGTCGCGACGTGAGCTCAGCCTGATCCGAAAGGTTCCCGAGATCACGCTCTATTTCTGGGTCGCCAAGCTGCTGACGACAGCCACCGGCGAGGCGGCGTCCGACTACCTGGTGTATGACATCAACAAGTACCTGGCCGTGATCCTTGGCTTCGTGGGGCTGGTCTTGGCTCTGGCGCTGCAGCTCGCCGTTCGTAGGTACGTGACCTGGCTCTACTGGTTCGCCGTCACGATGGTGGCGGTGTTCGGAACCATGGCCGCGGACGTGCTCCACATCGTCGTCGGTGTTCCCTACGTGATCTCCAGCGCGTTCTTCGCCGGCACGCTGGCGGTCATCTTCGTAGTCTGGTTCTCGAGCGAGCGCACGCTGTCGATACACAGCATCTACTCATTCCGTCGGGAGCTCTTCTACTGGGCCGCAGTCATCGCCACCTTCGCCCTGGGGACTGCCACCGGGGACATGACGGCGATCACCATCGGCCTGGGTTACTTCGCCTCGATTCTGCTGTTCGCCGCCTTGATCGCCATCCCGGCGCTGGCGTATCGGTACCTGGGCCTGAATGAGGTCATCGCCTTCTGGTTCGCGTACATCGTGACGAGGCCGCTCGGCGCGTCGTTCGCCGATTGGCTTGGAAGGGCGCGCAGTCTCAGCGGTTTGGGTTTCGGGACCGGGCGGACAGCCCTCTGTCTGTCGATCCTGATCGTCGGCATCGTGAGCTACCTGGCGATCACGCGCAAGGATGTCCACCACGACCCTGGGAGCGAGCTGGAGGGACGCATTGGATTGGCGAGCGCCGACGGTAGTTCGGCTGGATCGACACCGGAGATCCTGGAATAGCCCACGCGTAGCGAGACCTCGTGCGGGCTCGTCTTCATCCGGGCGAGATCCGAGCCATTGGCGAAGGTCACGGCTCAACGTCGACAGGAGGATCGGGCATGGGCGCGGACAGCACCGTGCGCAACTCGCGATCAAACAGGAGCCAGGTGTGAGCTCAGCCGCGGGGCGGCGACCGGGCCGGAGTTCATCCGCTGGAGAAAGCGTCCATGCGCCGGGCGGCATCGCGGCCGGCGGCGGCCGTCTGGGCTCAGCTCCCGGCGCCGGAGGCGATTCCCTCGATGGCCCCCAACCCGGAATAGAATCTCGCTCGGAGAATCCCGGGCCCGTCCGGGGTCAGACGCCAGTTGAGGATGGAGGTCACCAGCAGGCCATGTCGGACGACGCATCGGCGGCACCCGTCCTCGTGACCACGACCGAGAGGCCGGCCGGATACGAGGTGAAGCAAGCTCTGGGCCAGGTCTTCGGGGTGGTGGTCCGCAGTCGGGGTCTGGGCGGGAACATCATGGCCGGCCTTCGCTCGCTTGCGGGAGGCGAGATTCTCGAGTACACCAGGCTGCTGGAGGACACCCGTCGCCACGCGGTCGATCGGATGGTGGAGAACGCCCGCGCGATGGGCGCCAACGCGGTCGTCATGGTGCGCTTCGACTCCTCCGAGATGGGGAAGACGATGACGGAGGTCGTCGCCTACGGCACCGCGGCGACAGTTGAGCGCAGCGCCGAGTGAACATCACCGTGCAACTGATAATCGTCGCGCTGGTGATCGCGTTCGCGATCGTCGGCTACTTCGCCTGGGACCGCCGCTACCGGGGCGACAAGGAAGGCGACTTCAAGCCCACGCCCGAGGTCTTTACGGATCCGACCACGGGCAAGCTCACGCGGGTCTACGAGGACCGGACAACCGGCCGGCGGCAGTATCGCGACGAACCGTAGTCGTTCGGCCGTCGATCCCACCTTCGGTGGCACCCTCCGGCGAGTGCCGGGGGTGGACTGACATGCGGCTGCTCAGCTACTGGGAGGCGGGCACGCTGCGGGCTGGCATCGAGGAGGATGGGCAGGTCCTGGACGCGGCCGCCGTCCACGACTTCGGCGCCGCGCCGCCCACCGTGAGGCGGCTGCTGGAGGCGGAGCCGGAGCGGCTCGCGCAGACGCTCGGCCGGGCCGCGGACACGATCGGCCGGGGCGGCCCCGGCCTTCGCTCCCTCGACCTGGTTCGCCTGGGACCCCCCGTGCCCGACCCCGACAAGATCATCTGCCTCGGTTACAACTACGCGGAGCACGCGCGGGAGAGCGAGAAGGACATCCCCGTCGCCCCCAACCTCTTCGCCAAGTTCCGCAACTGCCTGGTCGGCCGCTTCGACCCGGTCCGGCTGCCGGCCGCGAGCCGGGAGGTGGACTATGAGGGCGAGCTGGCGGTGGTGATCGGTCGCCGCTGCCGGGACGTGGACGAGTCGCGGGCGCTCGAGTTCGTGGCCGGGTACTCGGTGCTCGACGACGTCAGCGCGCGCGATCTCCAGTACCGGACCGGGCAGTACACCGCGGGCAAGGCGCTCGACACCTTCGCGCCCATGGGGCCCGGGATCGCGCTCGCGGCCAGCGTCCCCGACCCCCAGCGGCTCCGCATCGTGACCCGTCTCAACGGCGAGATCGTCCAGGATGGGAACACCGCCGAAATGGTCTTCTCGGTCGCCGCCACGATCGGCTTCATAAGCTCGCTCATCACCCTCGAGCCGGGCGACGTGATCGCCACCGGCACACCGACCGGGGTCGGCCACAGGCGCGTGCCTCCCGTCTACCTGCGCCCGGGCGACACCGTCGAGGTGGAGATCGAGGGGGTGGGCTCGATCAGCAATCCGATCGTTGCCCCGGAGCCGAGGCGCCCGGCCTAGATCGCAGCCAGCCTGCGACGCGCTCAGCCACCTCCTCGTCGCGGCCGTTGTACCAGTGGTCGCAACCTTCCAGCTCGACCACCTCGCAGGCGTCACCGATCACCGCCGCGAAGGCCCGGGCGGGATAGGAGGATTCGTGCTCTGCCGCACCTTTGAGGAAGAGCGTCGGGCAGCGAATCGAGGCGGCGAGGGTGACCAGGTCCGGCAGGGCCTGAAGCCGATCGCAGAGACTGGCCGCGCTGATCACCCACCACCAGCCGGGGATCACCATCAGCCGGCCCCCATCACCCGCGGCCACCAGCCGCCTCGCTTCGGCGACGAGCTCGTCGTACCGATCGTGGAGCATCAGGCCGGCCTCACTGGCGATGCGGGTGGAGTCGAGGCCCCCTCCAGTCGCCGAGAGCAAGACCAGCGCCGGCGTCTGCCGGTGGTCCGCGGTGTGGCGGGCGGCCAGTAGTCCGCCATTGCTGTGTCCGATCACGATCGGGTCGGGAATCCCACGCTGCCGGAGGAAGCGAGCCGCGTGCCGGTTGTCGGCGACCGCCTCCTCCGTCAGCTGGACGGCGCCACCCACCGGGGCGCGACCACGATGCGTGGCCAGGATGTCGTGACCGCGCCGGTTGAAGGCCAGCGACGCGATGCCGAGGCGGGCCAGAACGGGCGGCAGGAAGCGCGACGGGCCCGTGTAGAAGTTGCCCTGGTTACCGTGCATGATCAGGGCGCCGCCTCGGATCGGGCCGTCATCGGGCACGTGGTAGAGGCCGTCGAGGGGATCCGTCTCGGTGGGGATGGAGACCAGCTCGATCCGCATCGTCATCGCACGGGGACGATCGGCAGGAGCAGGTAGGAGGCGTGATCGCCGCCGGTACGGAGGGTGACCTTGCCGTCGAAGATCGCCGGCGGCCGGTCCTTCGGGTCGATATGCAGAAAGGGCCCGCAGCCACGGGAGGCGTAGTCGAACCTGCTGGCAAATTCGGAGAGATCCCCTCCGTACTCGTAGTCCTTGCCGCGCACGGTCAGCGTCACCGTCCAGCCGGCGGGTACTACGATCGAACTGGGCCAGATCTCGACGTCGAGCTCGTAGATCTCGCCCGGGATCAACGGCTGGACCGCGTCGTGGGTGTGGTAGGGGCGGTAGGGCCTGCTCCGCGAAGGGTCGAGCTTGCGATGCGAGGCTCGCAGCCAGCCCTGGGCAACCGGCGTGCTGGGGTCGAGCGCGCCCTGGAAGACGACCTCCCCGCCCTCGGGATCGAAGACTCGAACGATCAGGAAGAGATCGGCGTCGGGGGTGCTGGAGGAGATGAAGACCTTCGCCGACATCGGCCCCGTGATCTCGGTCTCGCGATCGACCGCCATGCTGAAGTCGACACCGTCGCCGAGGCCGTCGTACTCGAGCGCTCCCGGCGTGGCCGGTCGGTCGGCCTGGAGCCGGTGGTCGGGGCTGAGGTAGAACCTGCTCCAGCGGGTGCGGGCGAGCGGCCACTCGCTCTCGTGGCGCTCCACAAATCGGTCGACGTGGCGAATCTGCAGCCGCACGCGCGGCTCTCGCTCCCAGCCGTTGTCGGCACCCTTCAGGAAGTGGTCGAAGAAGCGTCGCTGCAGGCCGACCCCGTAGTCGGTGTAGAAGAGGCTCCAATGCGAGTCCCCGTGCGCCTCCAGCCACTTCTGTCCGGAGGCAGCCTCCGTGAATGCCTCGAAGTTGCCTCGCGTGTGCAGTCCCTGGCCGCCCCAGTTGGCCGCGGTGAGAAACGGGATCTCGACCTCGGACCATCTCGCCGAGCGGGCCCGGTGCCACTCGTCGTCAAGAGCGTGCGCCCTGAGATCGGCATCCAGGTCCCTCCGGTTGTCGGCCAGCTCCGCCTCGGACAGCGTGGTCGAGCCGGCCACCGACTCGCCGGTGTTGGGGTTCCTGGCGGCGCGCTCGCCCAGCCCGTGCTGCACGTTCTGGACCTGCTTCGGATACCAGTTGGCCTGGAAGACGCAGTAGATGCCGCCGTGATAGCTCATGTCCCGGTAGGAATCCGCGGCCCCCTCCCAGGGCACGATGGCGGTCAGATGCGGCGGCTGGAGGCCCGCCACCTGCCACGCGTTGATGGCGTAGTAGGAGATCCCGGTCATGCCGATCCTGCCGTTGCTCCAGGCCTGGCCGGCGGCCCACTCGATGGAGTGGTGGATGTCCTGAGCCTCGCGCGGAGACCAGACATCGACAGTGCCCGGCGACCAGCCGGTGCCGCGGGAATCGACCCTGAGGCACACGTAACCGAAGGGGACCCACTTCTCCGGATCGACCACCTCCCAGTTCTGGTACCGGTTGCTCGACCCGGCGGCGGCGTCCGGAAAGTCCGCCACCATCTTCTCCCACTGGACCGGATAGCCCTCCCGGAAGGAGAGGCCCTTGGCGTAGGGGCCGTAGCTCAGCACCACCGGGTAGCGACCCTCGGTAACGGGCCGGAACACGTCGGCTCGCAGCACCACCCCGTCATCCATCACGACGGGGACGTGGTAGTCGATCAGCATGCCGCTGGCCTCCTCGGTGCGCTCCGGAACGTCCACGGTCCTCTCCCCCATCTCGTCCTCCAGTTGCATCGCAGGTTGCAATCGCCTCGGGCGGCCCCGCATGAGGGCGGACAGCCCTCGATCCCATCTCACGGCACCGCCGCTTCGGGGGATGGTGCCCCTGCCGCCGCGTTCTCCTTCGGAACGGCGACGCCGCCGGAGGCGAAGCCATACTGCACCATGGCAGGGCGCCGGCGTGGTCTCCCCCGACCGTCGACGCCCTCGACTGATCCCCGGTTCACGGAGCGCCCGGACCGCTGCGACTCTTGGTGAGGGCGCAGGCGAGCTTGACCGGGAGTCGCGAGTCGTATACTCTCGCCCTGGGTCTTTGCCCAAACGATTGCCTCCCGGCCAGGAGGCGTTCTGGTTCGGCGGCCGGCCGGCGTGACAGCAATCGCGCGTGATTGCCGGCGCCAGCAAAATTCGGAATCATCGCAGGAGGCGTGTCGATGGTCGAGCGCGTGAATGCGGTCAGGATCTGTGCGGTCGCGGCGCTGGCCGCGATGATCGCCGCCTGTGGATCGGAGGGCTCGACCAGCGGCTCGGGCAGTCCGAGCAAGGGCCCGATCAAGATCGGCATCTCGATTTCCCTGTCAGGCGATCGCGCCGCCGACGGGAAGGCGCTCCAGCAGGGCTATCAGCTCTGGGCGGACCACGTCAATTCCACCGGCGGCCTGCTCGGGCGCCAGGTCACCCTGGATATCGTCTCCGACGCCAGCAGCCCCAGCCAGGTCGTCACCAACTACCAGAAGCTGATCAGTGTCGACCACTGCCAGCTGGTATTCGGTCCCTTCTCGACCGCCCTCACCAAGGCCGCCTCGCAGGTGGTGGCGCGCTATGGCTACGCGTTCGTCGAGGGCGCGGGGAGCGGCCCGTCGGTGTTCCAGCAGGGCCTCCACAACGTCTTCTCGACCTCGCTACCCGCCATCAACGAGCTGCAGAGCTTCGCGCGGTGGATCGCCGCCATGCCGCCCTCCAGCCGGCCGGCCACCGCCGCCTACGCCACGGAGGACGACCCCTTCACCGCTCCTCAGCTGGCCGTCGCCCGCAAGATCCTGGAGACGGCGGGGGTCAAGACCGTCTACAACAAGACCTACCCGATCGAGACTGCCGACTACGGACCGATCGCGGCCGGAATCATCGGCGCCCACGCGGACATCGTCCTCGCCGGCACCACCCTGATCGACATCAGCGCCTTCATCCAGCAGTTCGCCCAGCAGAACTACAACCCGAGGGCCCTGATCGCGTCCGCGGGACCCGACCAGGGAGCTCAGTTCATTCACGCGGTCGGCGCCAACCACACCGAGGGCGTCATGGTGCCCAACTCCTGGTATCCCGGCGCCAACTTCCCGGGCAACGCGGCCATGATCGCCGCCTTCCTGAAGAAGTACGGGGGCACGCCGGCGGACATCAGCTCCGACGTTCCCCAGGGCTATTCGGTGGGGGAGGTGGTGAAGCAGGCGGTCGACGCCACCCACAGCCTGGACAATGCCAAGATCATCAGGTACCTGCACTCGGTCTCCCAGCTGGAGACTGTGCAGGGCCCGGTCAAGTTCGACTCGTCGGGCCAGAACATCGCCGCCCAGGCCCTCATCTTCCAGTGGCAGAAGGGCCAGCTGCTGCCGTTCGAGCTCAACTCGTCCAACCAGCTCGTGGCGGTTCCGCCGGGCACCTCGGCGATCGAGTACCCGAAGCCGAAGTGGTGATAAGGATCCACTAGCGGGCTGCTAGGGATCCACTCAGGGCCGGCCGCCGCCGGCCCCGTCAACACCACCTGGAGGAGCGCGTGGGAACTGAGATAACGAGGGCGGTCATCGACGGCATCCTGACCGGCGCCGTCTACGCCCTGATGGGCGCCGGCCTCACCCTCGTCTTCGGGGTCATGAACATCATCAACATCGCGCAGGGCGTGCTGGTCGTGCTGGCCGCCTACCTGACCTACGTTCTCAACCGTTTCCTGGGCCTCGACCTGTTCGTCGGGCTCGCCCTGACGATCCCGATGATGTTCCTGGTGGGGGTCGCGATCGAGCGGCTCTTCATCCGGCGCCTGCAGAGCCAGGGCAACCGGACGGGCCTGTCGATCCTGGTCACCTACGCCGTCGCCATCATCATCGAGGGCCTGCTCACCGTCGTCTTCTCGGCCGATTACCTCCACCTCCACGCCTGGTACGTGGACCGGTCCCTCCCCATCCTCGGCTTCTACCTGCCCTACATCTACCTGATGGGCTTCGGGCTGGCGGTGGGCATGCTGGCGGTCCTATACGTGATCCTCTACCGGACCCGCCTCGGGATGAGCATCCGGGCGTCCGTGCAGAGCCGGCTCGGCGCCGAGCTGGTCGGAATCGATATCAACCGCACCTCGACACTGGCCTTCGGCATCGGCACCGCCGTCACGGCCGCCGGCGGCATGATCTTCGGAGCGACCAGCGTCTTCAATCCCAACTCCGGGTACGACCTGATCAGCGTGCTCCTCGTCATCATCGTGCTGGGCGGCCTGGGCAGCATCGGAGGCGCCCTCATCGCGGGGGTCGTCATGCTCGTCATCGAGGATGTCACCGCCGTGCTCTGGTCCCCGATCTGGTCCAGCACCATGTTCTTCGCGGTACTGGTCGTGGTGCTGATCGTCCACCCCACGGGCCTCTTCGGAAAGCCCGAGACCAGGGCCCAGTGACGTTCCCGGTGTCCCGCAGGTGCGGCTCCTCCGAGCGGGCTTGGTGACCGGGGAGGCGCTGCCCGAAGGGGGCTCGTCCGCGGTGCCGGCATCCGGCCCGGGTCACCCGCTGCTGCGCATGCGCCGGAGCGCGGGGTTTGCCGTCGCCGCCGTCGGCCTGGTGATGGCGATCGCCTTCCCCCTCGTGTTCGACAACCCCGCGATGACGTCGATCGGGATCTTCACGATGATCTTCGTGTGCGCCGCCTCCGCCTGGAACATGTTCTCCGGGCTCTCCGGGTACATCGCCCTCGGGAACACGGTGTTCTTCGGCGTCGGCGCCTACGCGATCGCGATCGCAGCGCAGCATCTGCACCTGCGCGCCGACGACAGCGTCTTCCTGCTGGTTCCGGTGGCGGGCCTCGTCGCTGGCGTCTTCGCCCTGCCCTTTGGCTGGCTGGCGCTGCGCACCCGCAGGCATACCTTCGTGGTGATCACGATCGCGTTCTTCTTCATCTTCCAGCTTCTGGCCTACAATCTGGCCGGCCTCACCCAGGGGGCGGCGGGGATGTCCCTTCCCGTACCGCAGTGGGACCCCGTCTCCTACAACGCCCACTTCTATTACGCGGCCCTGATCGTGGCGGTGGCGACGGTCATCTGCGCTTGGCTGATTCATATCTCCCGTTTCGGTCTCGAATTGAGGACGATCAAGGATGACGAGGACCGCGCCCGCGGGCTCGGGGTCCTCACCGACCGGGTCAAGATGCGCGCGTTCGTCGTCAGCGGCATCTTCACCGGGTTCGCGGGCGGGGTCTATGCCTATTTCGTGGGCAGCATCTATCCGCCCGACGTCTTCGTGGCCAACTTCGACGTCACGATCGCGATCATGTCGTTTCTGGGCGGCCTGGGTACGATCAGCGGACCCGTGGTGGGCGCGCTTTTGCTGGAGCCGCTTCAGCAGTACTTCACCCTTCGCTTCTCCGCGAACGGCATCTACCTGATCGCCTACGGAGTCCTCTTCCTGATCATCATCCGGTTCCTGCCCGCGGGCATCGTGCCCACCGTGGGAAGGGGGGTCCGTGCCTATCTGCGCCATCGCGCCGGGCGGAGGCCGGAGACGCTCCCCTCCGCGATCACGCCTCGCGACCAGTCCGGCTCGTTGCCACACTCACGCTCGTGAGGCGGGCAGGCGTCCGGTGAGCTTTCTCGAGGTTCACGACGTCAGCAAGCGCTTCGGCGGCCTGAGGGCCCTCGACGGCGCCTCCCTCACCGTCCGCCAGGGGTCGATCACCGGCCTGATCGGTCCCAACGGATCGGGCAAGACGACGATGCTGAACGTCATCACCGGCTACGAGAAGATGGATGCTGGCCGGCTCACGTTCTGCGATCGTCACCTCGACAAGCCGCGGCCGGACCGGATCTGCATGCTCGGCATCGGCCGGACCTTCCAGCTCACCCGCATCTTCGGCAGCCTGACGGTGCGCCAGAACCTGGTCGTGGGCAGCCGCGCGGTGCCGCTGGCCCGGCGACGAGAGCTCTACAGCTCCCAGCGGCTGGACTGGCTGCTGGACTTCATCGGCCTGCGACGCCTTCATGACCAGCCCGGGGCCAGCCTTTCCTATGGCCAGCGGAAGCTGCTGGAGCTCGCCATCATCCTCGCCCAGGACCCCAAGCTGGTGCTCCTGGACGAGCCCGCCGGGGGTATCAACCCGACCCTCATCGGCCGCATCGCCGAGCATATCAAGGAGCTGAACCGGAACGGGATGACCTTCCTCGTGGTCGAGCACAACATGGAGTTCGTGATGGGCATCTGCCACGAGATCACGGTGATGCAGCAGGGCCGGGTCATCCTGACCGGCGCCCCGGAGGTGGTCCGCAACGATCCCCGCGTGCTCGATGCCTACCTCGGCGGCGCGCTCGACGGAGAGCTCGAGGAGGAGGTCGCGACCGGGCCGCCGGGGCCCGCGCCGCCGGTCGCCGGCGCCGGAGAGAGCCTGTGACCGGTTTGCTCGAGCTGACCGGCCTGTGGGCCGGCTACGAGGGGGGGGACGTCCTCCGCGACCTGAGCCTGTCAGTTCCTGAACGGCAGGTCACCTGCATCGTGGGACCGAACGGATCCGGCAAGTCGACCATTCTCCGGGTGGTGAGCGGCCAGCTCCGGCCCCGGCTCGGCAGCGTCGAGTTCGCCGGCGAGCCCCTCAAGGGCCTCACGCCGGCCCAGATCCTGGCCCGCGGAGTCGTCCAGGTCGCGCAGAGCCACAGCCTCTTCCCATCCATGACCGTGCGTGAGAACGTGATCCTCGGCGGCTACCTGGTCCGTGATCGAGCCCTGATCGAGCGGCGCCTCCGCGACGTCGAGGCGCTCTTCCCGGTCGTCCACGATCGGCAGGGCGAGAAGGCGGGGTCGCTGTCGGGCGGCCAGCAGCGACAGGTGGAGTTCGCGCGCTGCCTGATGCTGGACCCCAAGCTGGTCGTCCTCGACGAACCGTCGATGGGGTTGGAGCCGCGCATGCTGCGACTGGTCATGAGCACGATCCGCACCATGCGGGAGGCCGGCCGCACGGTCCTGCTGGTGGAGCAGAACGTCCGCACGGGCCTCGCCGTGGCCGACCAGGCGGTGGTGGTGGAGGGTGGACACGTGCGCCTGCGCGGCAGCGGGGTGGAGGTGCTCCGCAATCCTGAGATTGGCCAGCTGTATCTCGGAGGCTCCACGACGACCGTTCGAGCGTGCTGACGTCCGCCACCTTCGACCGGCGGCCGACCTCAGTGCCCCGGAGTTCACCCGGCGGGTGCCGCTGGCTCCTCCAAGCGTGCTGCCGCCATCTGCGCGGCGAGCCAGGGCTCGGGCTCGAGGACTGACAGCCCGCCGCCGATCCTGTCGGTTGCCCACACCAACCCCTCCCGGTCGACGAAGAGGTCGTTGGTCTGAGGCACCGGCTGCCCCGGCGGGGGTTCCGGCACCCAGTGCGCGATCTCGACCGGGCGCACCGGATCGGCAAGGTCGTAGACGCGGACGCCGGCGCTGAAGTAGCTGACGAAGACGAGGCGCTCGCTCCGGTAGGAGCCGCTTCGGTTCTCATGCAGGTTGTGGGCTCCGAAGCGGAGCGGCAGGGCCTTGAACGCGGCCGGTGGCGGGGGACATCGCCCCAGCACGCGACAGTCTGTTTCGTCCGACACGTCCACGATGTGGACCACCCGGTCGGGCGCATCCGGGCCGTTCCGGACCTGCTCGTCCGTGACCACCACCAGGCCACGCCCGGGAAGCGGCAGGCAGGTGTGCGTCGAGCCACCCCCGGGCCACTGCACGTGGGCGACCTGGCGCGGCCTGGTCATGTCCGCCACGTCGAGGATGACCATGTTGGCATCGTCGAATCCCAGGTAGGCGCGATCACCGGCGATGAGGGCGTGGTGGGCGGCATATCGCAGCCGTCTGGGCCACCTCGCCGTCTCCCCCTCGCCCTGGCCGGGCCACCACCATCTCGCTACCTCCCGCGGTCGATCCGGAGCGCTCATCTCGAGCACCACCCAGATCCGATCCGAGAACCCGGGCGGGGTCGCCGACATGTGCGCGTGGCGACCTCCCGTCCAGACCACCCGGTGCACGCCGAGACCACCGGACGCCCAGAAGCCGATGCGTTCGGGCGCGAGGGGTTCTGTGAGGTCGTAGACGGCCAGGCCCGCGGAGAACGGCTCCGCGGTCGGGTCGCCGATGGGAAACCGCTCGTGATTCACGAGCAGCAGCCGATCCGCGACCTGAACCTTGTGCGTGTGCGAGTTCGGTGGGCTGGGCCACTGGGCGGCCAGGACCGGGGCGGCCGGGTCGCTCACGTCGAGAATCGACGTTCCCATGCCCGTGGTCCCGGTGTGCCCCACATAGAGGGCGTCACCTTCCCGCACCACCTGCATGCCGTCGCCGTGGCCACCGAGATCGTGGTGCGCAAGAAGCCGCAGGCCGTGGCTGGACGCTGACGGCGTCATCAGACCCCCTCACCCCGCCCCGGCCCCTCGGGGGGACTCCAGACTCGCGCCGGGACCCGGTCTGCCGGGCCTCGGGTCGAAGTCAGGATCCCGGTGGTGACCGGGTAGGAGGCCAACCCACGCCGGCCGGGCTCGAGGGCGAAGCGTGGGGCGAGAACC
>JBOHUX010000025.1:0-19134 GCA_050734915.1 Candidatus Dormibacteraceae bacterium
GGAGCGGAGAAGCCGGGCCGCCAGATGGGGTGCATGGGCGCCGAAGACCCGTCGATATTCGGAATTACTCATCTAGAGTGGGGGCCACGAAGATCACCGCGGAGGGTACCGGCGCCACCTCCTCGAAGCTCGTCTTCACGGCACCCGGGGTCCAGATCCGCCAGTTCCGTACTCCCGAGCTGGGCGACAGCACCCACTTGATGGTGTCGCATGGGGAGGGGGCGCTGATCGATGTGCAGCGGGACATCGATCGCTTCCGGACCGACATCGACGCCCAGGGCGTTCGCGTCGTCGCGGTCCTGGACACGCACATCCACAACGACTACCTGAGCGGAGGACCCGCCCTGGCTCACGAGCTGGGCGTCCAGTACGTGCTGCCCGACGAGGCAGGCTTCGAGCCGGATCACCGGGCGGTGCGAGATGGGGACGAGATCGCGGTCGGATCCGCTCGCCTTCGCGCGCTCTTCACACCCGGCCACACGCCCCACCACATGAGCTACCAGGTCGTCGTCGGGGAAGAGGTGGTGGCCGTCTTGAGTGGAGGCTGCGTCCTGGTCGGCGCCTGCGGACGGACCGACCTCGTCAGCGCCGAGATGACCGAACCGCTGGCGCGCCTCCAGCACCGTTCCGCGCGCCGCATCGGTGCTCTTCCGGGGGAGACCGGCATCGGCCCGACGCACGGGGCGGGCTCCTTCTGCGCGGCCTTCGGGGGACCCGCTGAAACCTGGACCGACGTGGCGGCCGAATGGGGCCGAAATCCCGCCCTCCTCCTCACGGAGAGCGACTTCGTCACCGCGCAACTGGCCGGGCTGCCGGCGCACCCCGCCTACTACCGCCACATGGGCCCTCTCAACCGGCGGGGGGCGCCTGGCTGGCCATCGTCGGCCCTGGCCTCGATCGGCCCCTCCCGGGTGGACTCGCTCCTCTCGGAGGGTGGGGTGGTGGTGGACGCGCGAGCGGCGACCGAGTTCGCGCCGGCGCACCTGACGGGGTCGGTGAACGTGGAACTGGGTGACTCGTTCAGCCAGTACCTCGGGTGGCTCTTTCCACTCGACACGCGATTCGCCTTCGTCGTCGACGACCCTTCCGAGGCAGCCCTGGTGCTCCGTCAGTGCGGGCGGATCGGGATCGATTCGCTTGAGGGATACCTGGCGGGCGGGATGGCCGCGTGGAAGGCCTCGGGGCGTCCGGTCAGCACCCTGCGCGTCACCGACCTGGGCGGGCTGGAGGCCGCCTGGCGAGCCCGGCGGACCATCCTCGATGTCAGGGACGACAGCGAGTGGCGCGGGGGCCATCTGCCGGGAGCGATCCATGTCCACGTGCCCCAGATCGTCGGGCGGCTGCCGGAGCTGACGGCGCTGGCGGGCCCGGTGTACATCCACTGCGCCGCCGGCCAGCGGGCTGCCATCGCGGCGAGCCTCCTCCAGGGCGCGGGCGTGGACGTGGTCCTGGTCGACGACGATCTCTCGGCATGGAACGGGCGGGGGCTCCCGCTGGAGAAGTAGCCCGGGCTTCGCCGGCCAGAGCCACCGCCTTCGTTCCACCCGCCGGGTCGCCGCGACCGCCGAGGAGGCGGGCTGCCATTTCGGGCCGGTCCCTTTTCCGGGCCGCCGCCGGATGGATCCCCACCCGCCGGGGTGTCCGATTGGTCCCGACGGGTCGGCGGAACATTACAGACCCTTACCCGCGCGCCCCGCGGACCGCCGCCGGCGCCGGACAGCCTTACCGCCGACTTGAACCAGACATTGCCTCGTGGCCGACTACCCCGCGCCTCGATCGCGCTTGCCGCCCTCGCCATCGTGCTGGCCGCCTCGAGACCCGGCGCACCGCCTCCCGTCCAGGCCGGCGGCGCCTACGCGCCCGGCGGGGCCGGTTACGACATCTCCTGGCCACAGTGCGGATCGCCCTACCCCGTGCTCGGCGCCGGCGAGTTCGCCGTGGTCGGGATCACCGGGGGCAGCCCCTTCGCCCCGAATCCCTGCTTCACCAGCGAGTTCAGCTGGGCGTCGGGCGGTGGCGTCCGGCCGTCCGTGTACTTGAACGTCGCCTTCGGAAAGAGCACGGACGGGCCCTGCAGCCCGGCCGACCCTCCCTGCCGGCCCTACGACTACGGCTGGAACACCGCCCGCGATGCCTTCCTCTCCGCCTGGGTGGGCACCTCCGGGGCCTCGCTGGACGCCCGCATGTGGTGGCTCGACGTGGAGACCGGCAACACCTGGTCTGACGACACCTTCGCCAACTCGATGGTGGTGCGGGGGGCGATCGATTTCCTCAAGACAGCCCACCGCCGGGTGGGGGTCTACTCGACCCCCTCCATATGGCGGACGATCGCCGGTGGGTACGCCCCCGCAGACGTCCCCAGCTGGGTCGCGGGCGCCACCGACGGCGCCGACTACAGCATGTGCTTCCAGCCCCTCTGGCCGGGCTCCACCGTCCCCATCTTCCAGTATCTCCCGACCGGCGCGTTGTTCGATCGGAACCATTCCTGCTGACGGGATCCTCCGGGTTCAACCGCTCGCTTTGAGCGCAGTCCTCGTAACAAGCGGCCTCGTTAGCGCGCGCTCTCGCGGCTCGCCGGCCGTCCGGCCGTGCTCGCTCCGACGCAACCGAACATCCCCTCGCGGGACGGGGGAGTTGCGGCGGGGGCGGCGGTCAAAAAAGCGCGCTGCTATTGCCCCCGCCAAGCCCCGAGCGGGTCCAGCCGACGCACAGTGTGAGCGCGAACGTTTGCTCAAGGGTCGAGTGAGTTTGCGCGATCGCGTTGACACCGAGCGGACCGTCTGATAGCGTGACCCCCGTCTTTCAAGGGTCGCCCTGGGGTTGGGCGGCTTGGAAGGGGGTAGTCCTCTTTGACGGTCGTCAGCCGATATGTCGTGCACGCCGTCGTGCTCGCCATCGCCGCGCTGCTCTCGGGTTACGCGACCGTGACCCACCAGCTCCCGGCCAGTGCCAGCGTTCGTTTCGGCATCGTCAACGCCGCCGGTCTCGTGCTCGGCCAGGGTGGCCAGGTGGGTGATGTCACTCTCGGCCGCATGAGCACCGTCATCAAACCGATCACCGTGCCCACCTCCGCCCCCAGCCTCCACACGCCGATCAGCTACACGGTAGGTCACCACGAGAGCCTGCAGGCGATCGCGGCCAAGTTCAATCTCAGCGTCGACGAAATCCGCTGGTCCAACCCGTCGCTGGCCGACAGCATGGCCGTCCACGCAGGCCAGAAGTTGGCCCTGCCGCCGATTCAGGGCGTGGTGGTGGCGGTCAAGAAGGGGGACACCGCCCAGTCCATCGCCAGCGTCTTCCATGTCGATGTGAAGGCCGTGATCGACTTCAACTATCTCCGCGACCCGGCCCACCTCGCCCCCGGCACGACGCTGATCGTTCCCAGCGGCCAGGGCAACCAGTTCTTCGACGAGCAGCCGACGCCAGTCACCCTGGGCGCCTCGAGCCTGAGCGAGGGCGGCATCATCATGCGCATCTCCAACCAGCCGGGAGGCAGGTCCGGCGGCCATTTCCCGTATGGCTACTGCACCTGGTACGTGAACAACCGGCGCCCAGTGCCCTGGAGCGGTGACGCGTGGCAATGGTACGGAGCGGCGCAATCCTACGGCTGGCCCGTGGGGCAGAAGGCGCGCCCGGGGGCGATCATGGTCACCTGGGAGAGCGGCTGGGGACACGTCGCCTATGTGGAGTCGGTCCATGCGGATGGGTCCTGGACCGTGTCGGAGATGAACTACCGGGGCTGGGCCGTGGTCGACCAGCGGACCATCCGCCCCGGCCAGGTGCCCCTGATCGGGTTCATCTACTAGGCTGACCATCTACTGGGCTGACCAGCTTTTGAGCTCAGGCGACCGCGACACCTCACCGGCGACGAGGGTCGCCACCGTTGCGGCGGCCGTCAGCAGCGTGAGCCGGAATGCGGCGCGCGGGTGGTCGGTGAGCCCGGTGACCAGCACTCCCGCAGCAAGGGCGGAAGTCGCCACGAGCCCTACCCGGGAGCGCCCCCGAGGCGGCGCCGCGCCCGCGACGACCGCGCCCGCCCCCGCCATGAGCACGGCGCCGGCAACCGCCGACCAGCGGGCTCCCAGTCGCTGCGGCAGGCCCAACCGGCCCTCGCCGCGATCCGATTCGATGTCGCCGAGGACCTGCGCGAAGTGCCCACCTGAACCCAGCAGCGCCCCCGCCAGCAGCGCCCACCGCGGCACCGTCCGGCTCCCTGGCAGGCCGTAGCCGACCACCTCCGGTAGCGCGCCGAATCCGAGCGCGTAGGGGAGGACGCTGAACGGGGTCGACTTGATTCCGAGGTTATAGGAGGTCGCGGCCGCGAGCGCGACGCCGTGGGCCGCCGTGGCACGGATGCCGGAGCGGAGCGTCAGTGCGAGGGCCACGGGCAGGGCGATCAGCGCCGCCGCTCCAACCAGCCGGGGCTCGATCGTGCCCACCGCCAGCGGCTTGTCCGGCCTCGCGTACCTGGCGTCTCGCTCCCGGTCGAGGTAGTCATTGCTCCAGCCCACGTACAGCTGGCCTGATCCGATCGCGCCGAGCACCCACAGCGAACTCCGCCCGCGGCCGCTGCCGGCGGCGAGAGCGGTGGCGAGCGTTGTCACAGCGAGCGCCGGCTCCGGATGGCAGCTCGCCAGGAGCGCGGCGACACTGCCAGATGGCCGCAGATTCGAGGTCACGGGCGTTCCCAGGTCGCTCCCATCGAACCAGTGTCCTCCCTCACGCACCGGCAGGCCAAGCGCGCAGCGACCCGATCGCCATCGGCGCCGCCTGGCGACGACGGCGTTCTGCTCGATCCCCGGGGAGGACCTCTGCCGCGGCAAGCGGGTACCATACGTCGAGGTCGCCGCCGGGCGCTTCATGGGTCGGCAAAGGGCACGTGGCGAGCCCAACGGTCTGTAAAACCGCCGCGAAAGCTTTGGGGGTTCGACTCCCTCCCGGCCCACTCCTCCGGTTGGGGATACCTCACCCCGCCGCCAGCCCGCCTCGATCTGGTGCCGCGCGACGTCAGCCTTGGGCCTCCACGACCGCTCGGCCGGAGGCGCTCGCCTCGCGTGCCAGGAGTCTCCGTCTCCCACCGCCCGAGGCGCATCGTGGCCCCTTGAATGTTCCGCCCGATCGATCCGAGCGATCCCCGGGCTGGACGACGAGCACGGGCCGGCTCGCCAAGGTAGGCTGAGATCCAATGTGGGTGGTCATCGGAGCACTCGTCATGCCGGGGTTGGGGGTGGCCGCATGCGTCTACGTCTACTACCTCGCCTTCAGGCATCCCTGGGCCTGCTACGGCGACAACCTGGATGGCGGGGGAACGAATGACCGGCGGGGATGGGATGAGCCGCCGCCGGCGCCGCCGGATCCGGGGGGGGCGCCTTCGGGATCGCCGATCCATCGCTCTCCCCGCCATCAGCGAACCAGATGGCGGACCGCGCGTCCGATCCGTGCCGCCGTCCCCGGCCGCCCCCGCTCCCGACACCTGCGACGGCACCCCGCTCCGGCTCACCGATAGGCGGGCCCTCCCGGACGGGGTCGGTTCACCGCGATCTCGACTTCGAGCACGCGAAGGCGTGGGAGCCCATCCACGTCTTCGTGGAGCGGGAGATGTGGACTTGAGAGCCGCACGCAGACAGCCGGGCCGCGTTCACGGGGGGCGAGAGCGCGATGATGGGTGGCTGCCTGAGCCGGTTCGACCGCTGGCCCCAGGTGCGCTGGCACGAGCGGTGATCGGCTGTCACCGGACACTGGACCGCGCGAGATCCGGCTTCGGGCGTGAGGGGGTCCGATGGTCGTAGACATCCACAACCACTTCGTCCCCGGGCCGTTCGTCGACCACATCCGGCGTCACGGCGGCCGGTACGCCACCGAGCTCGTCACTCAGGGCGGTCGTGAGTTCTTCCTGATCGAGAAGACCGCCCGGCGCTCGCTCAACCCCCGGGTGACAGACCTCTCCGTCCGGCGCGAGCAGATGGCGGCCGACGGGATCGACGCCCAGATCCTCTCAGGCTTCCCGTTCATGACGTACTACGACGTCCCCGTCGCCGATGGGCAGGAGGTCGCCCGGCTCCTCAACGACGGGCTGGCCGAGGCGGTCTCGGCCGACTCCGCCCACTTCGCCGGGCTGGCCACCGTCCCTCTTCAGGACGTGGACGCGGCCGTCCGCGAGCTGGAGCGGGCCGTCGACGAGCTCGGCCTGGTCGGGGTCCTGGTGCTGACGAGGGCGGCCGGCCTCTCCGTAGACGACCGGACCCTTCGCCCCTTCTGGGAGGCCGCCGCCCGGCTGCGGGCGCCCGTTCTCCTCCATCCCTTCGAGGCGGCGCCCTCTGGCGACCTCGCCAAGCACCACCTCGGCAATCTTCTCGGCAACCCCTTCAACACCGCGCTCTCGGCGGCACTGCTCATCCTCTCGGGCGTGGTCGAGGAGCTGCCCGATCTGAGGATCGTCCTCGCCCACGGAGGCGGGGCCCTGCCGATCGTCATCGGCCGCCTCGACCGGGGCTGGAACGGCGCCCGGGACGGCGGCCTGGGCCCGGTCGGAGCCGGCCTCAGCCGCCCACCGAGCGCCTGGCTGGACCGGTTCGGCTACGACAGCATCACCTTCTCGCCGGCGGCGCTCCGCTACCTGGTGGACCTGGTCGGAGCCGATCACGTGATGCTCGGCACCGACTATCCGGCGCCAATGCAGCAGGCTTCCCCGCTCTCCGGGATCGAGGCGGTCGGGCTGGCTCCGGAGGTGATCGGGCGGGTGCTGGGCGAGAACGCCTTCCGCCTCTTCGGGCTGGAAGCGATCCGATCCGCGCGACGGGTCTGAAGGCGCGGGTTCCCACGCCGTGTCCCGATCTGTCGTTCCGGTCCGCCATCGGCTTCAGGGAGGAGACCATGCTGACGATCAAGGACATCGACGAGATGGCCGGCGCCTGCCGCAACTGGGGCCGCTGGGGCCCGGACGACGAGATCGGAACCCTCAACCTGATCACTCCGGAGACGACGCGAAGCGCCGCCCAGGAGGTCAGGATCGGCCGCTCGATCTCCCTGGCGATCCGGTTCGGTCCCACCGGGCCCCAGATCACCGGCATGGGAGGTCGGTTCAACCCCCGCCATCGGATGATCGCGACTGGGACCGCCGCCGCCGCCGACGAGCGCCCCCATGGCTACGCCGACGACGTCCTCGAGCTCTGTGTCCATGGCGCCACCCACTGGGATTGCCTGGCCCACGTGTTTCACGATGGGGTGATGTGGAACGGCTACGACATGCGCTTGGTGGGCGACCTGGGGGCGGCGAAGAACAGCATCGTCGCCACCAAGGACCGGCTGGTCGGCCGCGCGGTGCTCCTCGATATGCCCCGCTGGAAGGGGATCGACTGGATGCCGGACGGCGAGAAGATCACCCCCCAGGACCTCGAGGCCTGCCTGGAGGAGATCCAGATCGAGGTCCGGTCGGGCGACTTCCTGCTGGTCAGGACAGGCCAGATGGGGCGCTGCTTCCAGGAGGGCTGGGGCGCCTTCGCGGGCGGCGACGCCCCCGGGCTCGACCTCGACACCGCGCTCTGGCTCAAGGAGAAGGACGTCGCCGCCATCGCCACCGACACGTGGGGGGCCGAGGTGCGCCCCAACCAGGTCGAGGACATGCTCCAGCCCTGGCACCGGCTGGCGATCCCCAACGTCGGGCTCATGGTCGGCGAGATGTTCAACCTCGAGGAGCTGGCGGAAGCCTGCGCGGACGACGGTCGATACACGGGGATGATCGTCGCCCCCACGCTGCCCATCGAGGGAGGCGTCGGCTCCCCCGTCAACCCGGTCGTTCTCCGCTGAGCATCTCATGCGCGGGGGCGAGGTCCCAGGCGGCGGCAACCCCCGTGACCGGCACGTGAGGCGCTTCCGCCCGCCCCTCAGGCCTCGTCGGAGCCGCCGCCGGCGGCGTTGAGCGGGACCCCGGATCCGGCCCCCCAGCCCTCCCGCTCCTGGTCCACGAGCGGGTTCAGCAAGCACCAGGCGGCCAGGCCGACCACCCCCGCGAAGACGTATCCCCAGCGCCAGCCGACGCCGTCCACGATGGCCGCGAACAGGAGTTGCCCGGCCACCCCGGTGGACGCGAACAAGGTGGCCTGGAGGCCCATCGCGGTCCCCGCCCGGGAGGGGCCGGCGATCTCGCCGGTGACCGTGAAGTTGAGCCCGTTGGAGGTCACCGAGACGAATCCCACCCCCAGAAGCAGGGCCAACAGGGGGCCGAGCGGGACGTCCACGAAGATGCCGACCGCGATCGACCCCAGGGCGCTGGCGGCAGCCGCCAGCCGGAGAAGGCCGAGGCGGTGCCCGAGGCGGTCGGAGAGCCGCCCGACCGCGACCAGGCCGGCCGCCCCGGTGATCTGGAGCACGGCGAGCAGGCCCGCGGCCGGGGCAAGACCGAGCCCGCGGGCGTGGGTGAGGAAGGTGGTCAGGTAGGCGACCAGGCTCAGTTGGCCGGCCATCATCAGCGCCCCAGCGCCGGCGACCCTCCAGATCCTGACATCGCGCAGGGGCGAGGGGCCGGGCGGAGACGGCCGTGGTGAACGGAGGGTCGTGGAAGGCATCCAGATCCCGGCCGCAACCGCCGCCACGGCGGTCATCGACGCCAGCTCGACGAGGCAGGCGGCGAGCCCGAACGTGAAGAGGACGCCGGGCAGCGACATCGCCGCCAGTGCGGCGCCCAGAGGCACCGCCATCTGCCGGACCCCGAGCGCGGCCCCTCGCTCGCCGGCGTCGAACCACCTCAGCACCGCCCGGCCCCCGGCGGGGACCGCGACCGTGCCCGTCATGCCCGCCAGCACCAGGCACCCGAGCAGGCTGTAGTAGCCGGGCGTGAGCGCGGCTCCGAACAGCGCCAGCGCGCTGGCGCCCAGCCCCAACAGAAGGACCCGGCCCTCGCCGAAGCGGTCGGTGGCGAGGCCCCAGGCAAGATTGGTGGCCACCATCCCCAGCATCATCGCCGCGAGCACGGCACCGGTATGGACGAGATCGACGTCGAAGTGTGCCTGGATGGCGGGCGCGATCGCCGAGAGGCCGTAGGCGGAGGCGGCCAGGGCGACCTGCGCGCCCGCGCTCACGGCCAGCACCGCCCACCGGTAGGGTTGTCTCGACGGGTCCAACCCGGGCCCGCCGCCCAACCCCCGATCGCCGCTCGTGGCTCCGCGGACGCGCCCGGCTCGCGAACCCACTCGAGTCCATCCATCTCGCCCGCCATTACGCCTGGGGGCCGCTGCCCTGCTCGGGGCCTCAACGCATCACCGGGTCCGGATGTCGCGGGACCCGCGGTCCGATACTCTAACCAAACCATGGCGGCGACCCCCCATCTGAGCGGTGCCGGCGCCCGCGCGGCCGCTCCTGTCACGGTTGCCTGACAGTGCAGGTGGAGGTGCGCCTTCCGCAGTGGGGGATGGGCATGACCGACGGCACCATCGTGGAATGGACCAAGCAGGTCGGCGACCGGGTCGAAGAGGGGGAGGTGCTGGCCCGCGTCGAGGCGGCCAAGGTCGAGGCGGAGCTGGAGTCGCCGGAGACGGGCGTGCTCAGCGAGATCAGGGTCGAGGCAGGCGTCACCGTTGGGATCTATACGGCCCTCGCCGTGATCGAAACCGCAGGCCCGGAGCCGGGCGGGTGAGCCCCCCGGCGGGCGCGGGGCTCCCGCCCCAGGTCCTGCTCGAGATGCACCGGAGGATGGTTCGCATCCGCCGTTTCGAGGAGGCCGTCAAGAGCCTGGTCAAGCGCGGCGAGCTGCCCGGCGCCGCCCACACCAGCCTCGGCCAGGAGGCGGAGGTGGTCGGCGCCTGCATGGGGGTCCGCGAGGACGACTTCATGACCGGCAACCACCGGTCTCACGGCCATCCGATCGGCAAGGGGTCCCCCCTGGCGCCGCTAATGGCGGAGCTGCTGGGCAAGAGCACCGGCATCTGCGGGGGCAAGGGAGGCTCCATGCACCTGGCCGACTTCAGCCGGGGCAGTCTCGGCGAGTCGGGCGTAGTCGGCTCCGCGATCCCCGTCGCCACCGGCGCCGCCCTCTCCGCCAAGGTGCTTCGCACCGGCCGGGTCTCGCTCTGCTTCTTCGGCGACGGCGCCTCCAACCAGGGCGTCCTCTTCGAGTGCATGAACATGGCCGCCGTCTGGAGCCTGCCGGTCATCTTCCTCTGCGAGAACAACCAGTACGCGTCCACCACCTCTCAACGCGAGGTCATGAAGGAGCTGCGGATCTCCACGCGGGGGGCCGGCCTGGGCGTGCCCGGGATCACCGTCGAGGATGGCCAGGACGTGCTCGCCGTCCACGACGCTGTTCAAGAGGCTGCCGAGCTGGCGCGCCGCGGAGAGGGGCCGTCGCTCATCGAGGTGCTCACCTATCGCTACTCGGACCACTCCGAGGGCCTCATCCACGCCGGCGCCCACAGGGACCCGGCTGAGCACGAGGCCTGGGTGGCGCGGGACCCGATCCTGCTCTTCGGACGTCGGCTCGAGGAGCTGGGGATCGCCGACCGACCGGCCCTTGAGGCAATCGACGCGGACGTTCAGGGTGAGGTCCGCGAGGCTGTCCGATTCGCCAAGGAGAGCCCCTTCCCGGATCCCGAGGACGCGTTCAGGGGCCTGTTCTCAGAGCCCATCCCGGCTGGGCATTAGGGGGCAAGCCGGTGTCCACGCTCACCTACCTGGCCGCGATCGGGGCCGCCCAGCGGGAGGCGATGGCCGAGGATGAGCGCGTGGTCCTGCTGGGCGAGGACGTCCGCTCCAACCTCTTCGGGACCGCGCCCGGGTTCGTCGAGCTCTTCGGGGCCGACCGGGTCATCAACACCCCCATCTCGGAGGCGTCGTTCGCCGGGATCGGCGTCGGCGCCGCCATGACCGGGCTGCGGCCGATCGTGGACTTCACGTACGCGACCTTCATGTACCTCGCCATGGACCAGCTCATCAACCAGGCGGCCAAGAACCGCTACATGTTCGGCGCTCAGGCAAGCATCCCGATCGTCTACCGGGCGGGCATGTTCTACGGTGCCTCCACCGCCGCTCATCATTCCGACCGTCCCTACCCGATGTTCATGAACGTGCCGGGATTGAAGATCGTCGCCCCGGCCGGCGCCCACGACGCCAAGGGTCTTCTGCGCACCGCGATCCGCACCGACGACCCCGTCCTCGTCTTCGAGGATGCCACCTTGTGGACACGCAGGGAGGAGCTCCCGGAAGAGGAGTTCTTCGTGCCGCTGGGCGAGGCGCGCATGGTCCGCGAGGGGGGAGACGTGACGGTGGTGGCGATCGCGGGCGCGGTCCACCATGCCCGCGCCGCCGCCGAGTCGCTCGCCGGCGAGGGCATCTCCGTCGAGGTCATCGACCCCCGCAGCCTGGTCCCGCTCGACCGGGGCGCGATCCTGCGCTCGGTCGCCAAGACCGGCCGGCTGGTCGTCGTCGACCCCGCCTGCCGGACCTGCAGCGCGGCCAGCGAGATCGCGGCGATCGTGGCCGAGGAGGGCTTCGAGAGCCTGCGGGCCCCGATCCGGCGGGTGACCACCCCGGACGTGCCGATCCCATTCAGCCCTCCTCTCGAAAAACCCCTCTATCCGGACCGCCTGAAGATCGAAGCCGCGGTGCGCACGGCACTGGGCGCCGGGTCGCCCTCGGTCACATGACACAAAGGCTCACCGTCAAGAGACGAACCCGCGCCTCGATCCGCGCTCTGTGGTACCCTCTCGCGGCCGCCCGACCGGGCCACGCCCGTGCGTCAGGAGTGAGCGACCCTTGATCGACGACATCTTCATTTTCGACTGCGTCATCCACGTCCACGACCTCTCGGACGCGAACCTGCGCGGGGACCGGCCGGACGCGCGTTACTCCCGGGACCTCATGCTCGCCTTCGGCGATTCGGTTCGTGCACCGGAGGCGAACAGCCTCGAATACGGTCGCCGTTGGCCACAGCAGGAGCTCTACAACATGGTCTTCGTGGAGGCGAAGACCGACCTCGCCATGGCCCAGGCGGTGCCCATCTTCGACTGGTACCAGGACTGGTTCGCGCCGGTCCAGGCCCAGTATGAGATGGCGCGGGCACACCCCCACCAGGTCCTCTTCTGCGGCGGGGTGGACCCCCTCTGGCACGGGCTCGACGACGCCCTCGACCAGCTCGACCACCAGGTCAGGGAGATGGGCGCCTGCTCGATCAAGTTCTACAACGGCCACCTCCCTCGCAGCTGGCGCTGCGACGACGAGAAGGTCGCCTATCCGCTCTACGAGAGGTGCCGAGAACTCGGCATCAAGGTCGTCCAGTTCCACAAGGGGCTCCCGTTCGGGATGCAGAACGTCGAGGACCTGAGCCCGATCGACCTCCAGGCCCCGGCACGTGACTTCCCCGATCTGGAGTTCGTGATCCACCATCTCGCCCTTCCCTACTTCGAGGAGGCGGTCTCCATCGCCTCGCGCTTTCCCAACGTCCACCTCGCCCTCTCCGGCAACATCAACTACTTCCTGATCGCGCCCCGGCTGACCCAGGAACGCCTGGGCCGGCTGCTCCAGGAGGTGGGGGCGGACAAGCTGCTCTGGGGCTCGGAGGCGGCCCTCCAGGGAGGTCCGGCGCCCTACCTGAGGGCATTCCTCGAGATGGAGATCCCGGTGGATCTGCGGTCCGGCTACGGATACCCGCAGATCACCCGCGACGACAAGGAGAAGATTCTGGGCCTGAACTTCGGGCGGCTGATGGGGATCGACCTCCAGGGCAAGCGTCAAGAGCAGCCTCCCCCGCAGGTGGCCTGACAAATTGAGCCGGGGAACCCTCGCCAAGGAGGCGGCGGCCGGGCTCGACAGCGCCCTTGCGGAGCTCAACTCCCGGCTTCGCGCCCACGCCGGCGGCATCGAGGTGCTCGGGGTCTCGCTGGCCGGAGATGTCCGGCTGCGGTTCACGGGCATGTGCACCGGCTGCCCCCACAAGCCCCTGACCATGGCCGCCACGATCCGGCCGGTGCTGCTCGCGCTGGAAGGCCTGACCCGCGTCGAGGCCGAGGGCGCGAGGATCTCTGCCGAGGCGGCGGCTCGCCTCGGCGCGGCTATGGGAGGCTACCGGCCGCCGGCCTGATCGGGCCTCAGTTCGGGCTCAAGCTCGACGTGCAGCGGGCCGAGGATGGCCGCGCAGAGGTGATACCAGGCGACCGTCACGACCAGGTCTGTGACCCCTTCGAGGGGCAGCAGATCGCGGAGCCACGCGAAGGTCGCCTCAGTGCAGTCGCGCGTCCGCGCCAGCTCCCGCGCGTACCTGACCGCCGCCAGCTCGAGCTGGTCGAGCCCCTCGTCGCCCCCCCGACTGAGCGTCGCCAGCTTTCCGGCACTCACCCCCAGCCGCTCCGCAACCTCCTGGTGATGGGCCAGCTCGTAGGCCTGGCCGAGTTCCCGAGCGGTGGCGATGATGGCCATCTCCCGCAGCCGTGGATCGAGGCTCGAGTCGTCGCGGACGTAGCGCGACATGCCCAGGAAGGCGGCCAGGGCCGGAGGCTGGTTGGCCAGGACTCGGTAGAGGTTGAGCAGCGGTCTGCCCAGCGAGGCGATCTCGGCGAAGAGCTCGTCGACCGCGGGGCTCGAGCCGGCCGCGACGAGCGGGACGCGGGCCACCCTTAGGCCCGCGACGCGTGGCGTCGCCGTCTCGGTCGGTCCCGGGTTGGCAAGCCATCAGGGTAGCTCCCGAGCGGCTCCATGCCAAGGAGGCGCGGCCGCCTCACGCGGGCTGAGGCCACGTTCGACCCTGAGCAGGCGGCTCTTTGGACCGCTCATCTCTGGCGCCGGGGGCATGTCTTCGACGCCGGCGCGGCCAGCCCGCCGGGCGCCTTCCGGGTTCCTTCCGGGTTCCTTCCGGGCGCCTTCCGGGCGCCTTCCGGATTCCTTCCGGGTTCCTTCCGGGTTCCTTCTAGAATCCCTGGATGGCTCCCGCCCGACGTGTCATCGTCACCACCTTGGTCGAGAACTACGTGGACATGCTGCTCGCCGACGAGCCCGGCGTCACCCGGGCCGGCCTTGCCCACCACTTCGACCCCAAACGGCTCAACCCCCGGGGGGAGAACGGCATCGCCCTCCACGTCCGCATCGAGTGGGACCGCTACGCCTATCAGATCCTCTTCGACACCGCCATGTCCGGGGAGGTCCTGCTCCACAACGCTCGGGCGCTGGGCGTGGACCTCGGCGCCGTCGACCACCTGGTGATCAGCCATGGCCATCCCGACCACTATGGGGGCCTGCTCGGAATGCTCGAGAGTCGGGAGGCTCCGGTGCCGGTCTCGGTCGGCGAGGGGGCCTTCATCGCCCGCTACCTACGCCTGTCGTCCGGTGAGGTGGCGCCCTACTACAACCATGGCCTCACCGAGGACGCGATCACGGGGGCGGGCGGCCGGCTTGTCGCCCACTCGGGCCCGCTCGAGGTCGGCCCCGGCGCCGTCGCCACCGGCGCCATCCCCCGGAAGGCGGCCTTCGAGATGCCCAGCGACCGCATCGACGGTCCGACGGCGCTGATCCGGGTCGTGGACGGGCGGATGGAGCCGGACGCGGTGCCCGACGACCAGGCTCTGATCGTCGACATCGGGGACGACGGGGTCGTGGTGCTGGTCGGGTGCAGCCATGCCGGGATCGTCAACACCCTCCACCATGCGATCGAGGTCAGCGGCCGGTCGCGGATCGTGGGGGTCTTCGGGGGCTTCCACCTCGGATTCCCGGGCACGCCGGAAAGCAAGACCACGAGCACCATCGCGGCGCTCAAGGAGCTCGACGTCGAGCTGCTGTGTCCGATGCACTGTACCGGCATGCAGGCGATGATGGACCTGAGGGCCGCCCTCCGCGACCGCTTCCTCCTCAACTGCACCGGCACCAGCGTCGCGATCGGGGGCGGAGGCGAGAGGCCGGCTCAGGTGAGGTCGTCGGGTTGAGACAGCTCACCGCCCCGACCGCCCGGATGCGGAAGATCCCGCCCTACCTCTTCGCCGAGATCGATCGCCGGGTCTCAGCCAAGCGCGCGGCCGGGGTCGACGTGATCGGGCTCGACGTCGGAGACCCCGACCTGCCCACTTCGGAGCGGATCGTGAACGCTCTCCGGGAGGCGGCCGCCGATCCCGCCAACCACCGCTACGCCTCTTATGCCGGGCTCCCGCAGCTTCGCCAGGCGATCGCCGGCTGGTACGAGGGCCGCTTCGGGGTCGATCTCGATCCGGAGACCGAGATCCTGCCGACGCTGGGCTCCAAGGACGGCATCGTCCACGCGCCACTGGCCTTCGTCGATCCCGGCGACGTGGTGCTGGTGCCGAGCCCGGGCTACCCGGTCTACGACACCGGCGCCATCCTGGCCGGCGCCGAGCCGTACGCGATGCCGTTGCGGGCGGCGGACGGATGGCTGCCCGACCTCGATGCGGTCCCGGCCGAGGTCGCCCGACGCGCCAAGCTGATGTGGCTCAACTACCCCAACAACCCGACCGGGGCGGTGGGCGGTATCGACTTCCTGCGCCGGGCGGTCGCCTTCTGCCGCCGGAACGAGATCGTCCTCTGCCACGACGCCCCCTACTCCGAGATCTCCTTCGGCGGCTACCGGGCCCCCAGCGTGCTCGAGGTGGAGGGGGCGCGGGAGCTCGCGATCGAGTTCCACTCCGTCTCCAAGACCTTCAACATGACCGGCTGGCGACTGGGCTGGGTCTGTGGTCGCGCCGACCTGGTGGGCGCCGTCGCCCAACTCAAGACCAACCTCGACTCCGGTATCTTCCAGGTCGTCCAGCGGGCCGCCATCGCGGCCCTCACCGGCGGCGACGCCGACACGCGGGCCGCCTGCGAGGTCTTCCACCGCCGCCTCCGGCGCGTTGTGGAGGTGCTCAACGGACGGGGCTGGGAGCTGGAGGTGCCACAGGCGACCTTTTACGTGTGGGCCCCGGTGCCGGGCGGCGAGACCTCGATCGGGTTCGCGTCCCGGGTTCTCGACGAGGCCGCCGTCAACGTCACCCCCGGGGCGGGCTTCGGCGCCCACGGCGAGGGCTACTTCAGGATCTCGGTCACCGTCCCCGACGAGCGGCTGGAGGCGGCTCTCGAGCGCCTCTCCCGGCTCACCTTCTGATCTGATCTCCCGGTCCGTCCCGGCGGACCGTTCATTGGAGGCGTGGCAATGGTCGATTTCGGACTCATGGGCGTTGACTGGGAGCAGCGGATCGACTTCGACCGCCTCCGGCGCGAGCGGCTCGACAAGGCGCGGGCGGCACTGGCCGCCTCCGAGGCCGACCTCCTGTTCGTCTTCCGAACCGAGGACGCGCGCTATCTGACCGGCTACCGCCATCATCTTGGCCCGACGCCCCTGCTCGGCAATGCGACCACCGTCCTCGCGCCGACCGGCGACCCACTCCTCTTCACCATGGACTACGAGCACTGCCGGGCCCGGATGCCGTGGCTGCCGGCCGAGCGGCTGCAGCCCCGCGCCAACTTCCGGGAGGAGGTCGGGATCCGGCACTGGGCGGAACAGCTGCGCGAGCTGCTCGGCGACCTCGACGGCAAGACGATCGGGGTCGATCTCTGGGGGCCGGCCGTAGAGGGGCACATCAAGGCGGTCTTTCCCCGCAGCCGGTTCGTCGACGGCTACCGGATCCTGTGCGAGGCGAAGATTCTCAAGACCGCCGACGAGATCGCCTGCCTCAAGATCGCCAACTCCATCACCGAAGCGGGCATGGACGCCGCCCTCGAGATGCTCCGGCCCGGGGTTCGGGAGTGCGAGGTGCTGGCCGCCGCCTGGCAGCGGATGACGGCCATGGGTAGCGAGTGGACGCAGTGCTCGAACATCGTCTGCTCGGGTCCCTACACCGCGCCCTACCGGCGTTTCACCTCGGACCGGGTCATCCGCAAGGGGGACCTAGTCATCATCGACATCGGGGGCTGCTTCAACGGCTACTGGGGGGACCTGACCCGGACCTGGGTATGCGGTGACATCAGGCCCACGGGGGCGGAGCGGGGCCTGCATCAGAGGTGCTACGACGCGCTCTGGAACGCATGCGCGGCGGCCCGGCCCGGCAACACCACGGCCGATGTGTTCGCGGCGGCCGACCCCGATGTGCTCGACTCGCTCGGGCACGGATCGGGGATGGCGCCCTGGGAGCCGCCCTACTTCAGCCCCCATTCGAAGGAGGATCCCCAGGAGCTGCGAGAGGGCATGCAGTTCAACCTCGAGCCCTACGCGGGCTCGGTCGGCGTCGGCGGGGTGCGCCTCGAGCACAACCTGGTCGTCACCGCCGGCGACCCCGACATCTACACCACCTTCCCGTTCGACGAGCGCCTGGTCGTGGACCTCCATCCTCTCGACACCTCGACCGGCCGCACCCGCGGCTGATCACGCGCGCCGAGAGGCAGGTCCGCCGCCGTCTCCCGCGGTCCCCGGGGGATGACGGCGGCCCTCTCGCAACCACCGCGGTCCACCCTGGGCCGAGGTCAGACGGAGGCCTCCTCGCGGGCCAGCGCCCCGATGATCGCCTTGCAGAAGAAGGGCAGGTCCGCCGGGGAGCGCGACGTGATCAGGTTGCCGTCCACCACCACTGGTTCATCCGAGACGTACTCGGCGCCCGCGGCGATGACGTCGTCCTTGACCGAGAAGAAGCAGGTCGCGCGGCGGCCCCTGAGGATCCCGGCGGAGACCAGCATCCAGCCCGCGTGACAGATGGCGGCGACCGTCTTGCCGGACGAATCCATCTCCTTGACGAAGGCGACCATCTCCGGCTTGCGGCGCATGAGGTCGGGCGAGTAGCCGCCTGGAATGACCACGGCGTCGAAGTCGCCAGCACGGGCCCCGTCCGCGCCGAGGTCGGCCGTGACCGGGTAGCCGTGCTTGCTGTTGAACGCAGGCGCCCGCCCGCTGCCGACCACCTTCACGTCTGCGCCCGCCTCCTTGAGGCGGTAGTACGGATACCACAGCTCGAGATCCTCGTACAGATCCTCCGCCAGGATCGCCACCCTGATGCCCTCGAGTTTCACCTGCCCACCTCCATTGAACACCTGCGATAGTTCCAAACGGCCTCTGGCACGATCTTACGCACGCGCCTTCCCGATGTGCAGCCGGCGCCCGGATTCTGGAACGCGCTCTCGCGCGGGCGCTACAGTGCTGACGAGCGATGCGCCCTGCCATGGCACGGGTCGCCCGGCGCGCCCCGGCCTGTCATACTCTACGCGTCGCGTTTCGGTAGCCAAAATAACATTCCGCATACTGGAACAGGAGAAGCATGGCGGACTACAAGACCACGCCCACCGGGAAGGGCCTCGATCTGTCTTTTCTGGAGAAGCCGCATGAGTGGGACCCGCGGCGCATGTACAGCACGACGGGGACCGATTGGCAGGCCCGCGTCGACTTCGACCGCCTGCGACGGGACCGGCTGACGCGCGCCCGCATGATGATGGAGAAGCACGATCTCGGCGCTCTCGTCTGCTTCGTGGGCGAGAACGTCCGCTACATCACCAGCGTCTACCAGGGCAACTGGAAGAACAACATCTTCATCCGCTACTGCGTCCTGCCCCGGGACGGAGATCCGGTCCTCTTCGAGACCGCGGGTTCCGACCTCGAGTGCGCCAAGATCGACGCTCCGTGGCTGAAGGGCAACATCCGCCCCGCGATCACTTGGAAGTGGGCGGAGACCGCCGAGGAGATGATGGCCGACCGCATGGTCGCCTCCGTCCATCGCGTCCTCGAAGAGAACCATGTCGCCAAGGAGAGAATCGGCATCGACATGACCGACCCGTCCGCCTCGGCAGCCTTCCAGCGGCTGGGGCTGAACACCGTAAGCGCCTGGCCGGCGATGTCCGGGGCGCGGGTCGTCAAGACCCCCGACGAGATCGAGTGCCTCAAGATCTCCTCCGCGATCGGCGACACGTCGATGTGGAAGATCGAGAACGAGTGGCTGCGGCCGGGCGTGACCGAGGCACACATCACCGCCAAGGTCAACGAGTACCTGTACGAGAAGGGATTCGACTTCGTCTACGACATCATCGTCGCCTCCGGGGGCAACACCAGTCCCTACCGCCGGTGGCACACCGACAAGACCATCCGCGAAGGCGATCTGGTCATCGTCGACCAGAACGCGATCGGGCCCGGAGGCTACTTCGTCGACTTCGTGCGCACGTTCAAGGTGGGGGGCAGGCTGACCCCCCGCG
>JBOHUX010000026.1:0-18867 GCA_050734915.1 Candidatus Dormibacteraceae bacterium
GTCGGGGTCTCGGCGCCCGACGGCGATCGTCGCGGCCAGCGACCTGATCGCGGCGGGCTGCCTCGACGCGGCCAAGTCCAATGGCCTGCGCGTACCCGATGACCTGGCGATCACCGGCTTCGACGACAACATCCTGGCCCGCTTCACGGAGCCGGGTCTGACCACCGTCAGGATGCCACTCGCCGACATGGGTCGCATGGCGGTCGAGATCCTGATGGCGCTCATCGACGGCGATCCCGATCACCCGCAATCGGTCGTACTGCCCGCCGAGATCGTCGTGCGAGGGTCGTCGGGTGGCCCGTCGAGGCTCCTGCTGTGAGGCTGGCGGTCGTTTCCAACCCGGGTGTGGTGGAGATCCGCGAAGCGGCCGTGCCCAAGCTGCGTCCCGGGCAATTGCTGATCGAGACTCACATCAGCGGCATCAGCGCCGGGACCGAGCTCATGGTCCTCGACGGCACCCTCCCCAGCGTCGCCCGCGGACTGGTCCGGTACCCGCTCGTGCCCGGGTACGAGAATGTCGGCCGCGTCGTCGCCGCGGCCCCGGGCGTCATGGGGTTTCGGGAAGGAGGTTGGGTGTGCTCGGAGGGGTCTCCGAGCTTCCAGGGCCTGCAGTCATGCTGGGGCGGCCATTCCGAATATGTCCAGGTCGAAGGCAAAGAGGCCTTCCCGCTTCCGGCGGGGATGGCTCCCGAGACCGCCGTCTTCACGGTGCTGGCGTCCATCGCGCTCCACGGAATCCAGCGGGGCCGGGTCCGGATCGGGGAGACGGTCGCGATCTTCGGGCAGGGGGCGGTCGGATTGCTGGCTCTGCAAATCTGCCGCCTCGCCGGCGCCGAGCGCCTGATCGCGGTCGACCGCCTCCCGTCTCGGCTCGAGCTCGCCCGCCAGGCAGGCGCCGACGACACCGTGCTCGTGGAAGGTGGCGACGAGGCGGCGGTCGCACGTGCCGCCGACGAGATCGTCCGCCTCACTCACGGTCGGGGGGCGGACCTGGTGGTCGAGGTGACCGGCTCGCCCCAGGTGGCCAGTGCGGCCGTGGTCGCCTGCCGGGAGCGCGGCCGGTTCCTTCTGCTGGGAATGTATCCGAGCCCGGTCCGGCTCGACTGCTGGGACCTCTACACGCGCGAGCTCGAGATCCTGAGCTCGCGAGGGGCAGGCCCCAAGGAGGATCTTCCCCTCGCCTACGAGCCGTGGACCTGGCGGAGGACCTACGAGGAGTCGATCCGACTTCTCGCCGACGGACGGCTCCGTGTCGAGGGCTTCGTCACACATCGTTTCCCCCCCGAGCGGATCGGCGACGGATACCGAGCGCTCAGCAAGGATCCAGACCACGCGCTGAAGGTGGTCATCGAGTGGCGATGAGATTCGCGCGCGCTCGGATCGTCCCGTTCGAACGGATTCGAGATGAAGACGGCCGACGCTGAGATCCGGGCAATCCGTGGGGGATTCACGCCCACGGCAAGACCGCAATCACGAAGGAGACCTGAACAGATGGCGGAGCTCCGACTTGGCATCGTCGGCCTACACAACCACTACCACGCGTATCCGATGGCCGACTATCTCCGCCGCGGGATCCCGGGGCTCCGGTTGGTGGCGGTGGCCGATGAGCGGGTCGAGCAGGGGCAGATGTTCGCCCGCCGATACTGCGACGGGCAGTTCCACGCCGACTACCAAGAGCTCCTCGAGCGATCCGACATCGACGCGGTGATCGTCACCAGCTACACGTCCGCTCACGCCGAACAGGTTGAGGCCGCCGCCGCCGCCGGCAAGCACGTGCTGCTCGACAAGCCGGCCGCCACCACGCTCATGGACGCCGACCGGATCGTGGCCGCCGGGAGGCAGGTGAAGGTGATGATGGCCTACCTGCTCCGGTTCCTTCCCATCTATCGCCGGGCGTGGGAGGCCGTGGACCAAGGCGTGGTCGGCGAACTCGTCTCGGCGAGCTACTCGATCAGGATTCCGGCCAGCTTCATCAAGGACTCCCCGGAGGCGAGCGGCCAAGGCTGGTATGTGGATCCCGTCAGGGCGGGCGGCGGCGGATTCCTGGACCACGCGATCCACTTCACCGACTTCTTCCGATGGTTCTTTCGGAGCGAACCCCTCGATGTGGTCGCCCGCATGGGCAGCCTCACCTACAAGGATCTGGGCGTCGAGGACTACGGCATCGCCACCTACCGTCTGGGCAGTGGGGCGATCGTGACCGTCGAGAGCACCTGGCACGCGGCCGAGTGGTACGGGCCACTGGCCAGTCCCGATCGCTGCACCCTCACCGGGACGGAGGGGGAGATCGAGCTCCACTACCAGCGCAGCCCCCAGCTCGAGATCGCGAGCCGCCGTGGACCCTATCGGGGCCGCACGTATGTGGACCTCGAGGGGGAGGAGCGGGACAACATCTGCTACCGGAACCTCCTCACCGCCTTCGCCGACTGCATCCGGGAGGACCGGCCTCCGGTACCCGACGCGGAGGATGGCCGGCGGGCGCTGGAGATGGTGCTGGCCGCCTACGCCGCCGACCACCGGGGCCGAAGCGTGAGCTTCCCGCTGGAGGGGGAGCTGTAGATGCCGGCGGAGGTCCGGCTGGCGCTGGTGGGAACCGGGAGGATAGGACGCGTGCACGCCGGCTCGTACGCGCGCGTGGCTCGCGGACGCCTGGTCGCGTGCACCGACCTCGTCCCCGAGAGCGCCCAGAGGTTCGGTCGGGACTTCGGACTGGAGGTCTGCCCTGATCTGGACTCCATCCTCCGGCGGGGCGACATCGACGGCGTGATCATCGCCACCCCCAACTGGCTGCACGCGGAGATGACCGTGGCGTCACTGGCGGCGGGCAAGCACGTCTTCTGCCAGAAGCCGATCGCCCTCGACCTCGAAGGGGCGGACCGGGTGCTGGAGGCGGCGACGGCCTCAGGCTGCGTCCTTCAGCTCGGATTCATGCTCCGCTTCACGCCTCCCATCCCGGAGGTCAGGGCCCTGGTGGCATCCGGCGCCCTGGGCCGCGTGATCGCATGCAACGCCGCGATCTTCGGCTGGGAGCCGAACGCGGACTGGTTCTACGACAAGGCGACCGGCGGCGGGGTCATCCTCGACACGCTGATCCACTTCGCCGACCTCGCGTCCTGGGTGGCGGGCGACGTTGAGCGGGTCCACGCGGAAGGCGGGGCCTACCTGCTGGAGGGTTCCAAGAAGCACGGGAGCCCCGACAACGCCAGCATTCTGATGCGGCACGTCGGCGGCGCCACCACCACCGTCTACGTGACCTGGACGGCCGGCCATGGCAACTTCACGTTCGAGGTCTACGGCTCCAACGGAAGCCTGAACGTGGACTTGGTGGAGAAGCAGGCATCCCGCCTGTTCCTGCGCCGGCCGGTGCGGAGCGAGACCCAGGCGCTGGCCTCCGGGCACAGCTTCCCGGATCTGGTCTGGGCGTACTCATACGCGAACGAGCAGCAGTACTTCGTCGACCAGATCGCCAGCTGCGCCTCTCCCGGCCTGGCCGCCACTCCCGAGGATGCGAGGCGCGCGCTGGCGGTGGCCCTGGCGGCACAGCGCGCCCTGGATGAGGGCGGGGTGGTGGTGCTGTGATACCGGAGGACATCCGAGTCGGGGTGGTCGGGGCGGGTTTCTGGGCGACCGAGATGCACCTGCCGGCGCTCTCCCGGCTGCCCGGCGTCCGGGTGACGGCGATCGCTGCCCGGACCGAGTCCAGCGCCCTCGCCGCCGCGGATCGGTTCAACGTCCCCTCCTGGACGACCGACTGGCAGGAGCTCGTGGGGGGGGACGAGGTGGACGTGGTCGATATCGTCGCTCCCAACCATCTGCACGCGCCGATCGCAATCGCCGCGCTTGGGCTGGGCAAGCACGTCATCTGCATCAAACCTCTCGCCATGGACCTCGGTGGTGCGGACAGGATGCTTGCCGCCACCAGAACTACGGATGCCCGGCTCTTCTACGCGGAGAACGTGCCCTTCATCCCGGCGGTGCGCCGCGCCGCCGAAATCGTCAGGGAGGGGGGACTAGGCGAGGTCTTCCGGGTCAAGGCCTGCGAAGGGATCGGGGCGCCCCATGCGGCGTGGTTCCTGGACCCTGCCCAGAGCGGCGGCGGAGCCGCCATCGACATGGCTGTGCACAGCATCGCCTTCTGTCGAAGCATGGCGCGATCCGAGGTCGACACCGTTTACGCCGAGACAGGGACGTTCGTCCATCGTGCGTCCCCGGTGGAGGACACCGTGGTGATGACGCTTCGCTTCCGGAACGACGTCATCGGCCAGTGCGAGGACGGCTGGTCCCTGGTGGCGGCGATGGATTCCCGCTTCGAGGTGTTCGGCACCAAGGGCCGGATTCTGATCGACAATCTTCACCGCCAGCCCATCCAGGTGGCGAGCGAGCCCGGCTACGCCCCCCTGGGCGGCGATCGGGAATCCACCCGAGGCTGGACCTTCCCGCTGCCCATGTCCGGTGACGTCGCCGACGGGCATCTCGCGATGCTGAACCACTTCGTCGAGTGCCTGCGCTCCGGGGAGCGCTCGCTGTCCGAGGGCGAGGAGGGGCGGGCGGATCTGGCGGTCGTGGAGGCCGCCCTTCGATCATCGCGATCAGGCCGCCGCGAACCGATCATCTCAACTCTGGAGGAGGCGGGATGAGTGAGGGTCCCGGAATGCGCGTGGGGATGATCAGCTGGGCCCACGTCCACGCCGAGTTCCGCGCCAAGGCGCTCAGCGAGATCCCCGGCGCCCGCATCGTGGCCATCGCGGATGAGGACGAGAGCCGCGGCCGGGCTGCGGCCGGGCGCTTCGGGGTGGAGTGGTTCTCAACCGACTGGCGGCGGCTTGTCGAGCTTCCCGACGTGGACGTGGTCATGGTCCATTCCGAGAACAGCCGTCACGCCGACCAGGTCGTGGCCGCCGCCGCCGCCGGCAAGCACGTCTTCTGCGAGAAGCCGATCGCGACCTCGGCAAGGGACGCCGAACGGATGGTGGAGGCGGTCCGCCGAGCAGGGGTGCAGGGCACGGCGGCCTTTGTGAGCCGGTTCAGCCAGGAGGCGACGCGGGCCAAGCGGATCCTCGAGACCGGCGTGCTGGGGGAGATCGTCAACGCCCGCGCGCTGATCGGCCTCGCCGGCATCGCGGAGATCGGGTGCCCGCCCGACATGGTGGCCTGGATGGTCGAGCCAGCCCGGGGGGGCGGGGGCGCCTGGATCGATGAGGGCTCGCATGCCGTTGACCTGCTCAGCTGGATGGTCGGCGACATCGTCGAGGTCTCCGCCTTCCTGGATCGTCGGGTCAAGCGGGATCTGGAGGTGGAGGACATCGGCGTGGCCCTCCTTCGCTTCGCCGATGGCGCGCTCGGGGAGGTGACCACCAGCTGGAGCCTCGCCATCGACCTGGGGATGCGGAACGTCCTCGAGGTCTACGGATCGAAGGGGGCCCTCTACATGGAGGCGACCTCCCGGCATCCGAGGGTGGAGCTCTACACCGAGGCTCTGGCGCCCGAGCTGCGGGGTTGGGTAAGCCCGCACATCCGGCCGGAAGCCTCGGAGCCGCACGACTACGGAGGCTGGCCTCCTCACGTGCACCACTACAAGCGCGAGGTCTCTTCGTATGTGGCCAGGTACCTGGCCGGCGAGAGGCCATTCGGCCCCAGCCTCGAGGACGGGCGCGCCTGCCTGGAGGTGCTCCTGGCGGGGTATCGATCGGCGGCGGACGGTCGCAGCGTCCACCTGCCCAAGCGGGAGGCCGCCGACTTGGCGGGCAGGAACGGTGTGGATTCGGCGGTCGACCTCGGAATCACGGCACCGATCACTCAAGGAGGATCAGATGAGGAGTAGACGCGTCGCGAAGCGGCCGCTCTCGGCTCTGTGGGGACTCGCGCTGGCGATCGTCATCGCGGCCTGCGGCTCCGCAGGCGCGCCGACCGGCACCACGACGACCCCGGGGCAATCGAAACCTGACACCCCTGTGGGCAAGTTCTCCGGCAAGACGGTGAACCTGCTGCGCTGGGCCGGCGATCCCTGGACAGCGGCCACCAAGGACGCCGCCAGTCGCTGGGACGCGGCCACGGGCGGCCAGCTGACGGTGGGTGCGATCCCCTACGAGAACCTGGAGACCAAGGAGGCGCTTGCCCTCTCGAGCGGCACCGGCTCGTACGACATCCTTTACGTCCACCCCGGCTGGTTCGGACAGTTCGCCAAGGCGGGGTATCTGCAGGGCATCGGCGGCTATCTCAGCGACGCCGGCATGAACCCGTCCGGGTTCTCGACCAGCGACTACATCCCCGCCATCTTCAAGCAGGGGAGCTACAACGGCAAGCAGTACTGCCTTCAAGACCAGGTTTCGACGATTCTGGTCGCCTACCGCAAGGACCTCTACCAGAAGTACAACCTCAAGGCCCCGACCTCGTGGGATGACCTTCTCAACAACGCCAAGGTCCTGAATGCCCAGAGCGGCATGGCCGGTCTCGCCATCCCCGGCAAGGCGATCGGCGACATCTCCGACGTCATGAGCAGCCTCCTGACCGGTGAAGGCACCTGGTGGTACGACAGCCACGGCAAGGCGGCGCTCGACGTCGCCAAGACGACTCAGGCCATCCAATTCTACGTCAACGCCTCCAAGTACTCGCCCTCAGGCATGCTCAACATGCACTACGACGACGTCACCACGGCCGCCGCCCAGGGCAAGGCCGCCCAACTGATTACGCTCTCGACCGAGCTTGCCTGGCTCAACGATCCCTCCAAGTCCAAGACCGTGGGGGACTGGGCCTACGCACCTCTTGCGTACAACGGGAAGGCGGGCGGCGAGCTCATCTACTGGAACTGGTGCATCGCGGCCGGTTCCAAGAACCCCAAGGCCGCCTACTCGTTCCTGCAGTGGTACACGAGCACCCCCGAGCAGGCGAAGATCGCTCCCGTGGCAGCCACGGGAGGGGCGACCAAGGGCTTCTACGCCGATCAGTCACTGACCCAGAGCCTTCCCTTCCTGCCTGCCATGCAGCAGGCGCTCGCGAACTCCAACCCTCAACCCAGCCTGGCGCAGTGGCCGCAGTTGCAGGACAAGATCGAGCATGCGGTGCAGTCCGCGATCAGCGGCAGCACCAGCCCCGCGCAGGCGGCTCAGGAGATCAGCCAGCAGCTCCGATCGACCCTCGGCACGTAAGTCCCTTCGCGCATCCCGCCCACGCTGAGCTGGCGCCCCGCGGCGCCAGCCCAGCCAACTTCATCAGGAGCCAATGAACGAACTGTCGGCGAGATTGAGGGTACCCGGCCAAAGGCGCGATCCGTTCCGCCGCTGGCTGGTGCGCCTCGCCGACAGCCGGCACCTCGGCTATGCGTTGGTCGCGCCGGCGCTGGCGTGCCTCGCCGCCCTGATCCTCGCACCGCTGGCGTACTCGATGGTTCTCAGCACCTATTCGTGGCAGTTGACGCAGATCAACCTGCCCAAGCCCTTCGTGGGGTTGCGGCTCTACGACCAGGTCATCCACGACGCCGTGTTCGGCGTCGCGCTGCGGAACACGTTCATCTTCGTCGGCTGCACCGTGTCGGTCGAGCTGGTCCTGGGGTTCCTGATCGCGCTCGCGCTGCTGAACCTCCATCGTGGACGGCGTCTGGCGAACGGCATCATCCTGCTGCCGATGATCGTGACCCCCGTCATCGTGGCCCTCATCTGGCGATACCTCCTCGATCCCCAATTCGGGCTCATCGACTACGCCGCCCACCTGCTGGGACACCGGCAGGACATCGCCTGGCTCGGCACACCTTCGCTGGCGCTGCCCAGCCTGATCGTGATCGACATCTGGGAGTGGACGCCGTTCGCCATCCTGGTCCTGCACGCAGGGATGCTGGCCATCCCCGAGGACCTCTACGAGGCGGCCCGAGTGGACGGCGCGGGCGCCTGGCAGATCGTGCGCCACGTCATGATCCCCTTCCTGATGCCCCTGATCCTGATCGTCCTGCTGCTGCGAACGATGGACACCTACCGGATCTTCGACACCATTTTCGTCCTCACCAGAGGCGGCCCCGGGCTTGCCACCCAGACCGTGGGAATCTACACGTACGAGAACGGTTTCGTCTATCTCAACATGGGCTATGCGATGGCCCTGTCGATCGTGATCCTCGGGTTCATCATCGTCATCTCCGTCTTCTACCTCCGGCTCCTGCAGCGGAGGTCATGACGTGACGCGATCCCGGACCAGCACCGTTCTCAGCTCCGTCGCCGTGCTTGCGTTCCTGCTCTGGGTCCTGATTCCGATCCTCATCATCTTCCAAAACTCGCTCAAGCCCACTCTGCTCATCTTCACAAGCCCTCCGACCTGGACCTTCCAGCCGACCCTGGCCCACTACGTGCACATCCTCTCGGAGCTGCACTTCCAGCAGTTCCTCACCAACAGCACCATCGTCGCGATCAGTTCCTCGGTGCTGGCGCTGGTGCTCGGAAGCCCCGCCGCCTACGCGCTGGCGAGACTTCGCTTGCGGGGGCGGTCGGGACTGGCCTTTCTGATCCTTCTCTCGCGCATGGTCCCCGCCTTCGTGCTGGTGGTTCCGATGTTCACCATCTTCGTCGCGCTGCACGGGATCAACACCTATTGGGCGATTGTCGCCGCCCATACCAGCTTCACGCTTCCGATCGTGATCTGGATGATGCGCAGCTTCTTCGAGGACGTGCCGGTCGAGTTGGAGGAGGCGGCGCGGGTGGATGGCGCCACGCAGTTCGGCGCCTTCGTTCGGGTCGCCCTCCCGCTCAGCGCCCCGGGCCTGGTCGCGAGCGGCATCCTCTGCCTGCTCTTCTCCTGGAACGAATTCCTGTTCGCCCTCATTCTCTCCGGACAGGACACACAAACGATGCCGATCGGCGTCTCCGGCTTCATCGGCACCGTCTCCGTAGACTGGGGTGGGAGTTCGGCCGCGGCCGTGCTGGCGATGATCCCCGTCTTCATCCTCGGGCTTGCCGTGCAGCGGTTCCTGGTCCGCGGGCTCACTCTGGGCGCAGTCAAGGGCTGAGATGACGGAGCCCGCCGCCTTCACCTACGGGGCCCAGTACTACCGCCCGCCCAATCCGCCCCGACAGGACTGGCGACGCGATCTCGGGCTGATGCGAGAGCATGGGTTCAACACCGTCAAGTTCTGGGCCTGCTGGAGCTGGATCGCCGGCCGGCCCGGCGAGATGGACTTCTCCGAGCTGGACGCCTTGATGGACCTGGCCGCCACAGAGGGCCTGAAGGTGGTCGTCAACGTCATCCTCGAGAACGCACCCTACTGGCTGGAGCGACGCCACCCCGAGGCGCGGTACCGGGCACACGACGGGATGGAGGTTCAGATGACGGCGGCCATCAACACGCCGGGTGGGGGCTGGCCCGGCCTCTGCTTCGACAACCGCGCCGTGCGCGAGGCCGGCACCGAGTTCTTGGAGGCGACCGTCCGCCGCTACCGTGACCACCCCGCCCTGGCCGTCTGGGACGTATGGAACGAGCCCCACCTGGAGCCCAGCTGGTACTACCCCGATCGGATGTTCTGCTACTGCGACGCATCGGTCTCGCTCTTCCGGGCTTGGGCGCGAAACCGCTATCCGGGAATCGACAGCCTCAATGCGGTCTGGGCTCGTCGATACTCAGACTGGCACGAGGTCCTCCCACCCCGCGCGTTCGAGACTTACCCAGACCTCATCGACTGGCGCACCTTCTGGCTGGAGAACCTGGCTGGCTGGCTGGGCTGGAAGATCGAGGCGGTCAAGCGGATCGATTCCCAGCATCCGGTGATGACCCACGTTGCCTCCAGCGGCTACCAGGGCACGCTGGCGACGAACAGCTGGGACGAGTGGCTGCTCAGCCGGTCGGTGGACATGTTCGGGACGTCGAGCTTCCCGCGGTGGCTGATGGACGGCGACCCGGCGCTCCACCTCTTCCACCTGGACGCGACCAGGGATGCCGCTCGGGGCAAGGTGTTCTGGCAATCCGAGCTCCAGGGTGGGCGCGGCCGCCGGGACGGGCGCCGCGGGAGTTCCCACCCCGATGCCGCCGAGATCCGGATGTGGGTCTGGAACGTGCTCGCGGCGGGAGCCAAGGGCTGCCTCTTCTGGCAGTGGCGTCCCGAGCTGCTGGGACCCGAGGCGCCCGGCTATGGACTTTGCACCGCCGGCGGCCAACCCACCGATCGCAGCGCGGCCGCGATGGAGATGGGCAGCCTCGTGGCCGACTTCCCGGAGCTGGCCGGCAGCCGGCCGCTGCAGCCCCGCGCGGGGCTGCTCGTCTCGCGCCAGACGGCGCTGCTGAGCTTCGCCGCGGACCGGGACATGGACCTGTATGCCGCCTCGCTTCGGGGCGCGTATCGCGCCTTCTTCGACCAGGATGTTCCCGTGAGGTTCGTGCACGAGGACCTCCTGGCTGAGTCGGGCGTTCCGGCCGGGATCGAGTACCTCTACTGGCCGATGCCGCTGATGACGGGTGAGGCGGTGGCCAAGGCTCTGGTCGAGTTCGTCGCCGCCGGCGGCACTCTGGCCGCAGAGGCGGGGCCGGCGCAGCACGCGAGGGGGGGATGGAGCTCCACCGTCGTGCCGGGGCTGGGACTGGATCGGCTCTTCGGAGCCCGGGAGATCGAGAGTGACCACTGTCCGGAGGTCGCGGTCCACCAGGGAAACGGACGCACCATCTTCGGCGCCTGGCAGGTGGGGCGGCTCCGGGCCACCTCGGCGGAGGTGACCGGAACCTTTGCCGACGGCTCGCCGGCCGCGCTCGTACACGCACACGGGCGCGGCCGGGCGCTGCTCATCGGCACCCATCCTTCGCTGGCCTATGAGTCGAGCCGGGAGGCCGGCACGGGAGCCTGGATCGCGGGCCGGGACGAATGCCGGCTGGGCCGGGTCGAACAGACGCCGGTGGCGCCGGGCCTGGTGACCAGACTCCACGAGTCCGGCCAGGCACTGCTTCTCTTCGCCCTCAACTGGGGCTCCGTGCCCGCCCGCTCGAACCTGGACATCCGCGACGTCGACATCGACCTCGTTCGTGCTTCGGTCGGGCTCGAGCTGGTCGGCGGCGGCTTGGAGGTGAGCCTCGAGCCGCTCCGGGGCGCGGTCGCCGTGATCCAGGTCAAACCGGCGCCAGGCAAACCGGGCCCAGGCAAACCGGGCCCAGGAGGGAGGGCGCCGTGATCACCCGCCGAGAATACGAAGCGGTGAAGGGGGAGGCTCTGGCCATGCTGGATGCCGCCGGCATCGCCCTGCGTCCCGATGAGGCGGCGTCGATGGAGGTGGCGGATTTCGGGCTGGGCCGCGTTCGCGAGGTGGGGCTGGAGCTGATCGTCTACGTCAACACCGCGCGGTGCTGCGCCAAGGAGCTGGTCCTCCTCCCACGGCAGATGTGTCCCGAGCACCGGCACCCCCCGGTCGAGGACCAACCGGGCAAGGAGGAGACCTTCCGGTGCCGTTCGGGAGAGGTTCACCTCTACGTTCCGGGGCCGCCGACGGGCGCCTCCCAGGCGTGGTCCCCGACGGGGTCGGGAACCCGCGTCGTCGCTGGGCACCAGGTGACATTGGGTCCCGGCCAGCAGTGGACCATCGCCCCGGACACGCCTCATTGGTTCCGGGCCGGGGCCGGGGGCGCCATCGTGAGCGAGTTCTCGACCCGGAGCATGGACGAGCACGACATCTTCACCGACCCGGACGTGGATCGGATCATGCGCATCTCCGAAGATGCCGGACCTCGCGCATGAGCATCGCCCCTCGGCTCAACCGGCTCTTCGCGGAGGATGGCAGGTGCTTCGACGTCGCCGTCGACCACGGATTCTTCAATGAGCCCTCGTTCCTCGCCGGGATCGAGGACATGGTCGCGGTCGTGCGCACACTGATCGCCGCGCGCCCGGACGCGATCCAGCTCAGCCCCGGCCATGCTCACCTGCTCCAGGACGCGCCCGGGCCCGGCAAGCCGGCCCTCGTCCTCCGGGTAGACGTGGCCAACGTCTACGGGCGCGCCCTGCCCCGTTTTCTGCACAGCACGCTGATCGCCGACCCGGTCGAGCAGGCCTTGCGCCTGGACGCCGCCTGTGTCGTTGTCAACCTCCTTCTCCTTCCCGATCAGCCGGAGCTGCATCGCGACTGCCTGGAGAATGTCCTCCGGCTCAAGCCGGTCTGCGAACGCCACGGGATGCCCCTGATGGTCGAGCCGCTGGTCATGCGGCCCAATGGGGAGGCGGGCGGGTACATGGTCGACGGCTCGCCGGAGCGGATCGTGACCCTGGTCAGGCAGGCTGCCGAATGCGGGGCGGACATCATCAAGGCCGATCCCACCGAGCCGGTGGCGCAATACCCGCGAGTCATCGAGGCGGCCGGAGGGCGCCCGGTCCTGCCGCGGGGGGGCGGAAGGGCGCCCGACGAGGAGGTGCTGCGGCGCACCTACGAGCTGATGCGGTGCGGCGCTTCGGGAATCGTCTACGGCCGGAACGTGGTGCAGCATGAGGCCCCGGCCGGGATGGCGCGAGCACTGATGGCGGTCGTCCACGAAGAGGCGACCCCGGAGGCTGCCCTGCTGATCCTTCGCGACGCGGCGATGAAAGGGCTCGCGGATGGCTGACAGGGTGGTTCGGTTCGGCGTCATCGGCGGTGGCCTCATGGGCCGGTACTTCGCCATGGCGTGCGGGCAGTGGCCCATGCTTCGGGAGCTGGACGCGGCTCCCGAGCTGGTCGCCGTCTGCGACCTCGATCCCCAGGTCAGGGCATGGTATGAACGCAACCTGCCCAACCTGGCCCTGAGCACGGCAGACTACCGCGAACTGCTCACCGACGACCGCGTGGAAGCCGTCTACTGCGCCGTGCCCCACCACCTGCACGCGCAGATCTATCCCGCCGTGCTCAACGCGGGCAAGCACCTTCTGGGTGAGAAGCCCTTCGGCATCGATCTCGAGGCCAATCGGCTGATCCAGGCTGCGATGGCCGCCCACCCCGATCTCCTGGTGCGCGTCTCTTCAGAGTTTCCCTTCTATCCCGGCGCGCAGCGGATCGTGACCGCCGCCGCCGAGGGCGGATTCGGCCGCATCCTCGACGTCCGTGCCGGATTCCACCATTCCAGCGACCTGGATCCGGACAAGCCGATCAACTGGAAGCGCATGGCATCTCTGAACGGCGAGTACGGCTGCCTGGGCGACCTTGGCCTGCACGTCGTCCACGTGCCCTTCCGCCTCGGCTGGACACCTCACAACGTGAGGGCGATTCTGTCGGACGTCGTGCCCGAGAGGCCGAACCTGAAGGGCGTGCGCGTCCGCTGCGATACGTGGGACAACGCCATCCTGCTGACCGAGGTCGAAGCCAAAGATGGCTCCTTCCCGATGTTGCTGGAGGCCAGGCGCATCGCTCCCGGCGAGACCAACACCTGGTTCCTGGAGGTTCACGGGAGCCGCCGTTCGATGTCCTTCTCGACCAAGACCCCACGCACCTTGTGGACACTCGACTTCACCCCTGGATCCGACCAGGAATGGCGCCGGCTCGACCTCGGCTACCGAGGAGCATACGCATCGCTGGCCGATGGCATCTTCGAGTTCGGGTTCGGGGACGCCGTCCTTCAGATGTGGGCCGCGTTCGTGGACGAGCTGGTCAACGGGCACGACATGCTGCAGCGGTTCCGCTGCGCCACCCCCGCCGAGGCCGCGTCGAGCCACCTCCTCTTCACCGCGGCGCTGGAGTCACAACGCTCCCGGGCGGTGGTCGAGGTGCCGGTCGCGTCCACGCCATGAGCGGCGGCCATGACGCCGGGGTCGTGGTGGCGGGCCACCTCTGCCTGGACGTCATCTGCTCGGCGCCTCCCGCCGGGGATCTGAGCTTGCGGCCCGGCACGCTGACCGTCGTGGGACCCGCCACGCTTGCCTCCGGCGGCTGCGTGGCCAACACCGGCGGTGCCCTGCGGCGGCTGGGAGTCCCCGCCCGGCTGGTTGGGAAGCTCGGAGCCGACGCTTTCGGGGACCTCCTCGCGAGGCGGCTGGCCGGGCTGGGCGAGGGCGCGGTCCGCCACCTGATCCGCGCGCCGCAGGAGGCGACGTCCTACAGCGTGATCATGAACCCCGATCGTGGTGATCGCTCGATACTGCACTTCCCGGGCTGCAACGCCACCTTCCGAAGCAGCGACGTGCCGGACTCCGCCCTGGCCGGCGCCGCCATCCTGCACTTCGGCTATCCGCCTCTCATGCGCGCCATCTACGAGGGGGGAGGTGGTGAGCTCGAACGGCTGCTCCTGAGGGCTCGCGCGGCCGGCTTGATCACCTCTTTGGACCTCGCCTATCCGGATCCGTTCGGTGAGGGAGCGGATGTCGACTGGGGGATGCTGCTCAACCGGGTTCTGAGGTGCGCTCAAATCTTCCTCCCAAGCCTGGACGAGCTCCAGCTGATGCTGGGGACCATGGACCGCGGGCCGGCGTCCGCCGTCGCGCTGGGCAGGTGGGCCGTCGCGCAGGGTGCCGCGATCGCCGCCCTCAAATGTGGAGATCGTGGACTCCACCTCCGCACCGGCTCTCGCGACCGCCTGCGGGAGGTTGCCGCCGTGCTCCCGATCGATCTGTCGCAATGGTCCGACCGAGAGCTCTGGTCGGCGGCGTTCGATGTCGAGGTGGCGGGCACGACGGGAGCCGGGGATGCGGCGACGGCCGGGTTCCTCCTGGCGTTGCTGCGGGGATTCCGCCCGGAGGAGGCGGCGAACGCCGCATGTGCGGTCGCCGCTTCCAGCGTGGAGAGGCCCGACGGGACCGGCGGCGTGACGCTCTGGGAGTCGATCGAGGGGCGGATCCGGGCGGGGTGGGGGCGGTTGCCGGTCGATCTCCCGCCGGATTGGGTACGCGCGGACGGGGGCGTGTGGTCGGGGCCGTCCGATGGGAGCTCGTCCAAAGAGGAGGCGCATCGCTGATGGAGACGCTCAAGAACTCGGTCGGGATCTGGGCCTTCGGTCCCAGTGTCACCCGGTTCGTCCCCGCCGGCTACCATCCCGAGGTCGCGGGGGAGGACATGGTCGAACGGACCAAGCGGGTGGCGGACGGCCTCCACGACATCGTGGATGGCCTCGAGTATCACTTCCCTGGCGAAGTGAACGAGGGGAACGTGGGCGCCATCCAGGCGGTGCTCGCCGACCACGATATGGACCTGCCCGTGGTGGCCTCCGGGCTCCATCCCGATCCCACCTACCGGTTGGGCTCGTTGATCAATCCCGACCAGGGGTTGCGGCGGCGGGCCATCGACACCAACAAGCGCGGCGTCGATCTGGCCGCCGCGCAGCGGGCGAGCTTCATCATCTGGCCGGGGTCTGAGGGCTATAACTACCTCTTCCAGCGCGACTACGGCCAGGTGTGGGCGGCCTTCATCGACGCCATCGGTGAGATCGCGGCGCATGCGGCGGCGGCCGGCGTCAAGGTCTACCTGGAGCACAAGAACAGCGAGCCGGCGATGAAGATCCTGATGCGCAACGTCGGCATGACGCTGCATGTGATCAACAAGGTGGCCGCCCTCGGAGTGCCCACCCATCACCTACTCGTGAACATGGATTGGCAGCATCTGATCATGAACGGCGAGAGTCTCGGTGAATACGCTCACCTCCTGGCGGCGGAGGGCAGGCTGGGACACCAGCACGGCAACGACGGCTGGGGCAGCTTTGACGACGACAACGTGGTGGGGACCAACTTCTTCATGCAGACATTGGAACTGGCCCTCGTGCTCCAGGATGTGGGTTACGGTTCGGGTGGCGAGATCGTGGGCTTCGATCTCTATCCATATACAGAGGACCAGCTCGACGCGGTCCGGCGCGCCATCCTGCACTGGGAGTTCCTCTGGGAGCTGGCCTCCACCGTCGATCGCGAAGCCCTCGGGGAGGCGCGCTCCCGGGCCGACGCGATAGGGGGCCAGAGGGCGGTCTACTCCGCGCTCGGCCTCGATCCGCGCCGCGAAGAGCAGATCCTCCAGCGAAGGCAAGCCTGGAAGACGGGCACCGGCGGTTGACATTCCTGATCGGGCTCGACGTGGGCACGACCGGAGCCCGGGCGCTGGCGATCGAGCCGTCGGGCGCGGTGGCGGCGTCGGCCACGGAGACCTACCCACTCTCCACGCCTCGGCCGGGCTGGGTGGAGCAGGACCCCGATGATTGGTGGCGCGCATCCCGCACCGCCCTGACCCGGGTGAGCGAAGCAGTCGGCCCCGGCGTCGCGGCGATCGGCCTGACCGGTCAGATGCACGGATCAGTCTTCCTCGACGAGCGGGACGAGGTGATCCGGCCGGCGCTCCTTTGGAACGACCAGCGCACCGACCCCCAGTGTGGGGAGATAACCGAGCGGGTGGGGGAGGACCTGATCCGAATCGCGGGTAACCCCGCGCTGACGGGGTTCCAGGCGCCCAAAATCCTGTGGCTGAGGGAGAACGAGCCTCACCTCTACCGGCGGCTCCGCCACGTCCTGTTGCCGAAGGACTACGTCCGCTACCGCCTGACCGGTGAGTTCGCCACCGATGTCTCCGACGCCTCGGGGACCCTCTTGCTCGACATGCGAGCCCGTGACTGGTCGCGCGAACTGCTGGACCGGCTGGAGATACCGCGGGACTGGCTGCCGCCCGTTCGCGAAAGCGCCGAGCGAGCCGGTCAGGTCACGGCTCAGATCGCCTCAGACCTCGGTCTTGGAGCAGGGCTGCCGGTGGCGGCCGGCGCCGGCGACAACGCCTCGGCGGCGGTCGGTGTGGGGGCCATCCATTCCCAGGTCGCGATGTCCTCGATCGGGACGAGCGGCGTGATCTTTGCGCCCACCGAGACCTTCAGCCCGGATTCCCTCGGACGAGTCCACGCGTTCTGCCACGCGGTACCCGGCGGTTACCACCTGATGGGGGTGACGCTGGCCGCGGGAGGTTCGTTGCGCTGGTGGCGAGACGAGTGCGGGGGCGGAGAGGATTACGAGGATCTGGCGGCCCTCGCCGCCACGGCGCCCCCGGGGGCGGAAGGGCTGATCTACCTCCCGCACCTTTTCGGCGAGCGGAGCCCCCATCTCGATCCGAGGGCGCGGGGCGCGTTCGTCGGGCTCACCGGTCGGCACCACCGCGCCCACCTGACCCGGGCTGTCATGGAGGGGGTGCTGTTCAGCCTCCGCCAGCCGCTGGACATCATCGCCGTCGCCGGCCAGCCGGCGGAGATGAGAGCTACGGGCGGCGGCTCCAGGAGCGATCTCTGGCTCCAGCTCCAGGCGGACATCTACGGTCTCCCCATCGAGGTGACCGCTGTGGACGAGGGCGCCGCCTATGGGGCGGCTCTTCTCGCGGGGGTCGCGGCCGGCATCTTCACAGACACTCGCGACGCCTGCCGGGTGGTGCGAGTTCGGGACACCATCGGCCCTGATCATCATCGAACCGAAATCTACGATGAGCTGTTCGGGATCTTCACGGGGCTCTACCCGGCGCTCCGGGGGACGATGCACGCCCTCGGGGCCTTCGTCGACGTCACGTCCGGCCACGGTGAGCCGGCGCAGCTCAGACAACCAGGAGGGTGAGCCCATGGCCTCAGTCCGCTACGAGCACGTCACCAAACGGTTCGGCAGCGAAACCGTCGCCCTGAAGGACCTCTCGCTCGAGATCGCCGACACCGAGTTCATGGTCGTGGTGGGGCCATCCGGCTGCGGGAAGACGACCGCCTTGCGCATGCTGGCCGGTCTCGAGGATCTCTCGGAGGGGAAGATCAAGATCGGCGAGCGCGTCGTCAACGACGTGCCCGCCCGCGAACGAGACATCGCCATGGTCTTCCAGTCCTACGCGCTCTACCCGCACATGTCCGTGTACGACAACATGGCCTTCGGCCTGAGGATGCGACGAACCCCCAGCGGTGACGTCGAGAGGGAGGTGCGGGAGGCGGCTCGCATCCTCGGTCTCGAGCAGCTCCTCACTCGCAAGCCGAAGCAACTGTCCGGAGGGCAGCGCCAACGCGTGGCGCTCGGCCGCGCGATCGTTCGCCAGCCCCAGGTCTTCCTGCTCGACGAGCCTCTCTCCAACCTCGACGCCGCGCTCCGGGTCGAGACCAGGATCAATCTCCAGAAGCTCCACAGCCGGCTGGAGGCTACGTTCGTGTACGTCACCCACGACCAGGTCGAGGCGATGACGATGGGCGATCGCATCGCCGTCATGAAGGATGGAACCCTCCAGCAGTGTGGCGCGCCGCGCGAGATCTACGAGAACCCGGTCAACATGTATGTAGCAGGCTTCGTCGGTAGCCCGAGGATGAACTTCATCCCCGTGAGCGTTTCAGGGGTGACGGCCACGGGTTCGGGATTCTCCGTTCAGCTGCCTGCTCCCGCCGGAGTGGACAGCGGCGTCCTCGGCATCCGTCCCGAGGACTTCGATGATCACCCGGGCGCGGGCGCTCAGGAAGTGGACATGGCGATCGAGGTGGTGGAGACGCTGGGGGCCGACCAGTTCCTCTATGGCACCGTCGGCTCGGATCCCATCATCGCTCGCGTCGATCCCCAGCTGAGAGCAGCGGCGGGCGATCGCATCAGACTCGGGCTCAATCTGCGGCGCCTGCACCTGTTCGACGCGGTGACCGAGGCGGCTCTCTTGTAGTATCGGGCCGACGCGGATGGCGCAACTGGTGGGGGAGGATGGGACGGCTGGGCGGTCTCGGGGCGATCTTGGGCCCACGACCGCCGGGTACCTTCAGGTCAGGAGCAGGCTTCATCCGGGGACGTCGCCGCGCAGAGTTGCAACAGCCTTGGAGTCGGACGCTCCTCGATGGCCGGCGTGTCAACATTGGCGAGACTGCGCAATGCCGCCCTCTGTGTCAACCTCAGGTGAGACACCTGCCCGGGCGTAATTGATGAGCCCAGAGGGGGCGGGAAGGAGAACCAATCGAGGTGGCAACGATGACCATGGCGGCACCGTCCGCGGAGTCCGTTCG
>JBOHUX010000027.1:0-18677 GCA_050734915.1 Candidatus Dormibacteraceae bacterium
GAACCGGATGCCTCTGATCGGCATCAACGACTCGGGGGGCGCCCGCATCCAAGAGGGGGTGGTGTCCCTGGCCGGCTACGCCGAGATCTTCTGGCGCAACGTCGAGTCGAGCGGGGTCGTGCCGCAGCTGAGCCTTGTCCTCGGACCCTGCACCGGCGGTGCCGTCTACTCGCCGGCGATGACGGACTTCACGTTCATGGTCCATGGCGCGGGGTACATGTTCATCACGGGCCCGGAGGTGATCCGGGTCACCACCGGCGAGGAGGTCACCTTCGACCGGCTCGGGGGGGCCGAGGTCCACAACACCAGGTCGGGGGTGGCGCACTTCCTGGCCCAGGAGGAGGACGAGTGCTTCGACCAGGTCCGCAGGCTCCTCTCCTTCATCCCCCAGAGCTCGGCCGATCCGCCGCCGTCCCGCTCCCGCTCGGACGACCCCGACCGCGCCGATGCCGGTCTCAGGACGATCGTGCCCGACAGTCCCAAGGAGGCCTACGACATCAAGGACGTGATCGGGATGGTGGTCGATTCGGGCGACTTCTTCGAGGTCCAGCGCTTCCACGCCATGAACATCGTGATCGGCTTCGCCCGCCTCGACGGGCACCCGGTGGGGGTCGTCGGCAATCAGCCCAAGGTCATCGCCGGCGCGCTCGACATCAATGCCTCCACCAAGGCGGCCCGGTTCGTCCGCTTCTGCGACGCGTTCAACCTGCCGCTGGTCACTTTCGTCGACGTGCCCGGCTTCCTGCCCGGGACCGATCAGGAGTACGGCGGGATCATCCGCCACGGCGCCAAGCTGCTCTATGCCTACGGCGAGGCGACGGTGCCCAAGCTCACCGTCATCACGCGCAAGGCCTACGGGGGGGCCTACTGCGTCATGTGCTCGAAGCACCTCCGCGCCGACTACAACGTCGCCTGGCCGTCGGCCGAGATCGCCGTCATGGGCCCGGAGGGGGCGGTCAACATCATCTTCCGCCGCCAGCTGCGGCGGGCGCCAGATCCCCCCGCCCGGCGCGCCGAGTTGGTGGACGACTACACAGAGCACTTCGCCAACCCCTACGTGGCGGCTGAGCGCGGGTACATCGACGACGTCATCGAGCCGCAGCAGACCCGATCCGCGCTCATCAAGGCACTCGAGATCGCGCTCCGAAAGGAGCGGCCGCGGCCTCCGCGCCACCACGGCAACATTCCTCTCTGAAAGGGGCGTGAGATCATCGCCCAGACTGGATTCACCGATCTGGGGCTTGGTACTCTTCTCCCGAGGCTCGTCCCAGCCCTGAGCTCGCGTCCCGTCCCAACAGGAGTCACCGCATGAAGCTTCTCGAGTACCAGGCCAAGGAGGTGCTCGCCTCGCTCGGCATCGCCATCCCCCCAGGACAGGTGGCGAGGACGCCCGAAGAGGCCGCCGAGGCGTGCCGCCGGCTGGGCGCCGTCGCCGTCAAGGCACAGGTCCCCGTCGGCGGCCGCGGCAAGGCGGGCGGCATCGAGCTGGCGCGGGATCCCGAACAGGCCCGGGCGGCCGCGGAACGGATCATCGGGATGGACATCAAGGGCATGACGGTCCCACTCGTCTACTGCGAGGCGGCCCTGGACATCGCACGGGAGATCTATCTCGGCTTCACCGTCGACCGCGACGCCCGCGCCAACATCCTCATGCTGTCGGGGAAGGGGGGCATGGAGATCGAGCAGGTCGCCGAGGAGTCGCCGGAAGCCATCGCGCGGCTCTATCCCGATCCCTGGCGGGGCCCGCAGGACTTCGAGCTCCGGCGGCTCGTCTTCGCGGCCGGTCTCGGCGACCGTCTTCGAGAGCTGGTGCCCTTGATCAAGCGGCTCCATCGCGCCATCCACGATTACGACGCGGTGACGGCCGAGATCAACCCGCTCGTCGTCACCGGCGAGGGCCAGGTGGTGGCCGGCGACGCCAAGCTGGAGACCGACCAGAACGCCGACTTCAGGCATCGGGACCTCGAGGAGAGGTACGGATCCGTCATCGAGGGCGACCGCTACGAGCGGGAGGCCCGCCGGCGCAGCCTGACCTACGTCTCCCTCGACGGCGAGGTGGGGATCATCGGCAACGGCGCCGGGCTCTGCATGGGCACCCTCGACCTCGTCCAGCGCGCGGGCGGGAGCGCCGCGAACTTCTGCGACATCGGCGGCGGGGCCCGCGCGGAGGTGGTCCAGAACGCGCTCGAGGTGATCCTCATGAACCCGCGGGTTCGCGGCGTCCTCATCAACGTGTTCGGGGGCATCACGCGCTGCGACGAGGTGGCCCGGGGACTCGTCGAAGCCCGCGCCAGCTTGGGAATGGAGCTGCCGCTGGTGGTGCGCCTGACCGGGACGCGGGAGGAGGAGGGGCGGGCCATCCTGGTCGAGAACGGGATCGAGCCCGGGGACAATGCCTGGGAGGCCGCACGGAAGATCGTGGCGGCAACCAGATAGATGAGCATCCTTCTCGACGCCGGCACGAAGGTGATCGTCCAGGGTATGACGGGCCACGAGGGGACGTTCCACACGCTGCAGATGCGGGAGATGGGAACGGCGGTGGTCGGTGGCGTGAGCCCGGGCAAGGGCGGCTCCGCCCACCTCGGGCTGCCCGTCTTCGACACCGTGGCCGCCGCGGTGGAGGCGACCGGAGCCAGCGCCAGCGGCATCTTCGTGCCGCCCCCCTTCGCGGCCGACGCCATCATGGAGGCGGCCTCCGCCGGAGTGGGGCTGATCGTCTGCATCACGGAGGGGATCCCGATCCAGGACATGATCCGGGTCAAGGATTTCCTGGAGGACCATCCCCTAAGCCGCCTGATCGGGCCCAACTGCCCCGGGCTGATCACCCCGGGCGCGGCGAAGATCGGAATCATCCCGGAGCGCATCTCCTCGCCCGGACGCGTCGGGCTGGTGTCCCGAAGTGGCACGCTCACCTATGAGGTGATGGCCGCCCTCACCGGGGCCGGGATGGGGCAATCGACCTGCGTCGGCATCGGGGGGGACCCCATCCTCGGCCTCTCCTTCGTGGACGTGGTGGGCCTCTTCGAGGCGGATCAGGCCACCGATCGGCTGGTGGTGATCGGGGAGATCGGCGGCTCGGACGAGGAGCGCGCGGCGGAGCTCCTGGGCGCCGGCACGCGGCTCAAGGTCGTCTGCTTCATCTCCGGGCGGACGGCGCCGGAGGGCAAGCGGATGGGCCACGCGGGTGCCATCGTGTCGGGCAGCCGGGGCACGGCGAGGAGCAAGGAGGAGGCGTTCCGAGCCGCGGGCGTGGCGGTCGCGGAGACAACCGACCAGATCGTGGAGCTGCTGGCGGACTGAAGGGAGCCTACCGCCGAAGGAGCCGGGGCGGGCCGCGGATCCTTACAAACACTTGACCCTGCGCTCACGAGCCGCCGCGAGGTGCGGGCCATGCTGCGGTCATGGCGACGTTCGTGGACGAGGTCACGCTCGGGTTCTGGGGCGTCCCGCTCGGATCATCCAGCTACGTCCTGAGGCTCCTGGTGCGGCGCCTCTGGCTGGAACGCCGCCCGTCGTGGCGCCGGGTATCGAGCGGCCTCTGATCCGTGTGGGGACGCCTGGCCCGCCACCACTGGAAAGGGCAGCGGCTGGCTCGGCGGCTACGATTGGAATCCAATGGACTTCGAGCTCGACGACGAGCAGCGGGCGATCAGAGCGCTCTGCCGCGAGTTCGCGACCGAGACCATCGCACCGGCCGCCGAGAGGAACGATGTCGAGCACCGCTTCCCGCTCGAGATCGTCAGGCGGATGGGCGAGATGGGGCTCTTCGGCCTCCCGTTCCCCGAGCGATGGGGGGGGGCCGGCGGCGACTTCCTCAGCTACTGCCTGGCCGTTGAGGAGATCTCTCGGGCCGATGCGGGGGTGGGCATCACCCTCGAGGCAGCCGTCTCGCTGGGGGCCGCCCCCATCCACGACTTCGGCACCGACGAGCAGAAGGCGAGGTGGCTCCCCGACCTGCTCGCCGGTCGGGCACTGTGGGCCTTCGGGCTCACCGAGCCGGAGGCGGGGTCGGACGCCGGCAACACCCGCACACGGGCCCGGATGGAGGGCACCGAATGGGTCATCGACGGGGCCAAGCAGTTCATCACCAACTCCGGCACCGAGATCAGCGCCGGCGTCACCATCACGGCGGTGACGGCGAGGTCGGAAGCGGCCCGGAAGCCCGAGATCAGCGCCCTGCTGGTTCCGCGGGGCACGGCCGGGTACCGCGTGGAGCCCGCCTACCGCAAGCTGGGCTGGCACTCATCGGACACCCATCCGCTCAGCTTCGACGGCTGCCGCGTCCCCGACGACCACCTTCTGGGCAGGCGGGGCGGCGGTTACAAGCAGTTCCTGCACACGCTGACCGGGGGCCGGATCGCGATTGCCGCCCTCTCGGTGGGCGTCGCCCAGGCCTGCCTCGAGGCCTCACTCGCGTACGCCAAGGAGCGGCGGGCCTTCGGGCGGGCGATCTCGACGTTCCAGGCCATCCAGTTCAAGCTCGCGGACATGGCGACGGAGGTCGAGCTTGCCCGGCTCATCACTCACCGCGCCGCGTGCGCCTACCAGGGCGCAAGATCATCGACCGGCGATGTGCGCCGGCTGGCGGCCATGGCCAAGCTCTTCGCTTCCGAGACCTCCAAGCGGGCCGCCGATCAGGCGGTCCAGGTACACGGGGGCTACGGCTTCATCGAGGACTACCCGGTGGCGCGGCTCTACCGGGACGTCAAGATCAACGAGATCGGCGAGGGCACCTCGGAGGTGCAGCGGATGCTGATCGCGCGCGAGCTCGGCTGCTGACCTCCGGGAACCAGATCGCGGCGCTGGCTGCCGGCGTCCCTCGGGCGCCTACCCCGGTCCGGGCTCGGAGGGAGCGCTTGGCCGGTTCAGCTCGGCGGGGTCCGTGAACTCGACCACCGGGTCCCGCGGTGACTCACGGAGGCTCGACTCGATGAGCCCCAGGATGCGAGCGCGGAAGTGGACGCGATCCTGGCCGTCCCCGGCCGGCCCGCGCTCCCGGCCGGCGATCCAGTCGGGGACGGCGGCGTAGACGACGCGGCTGTTGATCACCAGCTGAACGACGGGCGGCTCCTGCCGGGTGACGCGCAGAGAGGCCCGCCAGACATACCCCTGGCTCGTGCAAGCGCCCCATCCGATCTGCCACCCACTCTCTTCCCGGAGTTGGTCGGCGGCGTGGCCGTCGCCCTCCTGTGATCCGGGAGCCGGCTTGGTGGTCCTGCTCTCCCGGATCGCCGGATCGGACACGATCTGATGGCCTGCCATCTCTCCGTAGTACCGGATGAGCATGGCCCTCACCTCCGGGCCCAGCTCCTCGGCCAGGCTGGCGACGAGGTTGGGGCCGCGGTCGTCCAGCTGGGCGACGGACTTGATCTCGTAGATCGTCCCCGCCCTCGCCGAGAGGCGGCGAATGGTGTTGGAATGCCGGCGGCACCAGGTGTGGTCGCCATCGCGCTCCAGGTGTTCGTCGCACCAGTAGTCGCAGCGCCTGCCCGTCCCGTCCCGGTAGCCGCAGCGCCAGGAGGCGGCCTTGGGGCAGTCGGGCCAGCGGCACCGGGTGCCAGACGGTGCCGGTTCTGGTCCGGCCGCGGCGCGGCGCACGGGCGGCGGTTGCGGCCCGGAGGCGCCCGGGCGAACCTGCCCGAAGGCCCGAAGCAGCCAAGCCGGCACCGCCCGTCGATGTGAGTCCATCTGGCAGTGGATTAACGGATGCCGCCCCCGCCATCTTGCTGGCGGCCGCTGCCGGCGCTACTCGTCGGGGACGTCTTCCAGCTTGGGCTTCATGGTGCAGACCCAGCGGCCGTCATCGAGCCGCCGGATGAAGTGCTGGTAGCCGACGTTCCGGACCACGGTCGCGAATTGCTCGGCGCCGATCAGCGCCCGGAGACGGGAGAGGTCGGGGTAGTTCCTGTCCTGCATGAGCCCGCCCACGACTCCTGAGAGCTCGCGCCACTGCCCCTCGGAGAGCGGGTCGGCGTAGCCCGCGATGGTGACCATGAGCGCCGCCGTGGTGCCCGTGATGGTCTCCGGCAGGATCTTGTCGCCCTTGGCGCGGGCGATGATCTGGACGCCCGTCTCGATGATGTGATCGATCTGATCGCGGCGGACGCCGATGATGTCGCGGCCACTCCCGACGGTCGTGCCCTCCGTGTATCTGCTCTCTTCCATGGCCCCCACCAGCGTGCAACCGGGAAGGCTGCCTCAGAGGGGCGCCTTCGCGAGATCAACGGCCGGCGAACTATTGTAAGTCGCTGATGGACACGACCCCGGGAGCCGGCCACGCCGAGTTGCGCGCGGCCGTTCGGGACTTCGCCCGGTCCGTGGTCAAGCCCCAGGCGGCCGAGGTGGATCGCGAGCATCGCTTCCCGGAGGAGGCAATCGCGGGCGCCGGCGAGCGGAACCTGATGGGTGTCCTGATCCCCGCCGAGTACGGCGGGGCGGGGCTGGACCACCTCGCCTTCGTCATCTGCGTCGAGGAGCTGGCGGGGGCCTGCGCCAGCACCGCGGTGATCGTGGACGTGCACAACTCGGTCGCCTGCGAGCCGATCCTCTTGTTCGGGACCGACGCGCAGAAGAAGGCCTGGCTGCCCCGGCTCGCCACCGGTGAGGTGCTCGGCGCCTTCGCTCTGACCGAGCCGTCCTCCGGCTCCGACGCCGCGGCGCTCGAGACCTCCGCGCGTCGGCGCGGCGACGAGTACACGATCACCGGCACCAAGGTCTTCATCACCAACATCGGCCGGGCCGGCCTCTACATCGTGTTCGCTCGCACCAACGAGGATCCGAGCGCGCGGGGGATCAGCGCCTTCCTGGTCCCCGCCGACGCACCGGGGGTGAGGGTGGGCCAGATCTTCAAGAAGATGGGGCTCAACGGCTCTGCGACGGGGGAGCTGGTGCTGGAGGAGGTGGTGGTGCCGGCGTCGGCGATGCTGGGGGAGGAGGGCGGCGGCTTCCGGGTCGCCATGCGCGCGCTCGACTCGGGGCGCATCGGGATCTCCGCTCAGGCGCTCGGGATCGCCTCCGCCGCCCTCGAGGAGGCGGTCTCCCACACGAGGGAACAGGGGGGGTTCGGGCACCCGGTGGCGGACTTCGAGGGTGTGGGCTTTGCGCTCGCCGACATGGCGACCAAGCTGGAGGCGGCGCGCCTGATGACCTACCATGCCGCCCGCCTGTGCGGCGGCGGGGTGCCCTTCACCGCCGCGGCGTCGATGGCCAAGCTCTTCACCACCGACGTCGCCATGGAGATCGCCGGCGACGCCCTGCTACTGGCGGGCGGCCATGGCTGCCTGACCGACCATCCCTTCGAGCGGCACCTGCGGGACGTGAAGGCGACCCAGATCTACGAGGGGTCGAACCAGATTCAGAGGGTCGTGATCGCCAGACACCTGCTGAGCCCCTCGTGATCGACAAGGCGTTCACGGAGCCGGCCCTCAGCTCCAAGGGCCAGCTGTGGCTGGAGCGGGTCGCCCTGGGGGCGATGTTCGTCGCGCTGGCGGCCAGCCCGTCGTACGTCGTGCGGTTCCACGTCGGAGGCCTCCCCAGCGACATGCTGGAGGTCCTCCTGGTGACCGCCATCATCCTCGGGCTGGCGGCGCTCCGGGGCCGGCTGCCCCTCCGCAACCCGCTCACCCTTCCCGCGCTGGTCTTCCTGGCCGGGGCGACCATCGACGTCTGGTTCGCGCCCAGCCACCGGGCGGCGGCGGGGATCTGGAAGGCCTACTTCATCGAGCCCGCGCTGGCGGGGCTGGTGATCATCGGGCTGGCCCGGACCCGCGCGCGGGGGCGGGTAGTACTGGCCGGCCTCGGCGTCGGGGGGCTGGTGGTGGCGGTCGTGAACATCGTCAACTCGGTGCACGCGCTGGCGACGCACCACTTCAGCGTCGTCACCCCACCTGTCGAGATCTACGACAGCGCCAATGCGGTGCCCCTCTTCCTGGGCCCCCTGGTGGCGGTGGCGATCCCCGTCCTGCTCTTCAGCGATGATCGGCGCGAGCGGCTCGCGGGCGGGGTGTTCGCCGCCGTCGCCGGGCTCGCGATCGTCCTCAGCTTCTCTCGCGCGGGGTGGGCGGCGCTGATCGCGGTGGCCGTCTTCGCGGGCATGTTCCACCCCTGGCGGTGGCGGATGATCGGCGTCCTCGTCGCCGGTGCGCTGGTGCTCGGGCTCGGCGTCCCCAAGGCGCGGCATCGGATCCTGGTCGAGTTCAACTTTCACAGCCGGGACAACACGATCAGTCTCCGGGAGTCGCTCTGGAGATCCTCGCTCGACATGCTCGGCCACCGGCCCCTGTTCGGGGGCGGTCTCTCGGGTTTCCGGACCTCCGTCGCCCCCTACCGGGTGCCCACCTACCACGAGGACCTGATCTATCCCCACAACATAGTGCTGAACTTCTGGAGCGAGACCGGGCTGATCGGGCTGGCCGGCTTCCTCTGGCTGTGCGGAGGGCTGGTCCGGGAGTGCCTGGGCGGGCTCCGGCGGGAGCCCTGGGTGCGCGCCCTGAGCATCGGGTTCCTCGGCGTCCTGGTCGCCTTCTTGGTCCACGGCCTGGTCGACGTGCCCTACTTCAAGAACGACCAGGCCCTCGCCTTCTGGGCGCTGATCGGCGTCCAGCTCGGCGCCCTGGCCGGCACGGCGCCGGGCGAGGTCGATCCGCCCCGGACGGCAGAGCCGGTTACGGGATAATCGCTGCTCTGATGAGCGTCACCTTCACGGAGGAGCAGGTCGCCATCCGCGACACCATCCGGGAGCTGGTCGCGGACCGGGTGGCACCGCGGGCGGCGGAGATCGACGAGCGGATGGAGTACCCGGCCGACATCCAGCACCTGTTCGCCGAGAACGGGATCCTGGGCATCCCCTTCCCCGAGGAGTACGGGGGCGTCAGCGGCTCCAGCCGCACCATCTGCATGGGGGTCGAGGAGATCGCCAAGGCCTGCGCCACCTCGAGCCTGATCCTGGCCGTCCAGGCGCTGGGGTCCTACCCGATCCTCCTCGCGGGCACCGAGGAGCAGAAGCGGCGGCTCTGCCCGCCCCTGGCGAGCGGCGAGCAGCTGGCCTGCTACGCGCTCTCAGAGCCGGGCTCGGGGTCCGATGCGGCCGGGATGACGACGCGGGCACGGCGGCATGGCGAGGAGTACGTCATCAACGGCGCCAAGATCTTCATCACCAACGGCAGCGTCGCCGACCAGATGGTCGTGTTCGCGATCACCGACCCGGACGCGGGGTCGCGCGGGATCAGCGCCTTCGTGCTGGAGCGGGAACAGAGCCCCTGGCAGGTGGTCAAGCTGGAGCACAAGCTCGGCATCCGGGGCTCACCCACGGCCCAGATCGCATTCGAGGACGTCCGGGTCCCGGCCGGCAACCGGCTGGGGGAGGAGGGGCAGGGCTTCAAGCTGGCCCTCGCCGTGCTCGACCGCTCGCGGCCCGGCATCGGCGCCCAGGCGCTGGGGATCGCCGAGGGCGCGTTCGACTACGCGGTCCGCTACGCGAAGGAGCGCAAGCAGTTCGGGCAGCCGATCGCGGCCTTCCAGGGGCTCCAGTTCATGCTCGCCGACATGGGTACCCAGATCGAGGCCGCCCGCCACCTCGTCTACCAGGCGGCGACCTCGGTGGATGAGAAGGCGGCCGATCTGACCAAGATCGCCGCCATGGCGAAGCTGTTTGCCTCGGACATGGCGATGCGGGTGACCACCGACGCGGTTCAGGCGCTGGGGGGCTACGGTTACATCCAGGACTATCCCGTCGAGAGGATGATGCGCGATGCCAAGATCACCCAGATCTACGAGGGTACCAATCAGATCCAGCGGATGGTGATCGCCCGGGCGCTGCTTCGATAAGAGGCTCTGATGGCTCTTGCGCGGCAGGTCGGGGGCCCGGTGCTGGCGGTGATCGCGGTGGGGCTGGGCCTGCTCGCGATCCCCGTCGCCGGCATCCTCCTGGGCCCGATCGCGTTCTTTCTCGCCGGCGCCGCCCGCGAGCGGACGCCACCGGGGCCGTTCCGGGCGCTGGCCGCCGCCGGCCGCGTATTGTCAGTGGTGGCGACGGCCGTCTGGCTGCTGATCCTTGTGGGCTATGGCACGGCTCTCCTCCAACTCTGGAGGTCCTAGCCGGCACTTGTGCGCCCGACCGCGGTGGTGAGACCGAACCGGCGGTTGCCGCGTTCAAATGATTGTGGACCCCGCCATTAGAATGACCCGCGCATGTCGAAAGCCAGGCTGAGGGCCCGGCGTTCCCGGTACAGCCTCGCCAACCGGCTGACCCACTCTGTTCCGGCCATGGCCGGGCTCGCCGTGGTGCTCGTGGGGGTGCTCCTGGTGAGCCTGGCGGCGGTGCGCATCGAGGGCTTCCTGAGCAAGGTGACCGGCCACGTCGCCAACCCTCTGTCCATATTCCCGGGGATGGCCTCCGCGGCGCCCGGCTCGATCGCGTGGAAGCTGCAGCACGGCCAGCAAGTGCATCTCCTCCTGCTCGGCTACGCCGGCTCCCAGAACGACGCCCCCTACCTGACCGACTCGATCATGGCCGCCACCCTCGACCCCGCGACGGGCCGGGTCTCGCTCGCCTCCATCCCCCGGGATCTCTGGGTCAACATCGTCTACGGGCCCCAGGGCCAGTCTCACCAGGACAAGATCAACGCCGCCTTCGAGATCGGCAGCCAGGACAACGTCTGGGGCGCCAAGCTGCCCCAGTACTCGGGCCGGGACGGAGGCGGGCACCTGGCCGAGAAGATGGTCGGCCAGGTCACCGGCCTCCAGTTCGACGGCTATGTGGCGGTCAACTTCCAGGCGTTCCGGGACGTGGTCAACGCCCTCGGCGGCGTCTCCGTCCACCTGGACCAGCCCCTCCACGACTGCCACTACCCCAACTATCACGACGGCTATCTCAATCACGGCGTGCCCGCCGACGACCCTCGGTACACGTGCCCCAGCCCGACCGCCGGGATCTACTTCCCGGCCGGCACGCAGAGCCTCAACGGGGAGCGGGCTCTGGAGCTGGCCCGCTCCCGGCACGCCGACAACCCCGCCCAGGCCAGCGACTTCGGCCGCGCCCAGCGCCAGCAGATGATCATCGCCGCCATCAAGCAGAAGGCGCTCTCGGTGGGGGGCGTCACCAAGCTGTTCGACGTCATGACCGCGATCCAGAACAACATCCGGACCGACGTCAGCGTCTCCGACCTGCAGGCGATCTACAGCTTCGGCGGCCACCTGCCCGCCAGCCACATCGTCCACCTTGCCCTCACCAACCAGGACCTCCTTGCGCAGTACAGCAACCAGCCCGGTCCGTGCGGCCCGGTGGACACGTACCGGCTCTGCCCCATCGATCCCAGCTACAGGACGATCCGGCACTTCTTCGCCGACCAGTTCGTCCCTCAGAGCGTGCTCAAGCAGTGGGCCCCGGTGACCGTCCAGGAGGCGACCTGGACTGACTACGGCCTCCAGGACAACGTCAGCAAGATCCTCGGCGAGCTCGGATTCAACGTGCAGAAGCCGGGCCGGGCCCCCCACGTCAACACGACCGTCGTGTACGACTACTCCGGCGGCAAGGACCTCGCCACCGCCCAGTGGCTCGCCTCGTACTTCGGAGGCACCGTCGCGACCCCCGCCAGCACGGCGGGCGTGCCCGCCGGCGTCGTGGTCGTGCTCGGCACCCAATTCGGTCTCGGCTGGCTCGGCCAGTCGGGGTGAGCCCGGAGGTGCCGGGTCGGTTCCGCGCCGGCGACGTGCGCGGGCTGGCCCGGGCGATCACCATGGTCGAGCGCCGGGACCCCGCCGTGCGCGGGCTCCTGGAGTCGCTCGGCGACCGTCTCCGGCGTCCCTACGTGACCGGCTTCACCGGTGCTCCCGGCACCGGCAAGTCGATGCTCGGCGACCGCCTCATCGACCTCTTGCGCAAGGGCGGTGAGAGGGTGGGGGTGATCGCCGTCGACCCCAATTCCCCCTACTCGGGCGGTGCGCTGCTCGGCGACCGCATCCGGATGCAGCGCCACGCCCTCGACCCCGACGTCTTCATCCGCAGCATGGGTGCCCGCGGACATCTGGGTGGCCTCTCGGTGGCGAGCCGGGAGGCGATCCGGCTGCTGGGCGCCTTCGGCTTCGACCACGCGCTCCTGGAAACGGTCGGCGTCGGCCAGTCGGAGCTGGAGGTGGCCGCCGTCGCCGACACCACCGTCGTCGTGATGACGCCCGGCCTGGGGGACGGGGTGCAGATGATCAAGGCCGGCATCATGGAGGTCGCCGACGTCTTCGCGGTCAACAAGGCCGACCTGCCCGGCGCCCAGCGGACCGCGGCCGAGATCAGAAGCATGCTCAACATGGGGCCGAAGCTGGCCTGGCGACCCCCGATCGTCGCCACCGCGGCATCCTCCGGGGCGGGGGTCGAGGAGCTCTGGGACGCCGTCCAGCGCCACCGCCGGCACCTGCAGTCGAGTGGAGAGGGCACGGCCCGTGCCGAGCGCCGCCTCAAGGACGAGGCCGCCGACCTGGTCGGGGAGTGGGCCCGCCAGGAGGCCCGCCGCCTGCTCGACGAGGATCCTGCACTCAGCTCGCGGCTGCTCGCGGAGCGGATCCCCTACGCGGCTGCGGAGGAGATCCTGACCCGCCAGGGCGCCGACCTGGTACCCCGGCCGGCACGGTCGGAGCCCGGTCGGCAGGGGCTTTAATAGGAAGGATGAAGCTCCCGGAGCGGGCGCGGGCGCAGCACGCATGGCGCGACGCATACGAGTCCGCCCCCCTGCGCGATGACGATCTCGAGACCTCCACCATCTCGGGGATCCCGGTCCAGCCGCTCTACACGGGCGACGACGTGGCCGGGATCGCAGAGGAGCTCCCGGGCCAGTTTCCCTACACGCGCGGGATCCACGCCAGCGGCTACCGGGGGCGCCTTTGGACGATGCGCCAGTTCTCCGGCTTCGCGACCGCGGAGGAGACCAACCGGCGCTACCGGTACCTCCTCGCCAACGGCCAGACCGGGCTTTCGGTCGCCTTCGACATGCCCACCCTCATGGGCCAGGACTCCGACGCCCCGACCAGCCGGGGCGAGATCGGCCACTGCGGGGTCGCCATCGACTCCCTGGCCGACATGGAGACGCTCTTCGAGGGCATCCCCCTCGACCGCATCACCACCTCGATGACCATCAACTCGCCGGCCGCCATCCTGCTCGCCATGTACGTGGTGGTGGCGGAGAAGCAGGGCGTCCCCGCGAACATGGTCTCGGGCACGCTCCAGAACGACATCCTGAAGGAGTACATCGCCCAGAAGGAGTACATCTTCCCGCCCGGCCCCTCGATGCGCCTGGTCGTCGATTCGATCGAGTACTGCGCCCGGGAGGCCCCCCGCTGGAACACCGTCTCGGTCTCCGGTTACCACATCCGCGAGGCGGGCTCGACGGCCGCCCAGGAGCTCGCCTTCACCCTCGCCGATGGCTTCGCCTACGTGGACGCCTGTCTCGAGCGCGGCATGAAGGTGGACGACTTCACCCCCCGGCTCTCGTTCTTCTTCGACGCGCACATCGACTTCTTCGAGGAGATCGCCAAGTTCAGGGCGGCGCGCCGGATCTGGGCCCGCCACATGCGCGAGCGGTACGGGGCCCGCGACGAGCGGTCCTGGAAGCTCCGCTTCCACACCCAGACCGCCGGCGTCTCGCTGACCGGTCAGCAGCCGGAGGTCAACATCGCCCGCACGGCGCTGGAGGCGCTGGCGGCCGTCATGGGGGGCACCCAGTCGCTGCACACCAACGCCATGGACGAGGTCCTCGCCCTGCCCACCGACAAGGCGGCCAGGATCGCGCTCCGCACCCAGCAGGTGATCGCCTACGAGACGGGGGTCGCCAGCGCGGTGGACCCGCTCGGCGGGTCGTACCTGGTCGAGCGGCTGACCCGGGAGATGGAGGAGCAGGCGGAAGCCTACTTCCGCCGCATCGAGGCGCTGGGGGGCGTGATCCCCGCCATCGAGGCGGGCTTCTTCCAGAGCGAGATCGCGGACGCCAGCTTCCGATACCAGCAGGAGCTGGAGGCCAAGCGCCGGATCGTGGTCGGGGTCAACCGGTTCGAGACCGACGAGGAGGCGCCGATCGACATCCTCCGGATCAGTCCCCAGCTGGAGACAGAGCAGGCGGACCGCGTGCGCGAGGTCCGGGCGCGACGCGACCAGGCCGCCTGGGGCCGGGCGCTGGAGCGGCTCCGCAAGGCCGCCGAGGGCACCGAGAACATGATGCCCTTCATCCTCGAGGCGGTCCGCGCCTATGCGACCGAGGGCGAGATCATGGGCACGCTGGTCGAGGTGTTCGGGCTCTACACGGAGAAGGCCGCCATCTAGCGTGTCGGTCCCCGCGGGATCTCTGGGATCAGACGATCTGGGCGCGGCCCCGCTTTCCAGGCCGATCCGAGCCGCGGCCCCCCTTGCGGAGGGCCCTCAGATCGCCCGGCGGCGCTTGGTCCCGCGACCCAGCCCCACCAACCGGAGCAGCAGGAGGAGGATGAGAGCGCCCAGGAAGGCGATGATGATCTGGCTGATGATCGGGTGGCCCACGATGGTGACGTGGACGCCGAAGTAGTCCGCCAGGAAGCCGCCCACCACGGCGCCGATGATGCCGACCACGATGTCGGCCAGGAAGCCCAGGCTGTGGCCCAGCATCACCCGGCTGGCCAGGAAGCCGGCCACGAGGCCCACGATGACCCAGACGATGATCGTGTGCAGGTCGAGCTGGATTGAGATGGTCTGCGCCAGGATTGGCGTCGCTAGCAGAGTCATTGTCTGCTATGTATAAAACCTGTCACCTCTGATGTCAACTTCCCCAGTATGGCGGCGGGGGCCATAATCGTAGGGACCAGGATGCCAGCCCCCACGCCCGCCACCACGAGGGTCAGGCCGCTCCGGATCGTCCTCGCCAAGGTCGGCCTCGACGGCCATGATCGCGGCGTCAAGGTGGTCGCCCGAGCGCTCCGGGACGCCGGATACGAGGTGATCTACACCGGGCTGCGCCAGACCCCGGAGATGGTCGTCGACGCCGCCCTCCAGGAGGATGCGCAGGTGATCGGGCTCTCCTTGCACTCCGGGGCCCACATGACCCTCTTCCCGCGGGTGATGGAGGTTCTGAGGGAGCGCCGGGCCGAGGACATCGTGGTCTTCGGGGGCGGCATCATCCCCGCCGATGACGCCGCCGAGCTGAAGCGGCTCGGTGTGGCAGAGATCTTCACCCCGGGCACGCCGCTCCAGGAGATCGTGGAGTGGCTCGAGACGCGGTTCGCGGCCGCAGGCTGAGGTACGGGCTCGCCGGCGGGTCAAGCCCCCTTGGGCCCGGTCAGCGGCTGCCCGGCGGCGTCCACCGTGATCTGCGAGAGCTGGTTGGCCACCGTCGTGCCGTCGCCTGGGAAGACGACCACCGGCGTCCCGATCGGCGCCCAGTTGAAGAGGACTGTTTCGGCCTGCCCCGGGAGGTGGATGCAGCCGTGGCTGGCGGCGGGCCCGAACTGTGAGCCGGGGCCGTACTGGGAGGGGTACTCCCAGCTGGCGTCGTGCAGGCCCTCACCGGTGTCGGTGAACCAGAGGACCATCTGCACCACCGTCGGCGGGTAGTACCACTGCGAGGTCTTGGGCCAGGGCGACCTCATCGTCCAGGGTGAGTTCTTGGCGAGGACGCGCATCCGGCCCAGGTCGGTCGGCAGCTGAGGCCGGCCGGTCGTGACAGGCGTGTTGACGACCAGGTCGGCGCCCGCGTAGGCCCACAGATGCTGGGCGGTGTAGTCGACGACGATCGCGTGGGCGGGCATGTCGGCGACCATCTGCTGGTGGATCGTCTGGCTGTAGTGAATAGCGCCCGCCGCCGCCAGGGCGACCTGGTGAGGATCGGTCGCGGTGAGCAGGGCCCCATAGCGCTCGAGCGAATCGACCGCGTGCGTGAAGCCGGTGAATCTCATGTAGGCCGCGATCGAGGCGTCGTTCCGGCCTCCGGCCAGAGCCAGCCGGCCGGCCTGCTGGACGGCCGCCACGCTGCCCCCCTTCTGGGCCATCAGCTGCTGGGCGGAGGCCTCGAGGGCGGCCACGACCGCCTCCTGGGCCTTCGCCAGCGCGGCCGCGTTGCTCAGAAGCGTCTCGGCCTGGGCGGTCACGGCGCGGAAATCGCGGGGGAGGACGGCCGCGCCCTCGGCCGACTGCAGCGTGTGGAGCTGGGACTGGAGCGGCGCCAGGTCGGATGCGTCGACGCCCACCGTGGCCGCGTCGCCGACCTGCGCCTGGGTCTTCAAAAGCGTGTCAAGCGACTGCTGGCGGACGTTCTGGAGGGCCGCCGACTCCGCCCCCCGAAGGCTGGTCCGGAGCTGGGCCAGTTCGGCTGCCAGCCGCTGGTAGAAGCCGGGCTGGTCGACGACCCACAGCGGCGCCTGGGCCGCCTCCAACTGCTGGTCCCGGGTCGCGACGGGCGCCAGCTCGGCCGGGGTGTAGCCGGCGCCGGCGGCCTGGCGGAGCTCGGCGTGGAGCCGGCCGCGGGCGGCGTCGTACTGCCCGGAGGCCTGGAAGGCCTGACCCCCGTAGGCGCCGATGAAGACCGCGCCCGCGGCGAGCACCCCGGACGAGCCGAGGACGACCGCGCGCCGCCTCCGTGACTTCTTCATGCTTCCCCCAAGCGACAACGGCTCCGGCGGGGGATTGGTTCCGAACGGCGCCCAACCTGACGCCGGCGCCGGCCCCGCCGCGAGGACCGTGGTGGGATCGTCGGCTATGATACGGATCTCCCCCATCCATGAGTCCCACCACGCCGTTGAGGTTGAAGGCAGAGAACCGGGAGGTGCAGGGCAAGCACCTGCGCCGCCTGCGTGCCGAGGGCAAGCTGCCGGCGGTCGTCTACGGCCACCGCGCCGACGCGTCCGCGCTGATGCTCGACCGGCACGAGTTCGAGCGCGTCTTCGCCCGCGCGGGCAGGACCCACCTCCTGGACCTCGTGATCGAGGGCGGGCGCGCCCAGAAGGTGCTCGTCCGCGAGGTCCAGAACCACCCCCGCCGGGTGGGGCCGATCCATGTCGACCTCTATCGGGTCGATCTCAAGGAGAGGCTGCACGCGGAGGTCCCCATCATCCTCACCGGCGAGTCGCCGGCGGTCAGGCTCGGGGATGGCGACGCGATCCCCGGCATCCACGCGCTGCGGGTCGAGTGTCTCCCCGGCGACATCCCGGATTCGATCGAGGCGGACATGTCCGGGCTCGACCACACGGAGTCGGTGCTGCGGGTTTCCGACCTCCACGTCGCTGACAACATCACCGTGCTCAGCGATCCCGAGGACGTGGTGGTCAAGATCGCCGCCCGGCGCGAGCTGGCGGCCGCCGAGGAGGAGGAGGTCAGCGGCGAGGCGGCCCCGGCCGCCGAGGGTGAGGCGGCCTCGGACCACGGCGCCCCCGAGGGCGAGGGGCCCGGCTCCCAGGCGAGCGGCTAGGAGCGTGGCTCCTCGGAGCCACTGACGCCGCGGTCGGGCGACAATACCGGCCGTGAAGATGGACTGGCAGGCGTTCGTCGAGGCGGTGGCGGTCTTCGCCGCGTTCCTGCTCGCCGCCCAGCTCCTGCGCCGCCTCGCCGACGGGTTCCTGGAGCGGCGCCAGTCGCGGACCGGGGCGGTCCTGCTGGGCACGCGGGTCCTCTACTTCGGCTTCATCGCCCTCGGTGCCTTCGTCGCCCTCGCGATCGGGCTCAGGGCGGAGAACGTGGCGCTCATCGGTGTGCTGACGGCGACGTTGGTGACCGGACTGGGCGTTCAGGATCTGATGAAGAACTACGTCTCCGGCTTCTACATCCTCTTCGAGAAGGACATCAAGGTGGGGGACGTGATCCAGTTCGGGGACAGCGCGGGGACGGTGACGGAGGTCAAGGCGCGGGTCACCTACCTGCGGGGTGAGCAGGGCGAGCTGGTGATCGTTCCCAACTCCGAGCTCTTCAACAGCACGGTGGTGGTGAAGACCGTCCGCGAGCCGCCGCCCCTCCAGGCGCCGAGGGCGCGCCGTCGCTAGGAGAAGGCTCCCAGGATGACCCGGCAGAGGGCCTCCAGCCGGGTGCCCTCGAGCCCGCTCTCCTCCTTCAGCAGCCGCTTGGTCTCCAGCTTCGCCAGCTCGGCGTGCTCTCCGGCCGCGATCTGCGACGCCAGCGAGCGGAGGTGGAAGGTGTGGTCGGGCCGACCCCCGCCTCCGTCCAGGTCCGTCTCATGCCGGTCCAGACCGACGTGCCGGGACCAGATCCCGATCTCGCGCTCCCCGCTCTCCGGCGAGTCGGAGAGATGCAGGCAGTTGACGCCGGCGTAGATCCCGTATCGCTCGCGGAGAGAGCCCGGCCGCGCCTTCTGGACGAACGTCTCACCGAGCTCGTACCGGAGCGTCTCCAGCATGGCCGGCTCGGCCGCCACGCGGCCGACGAGGACCGGCAGCGCCGTCATGAAGTCGACGAGCCATGGGAAGAACGGGCGCCCGCGCAGGAAGTCGTAGTGGGCCTCGATCAGCTCGGTGCTCGGCTGGAACCACGTCAGCGCCTCCAGCCTGGCCCCGAGCGAGGCCTCCTGGCCGGCCAGCCAGGCCGCGACCGCGGATCGCACCGCCAGCCGGTGGCCGGCGTCGGGCTTGAGGATGAGGAGAGCCTGGGCCATCGGCAAGATTCTAGGCAGGCCGAACGGGAGGGAGGGCGTCGCCGCCGCCTCCCGGACCGCCCCCGGGGGCGG
>JBOHUX010000028.1:0-18577 GCA_050734915.1 Candidatus Dormibacteraceae bacterium
GACCGCGCCGGAGCGGGCGGAGGCGGAGGTGAAAGACATCGAACGGGTCTCCCGGGAGGCACTCAAGGAGGTCCGGGAGGCGGTCAGCGGCTACCGGCAGCCGACCCTCGCGGCCGAGCTGCAGGGAGCCCGCCGGGCGCTCGTCGCGGCCGGGATCGCACTCGAACTGGAGGAGGGCACGGAGCCGCTGCCCCCCGGCGCCGAGCCGCTCCTCGCCTGGACGGTGCGCGAGGGCGCGACTAACGTCATCCGCCACAGCCGCGCGCGGATCTGCCGGATCCGGATCTTCCGGGAGTCAGGGGCGGCCGGGATCGAGATCATCGACGATGGCGCCGGGCCCGCCTCGGACGACCCCGGCACCGGTCTCGAGGGGCTCTCCGAGCGGGTGGCCGCCCGGGGCGGGAGGCTGGAGGCGGGGAGGCTGCCCGAGGGTGGCTTCCGCCTCCTCGTCACCGTCGCGGGCGGGGCATGATCCGGGTCCTGCTCGCGGAGGACCAGTCGCTGGTGCGGGGAGCGCTCGCCGCACTGCTCAGCCTGGAGCCGGACATCGAGGTGGTGGCCGAGGCGGAACGCGGCGACCAGGTCCTGGCGGCTGCTCTCGCCTCCCAGCCCGAGGTGGCGCTCCTCGACATCGAGATGGCGGGGCTGGACGGGCTCGCGGCCGCGGCGCAGCTGCGCGACCGGCTGCCCGGCTGCCGGACGCTGATGCTGACCACCTTCGGGCGGCCCGGCTATCTCCGCCGGGCGCTGGAGAGCGGGGCGACCGGCTTCCTCCTCAAGGACGCGCCGGTCCACCAGCTGGCGGAGGCGATCCGCCGGGTTGTGCGCGGGGAGCGGGTGGTGGACGGCGACCTGGCCGCGGCCGCGCTCAGCGAGGGGGCCAGCCCGCTCTCCGACCGCGAGCGGGAGGTCCTGGTGGCGGCCCAGGAGGGCGCCAGTGTGGCGGAGCTGGCGGGCAGCCTCCACCTGTCGGAGGGAACCGTCCGCAATCACCTCTCGGCGGCGATCCAGAAGCTGGGTGCTCGCAACCGGGCGGAGGCGGCCCACCTGGCCCAGGAGAAGGGCTGGCTCTGACCGGAGCCGGGCGCCACCGGCCCAGCCGGGGTCAGGCGGGCGGTTCGGCGCCCGCGCCCTCGCGCATCGAGGGCGTCACGGTCACGCCCACCAGCAGTCCCTCGGGGCTGAGGAGCCGGGTCACCACCTGGCCCCAGGGCTCCCGCCGGGCCGCGACCAGCAACTGGTAGCCGGACTCCCGGAGCTCTCTGCCGGCGACCTCGATGTCCTCGACGTCGAACTCGATCCAGGCCTGGGGCACGGGCACGTCGGCGGGCCAGACCGAGGTTCCGAAGGAGGATTCGGCGGCCTGGCTGAGAGGCCAGAGGGCGAAGTGCCGGACCCCCTCGAGAGCGCCGGTGTACGAGTAGTCGCCCTCCGCCTCCAGAGGAAGCCCGAGCGTCTCGCCGTACAGCCGGCGCGAATCCTCGACGTCGGCGACGATGGGTCCGAACCCGGCGACGAACAGCACCTTCATCAAGCCCCTCCTGGATCGGAAGCGGCCGGCGCCCCGCCGCGCCGGATGACGAGCGCGTCCCCCTGGCCGCCGCCGCCGCAGAGCGCGGCCGCGCCCAGGGCGGCGCCCCGCCGGCGCATCTCGCAGGCGAGGGTGAGGACCAGGCGGGCGCCACTGGCTCCGATCGGGTGGCCGAGCGCGACCGCGCCGCCGTTCACGTTCACCCGCTCCTCGTCCAGGCCCAGCATCCGGGTCGAGTTGAGGGCCACCGAGGCGAACGCCTCGTTGATCTCGACCAGGTCGAGGTCGCCGGCCCCCAGATGGGCCTTCTCCAGCGCCCGGCCCAGCGCCAGCGCGGGGACCGTGTGCAGCCACGCGTACCGCTCCGCGCTCATGCCGTGGGAGACGATCTCCGCGAGCGGCTCCCGGCCGAGCCGCGCGGCCCTCGCCTTCGACATCACCACCACCGCGCAGGCACCGTCCGAGACCTGGGAGGCGTTGCCGGCGGTGATCGTGCCCTCCGCCTGGAAGGCCGGCCGCAACCGCGCCAGCGAGGCCTCGGTCGTCTCCGGGCGGATGCCCTCGTCGTGCGCGATGACGACCGGCTCGCCCCGCCGCTGGGGGACGGTGACGGGCGCCACCTCCTCGGCGAGGGCGCCCGACTCCCAGCCCTGGTGCGCCCGCCGGTGGGAGCGCGCGGCCCAGGCGTCCTGCTCCTCGCGCGTGATCTCCAGCTCGCGGTTGACGTCATCCGAGCTGTCGCCCATGTGCTGGTCGGTGAATGTGGACCAGAGGCCGTCGTGGACCATCGAGTCGACCAGCTCCGCATTCCCCATCCGGGCGCCCCAGCGTGCGTTGGGGATCAGATAAGGCGCCTGCGACATCGACTCCATGCCGCCCGCGATCACCACCTCCACCTCGCCGGCACGGATGAGCTGGTCGGCCATGGCGATGGCGTTCAGCCCGGAAAGGCAGACCTTGTTGATGGTGATGGCGGGCACCTCCCGAGGGACGCCTGCCTCGATGGCCGCCTGTCGGGCGGTGATCTGGCCGGCCCCCGCCTGGAGGACCTGGCCCATGATCACGTAGTCGACCTGCTCGCCGTCCAGCCGCGCGCGATCGATGGCGGCCCTGATGGCGACGGCGCCAAGGCTGACGGCGGCCAGATCCCGGAGGCCGCCGCCGAAACGTCCGATCGGCGTGCGGGCACCGGCCACGATCACCGATTCCCCCATCTCACCCCCAACTGTAGCGGCGCCGGCGCCGGGACCGCGCCACCGGACTATCCGGCGACGGGAGCGAAGCCGCCCGCCCGCCAGACCCGTCCCGGCAGTTCCCTGCCCAGCTGTTCGGAGAGCCAGCCCGCGCAGTCGATGACCCCGGCCAGGTCGATCCCGGTCTCGACGCCCATTCCATGGAGCATGTAGACGAGGTCCTCGGTGGCGATGTTGCCCGTCGCCCGGGGCGCGAAGGGGCAGCCGCCGGTGCCCCCCACGGAGGCGTCGAGGGAGAGCGCGCCCGCCTCCACGGCGGCGAGCGCGTTGGCGATCCCGGTGTTGCGGGTGTCATGGAAGTGGCAGGCGGCCCGGGCACCGAGCGCCAGCGTGCCGGCGATCAGCTGGCGGACCTGGCCGGGAACCCCGACCCCGATCGTGTCGGCCAGGCAAACCTCGTCGGGGGGATGTTCCATCACCCGTTCGACGACGCGGAGGACCTGCCCCGGCGCGACAAGGCCCTCGAAGGGGCAGCCGAAGCAGACGCTGAGCGTGACGGCGATCGGCATCCGGTCCTGGCGGGCGCGCTCGATGAGCCGGTGGGAGACGGCGATCGAGGCGTCGACGCTCGAGTTCTGATTTCGCCGGGCGAACGTGTCGGTGACCGGGAACGAGTAGTGAACCTCGTCCACGCCGGCCGCCAGCGCCCGTTCGTATCCGCGCTCGTTGAGGACCAGCCCGGCGAACACCGTGCCCGCCTGCCGCCGCAGGGTGGCCATCACCTCTTCGGCGCCGGCCATCTGAGGGACGAGGGTGGGCCTGACGAAGCTGGCCGCCTCGACCTTGGGGAGCCCGGCCGCCGCCAGCCGGTCGCCCAGCGCGGCGCGGAGGCCGGGCGTGAGGGTGGCGGCCTCGTTCTGGAGGCCGTCGCGGGGGCCGACGTCGCAGATGGTGACCCTCATCGCGCTCTTATGGTGACCCTCATCGCAGCTCGCGAGGACGCGCCGTGCTCAGGAGCGCTTGATGACGATGATCGAGATCTGGTCGGCGGCCTGGTCGATCCGGTCGGCCGAGTTCTTGAGATGCCGGTAGATCTCCCGCACCTTGAGGATCTCGCTCGTCTCACGGCCGCTCTCGAAGAGCGCCGCGACCGCCTCGTGATACTGGGCGTCGATCCGGTTCTCCGACCGCTTGGCCCGGATCGCATGCTCGGCCGCCACCTGGGGGTGATCGAGCAGGTCGCGGACGGCGAGCTGGATGTGGTGGGCTCCGTCGAGCAGGACCGCCGCCATCGGGCGCAGGCTCTCGGGTGGGGGGATGCGATACATGGACATCTCGACGGCGGTCTCGTTGGCGGCGTCGAGGATGTCGTCCACGGTCCGCGAGAGCGCGAAGAGATCCTCGCGGTCGAAGGGCGTCGCGTACGTGTGGATGAGCTCGTCGATCAGGATCCGGCGCGCCTCGTCCCCTTCCCGCTCCACCTCCTTGACGGCGGCCAGCACCTCGTCGCGGGCCCCGCTCTGGCGCCCGTACTCCTCCAGCAGCTCGAGAGCGCGGACGCAGAGGCCGGCCTGGTCGCCGAGCAGCTCAACGAAGCGACGGTCGTTGGACTTCAGCAGAGCCCACAGAGTGCGCCGGAGGCTCATCTCAGCCGGCCCCGACCAGGCGCAGGGCACCGTGGATCAGGGCCGCCGCGGCGAGCGCGGCCGGGAGGGTCACCAGCCAGCTGGCGGCCATCTCCCGGACCAGGTTCCACCGCACGGCCGAGGCGCGCACACCGACGCCGACCCCGACCAGGCTGCCGTCGATGGTCTGGGTGGTGCTGACCGGCGCGCCGAACAGCGCCAGCGCCGTCACCACGACGCCGGCACCGAGCTGAGCCGACGCCGCCTGCATGGGCCGCAGGCGGAAGACGCCGAGGCCGATCCGGCGCGCCAGCGACCAGCCGCCGAAGAGGGTTCCGAGCGCGAAGCTGACGAAGGCCGCCCCGATCGGAAGGGCACCGTCGAATGTTATCGGCAGGCCGGGAGCGGGCAGCGCCCGCGCCACCGCGATCAGGCTCACCGCCTTGCCGAGGTCGTTGGCGCCGTAGGCGAACGCCTGCAGCGCGGCGGTCAGGAACTGGCTGCGGGCGAGCCCCAGCACGAGGGCGTTCGAGATGCGGCCCAGGAGCCGCCTGACCGTCCGGTAGACGGCCAGCGCGAGCACGCCACCCGCCAGGACCGAGACCGGCATGCCGATCACGACCCGGCCCGCGCCCGCCCAGCGCACCCCGGCTCCGGCTCCGCCGACCGCCACCCAGCCCAGCATCGCCCCCACCAAGGCGAGCGTCATGCTGGTCGGGATCCGCGCCCGCCAGGAGAGCAGCACGACGGCAACCGAGATCAGTGTGATGAGCGTGAAGCCGAGCGCGCCCTGGCCCCGGAGGTCGATCACGCCCGCCCCCACCGTGCGGGCCACGGCACCGCCGACCAGAACGGCGCCCACCGGCACCAGCAGGAGCAGCAGCAGTGCCGACCGCGGGTTGATCACGCGTCCGGCGGTGAAGACGGCCAGCAGGTTGCCGCCGTCGTTGAATCCGGAGACGACCCCGTAGAGGCAGCCGACGAGCATGAGCCCGATCGCGGGCGCGGTCATCGGCGGCCCGGCGCCAGCTCCGCCAGGGCCAGGCGCACGCCGGCGGTCGCCAGTCCCCGGACGCTGAGGGTGGTGCGCCGGCGCAGGATGTCCTCGGCGGTGATCGCGCCCTCGCGCTCGATCGCCCGGTACGCCTGCGCCCAGACGTCGGGGCCGTCCGGGTGGATCCGTTCGAGCGCCTTCGGGAACCGATCGCGGTCGGCGATCAGCTCGCCGGCCTCCGCGCCGTAGAGGTGGGTGAGATGGTCGAACGTGATGGGGTCGAGCTCCGCCGGCCGGGGCGGCTTGGGGCCGGCGCCGGGAAGCGGCTGGAGAGCGGGCTCGAGACGCGCCAGCCGGGGATCGTCGATCCGCGCCAGGACGTCGACGGCGATCCGGCGGTGGGTGGTGAGCTTGCCACCGGCGACCGACACCATGCGCATCGGTCCGGTCGCGACCAGGTGCTCCCGGGGCGCCCTCGCGGTGTCGCCACCCCCGATCGGTAGCACGCGCAGGCCGGCGAAGCTGAACCGCACGCGCTCGGGGCGCAGGATGTCGGCCGGCGCCGCCAGCGCCGCCTCGCCGAGCACTTGCACGGTGTCCGCGGGGGTCACCGAGACATCGGCCGGATCCCCCTCGTACTCGGTGTCGGTGGTGCCGAGCAGCAGCATCCCCTCCCAGGGGAGTGCGAAGGTGACCCGGCTCTCATCGACCAGAATCGTGAGAGCCGCCTCCCAGCCCGGCTCCCCCGGCAGCAGGAGGTGGACGCCCTTGCTGAGACGGGCGATCGGCTCGCAGGCGGGGTCCTCCAGTCGCCGGACGGGATCGACCCAGGGCCCGGCGGCGTTGACCGCGCGGCGAGCCCGCACCCGGATCCGGCGCCCCTCCAGCGCCGGTTCGAGGGTGGCCTCGATCTGTCCCGCGGCCGCCTCGAGAGCCACGACGGGCGCGTGGTTGAGAGCCGCGGCTCCCATCCGGGCGGCCCCGATCACGGTGGCGAGCACCAGGCGGCTGTCGTTGGTCTGGCCGTCCACGTAGCTGACACAGAACCAGAGGCGGTCGGTGCGCAGCCGGGGTACCCAGCGCCGGGCCCCGCGCCCGGAGAGGTAGCGGGGGCGGGTCTCGCCCCGTCCCGAGAGCGCGGCGTAGGCGAGCACCCCGGCGCCGACCTCGCCGGCGGGCAGCGGCCCTCCCCGGTAGAGGGGCACCACGAAGCGGAGCCGCCGGACCAGATGGGGCGCCACCGCGGTCATCAGCGCGTGGCGCTCCTGGAGGGATTCGCGGACCAGCGCGTGATCTCCCATGCCCAGGTAGCGAAGGCCCCCGTGCACCAGCTTCGACGATGCGCTCGAGGTGGCCCCCCCGAAGTCGCCGGCGTCCACCAGCGCCACGCGCATGCCCACCCGCGACGCCTCGTACGCGACCCGGCTGCCAACGATCCCGGCGCCGATCACGAGCAGGTCGAAGACCTCGGTCGCGAGGCGCTCGAGGACGGTCGTCCGTGGCTCCCGCACTCAGCGTCCCGCCCTTTCCCCTCCGGCCGGCCCGCCCACCTCGTGCCCTCGGCAGACGAGAACGGGGAGGGGCGGATAGCGGGGAAACGACGGATCGGAGGCGGAGCGCGCGCACCGGAGGAAGCTCGAGCGGGCCCCCCTCACCGCCCGCGCGTGGCGGCAGTCGGCGCAGAGCCCGGCCGGGTGGCCGCCGGGAGCGGGGACGGGCACGACCCCCATCATGGTCCACGGGGACCCGCCCGGGAGGCGACCCTCCCCCCGGCCCGGACTCGCTCAGACGCCGGTGGTCGAGCGGTCGAGGAGGGGACCGAGGTCGGGGGCGCACTCGGATCCGGCGCCGGCGGGGAGCCGCCGGGAGCCGCTCGCAAGCGAGGCATCGTCACCGGCGCCTGCGCGCTGGCGCCGGACCTTGGCCCCGGCCGCCGGTCCGCCGCAGATCCACCTCAACTGCGCCAGGGCGGGGGAGAGCCGAGATCGGCAGCCAGCAGCCGGATCAGCTCGCCACCGTCGGGAAAGCGTCCGGTCACCGCCTTGTCGAAGACGCGCCTACCGTCGAGCTCGATCTCGAAGCGGCCGTGCGAGACGGGCCGCAAGATCGTCTCTCCGATCACTGGCGCCCAGCCCCCGAGTATCTCGGCCGCCGCACGGACGGCCTCGTCCAGGAAGTCTCAAGGGACGCAGTAGTCGATGGTCAGCCGATGCTTGGGATGGAGCATGTCCTCTCAAAATTTGCAACCGCGCCGGGCACCGGCTACATTCCCGTGCGGGCTACCCGAGGTGGCCTGGCAACGAGCCCCCGGCGGGTCGGAGGGCGGGATTCCGTGCTTGACTGTTGCGATGAGCACCGCAAGCGGCGCCGCCACCATCCGCCCGGCGACCCTGGCTGACCTCCCCTCCATCGCGGGCATCTACAACTGGGCCGTCAACCAGACCTTCGCCACCATCGACGCCGAGCCCCTGTCCACTGAGGAGGCTCAGAGCTGGTGGGACGACCACATCCGCCACAACGTGCTCCTCGTCGCCGACGAGGACGGGGTCATCGGCTGGGGGCGGCTGCTGCCCTGGCGGCAGCGGGGCTTCGACGTGGTGGAAGATCTCGTCTACGTGGATCCCGTCCATCACGGCCGGGGGCTCGGGCACCGGCTCCTGTCCAGCCTCATCGACGCGGCTCGCGACCTCGAGGAATGTCGGACCATCGTCGCCTCGGTGGCGTCGGACAACACGGCCGGACTGAGCCTGCACACGAGGCTGGGGTTCGAGATCGTCGGCACGCTGGCAGACGCGGCGTTCAAGTTCGACCGCTGGATGGACATCACCCTGCTCCAGCGCCCTCTCCACCGCTGACCGGAACGCCGCCGTGATCTCCATCCGGCGCCTGGAGCCCGGCGACGCCCCGGCTCTGCTCGAGATGCGGCTTCGCAACCGCGTCGTTCTCGAAGGCTGGGAGCCGCGGCGGGAGGAGTCCTACTTCACCGCCGCCGCCCAACTCGCGGACGTGCGCCGCTCGGCCGCTCTCTGGGACGAGGACCGTGGGTACCACTTCGGCATCTGGCACGGCGACCGGCTGGCGGGCCGGGTGGCGCTCGACGAGGTAGTCCGGGGGGCCTTCCAGAGCGCCTTCCTGGGCTACCTCGTCAGCCAGGATCTGAACGGGCGCGGCGTGGCTACCGAAGCGGGCCGACTGGCCCTTGGCGCCGCCTTCGGCGAGCTCCGGCTGCATCGCGTTCAGGCGGCCGTGATGCCGGCCAACCGGGCCTCGCTGCGGGTGCTCGAAAAGCTCGGGTTCCGGGACGAGGGCCTCGCCGAGCGCTATCTCCGGATCAATGGCACCTGGGAGGACCACCGGATCTTCGCCCTCACCGCCGAGGAGTGGCTCCAGGGGAGCTGCTGATCCCTACTGGTACATGATCAGAAGCGGCGACGGCGCCAGCGAGACCACCTGCCGCTCCGTCATCAGCGGGTGGTCGGATCGGTAGAAGAGCTTGATCCCCGGATACTGGACCGAGGGGTCGTCGTACATCTCGTAGCCGCCCGCCTTGGGGCCGGGGGGACCGACCCCGTCCGCGCAGATGACCAGTTGGACGCCGGGGAGGACCTCGATCCGGGAGCGGTCGGGGAGGACGTCGGGCCGGAACTGGTGGACGATCAGGACCTTGGGGGGGAGGTTGCCGGTGGCCACCAATGTCGAGAGCCGGTCGGAAACAGCGTTGATCTCGGCCGCCATCATGCGGCCGAACTCGACTCCCGGCACCTCGCCCGGTGCCATGTCGAATTCGGGGTCGAGGGCGATGTCGATTCCCGGCTGGATGATCCAGGGCCACAGCCGATCGACCTGCGCGGCGACCGAGCCGCGCCCGATCTGAAGGTCGAAGAAGAGCAGCACGTGCTGGCGGCGGGCCAGGTCCACGAGGGCGCCGATCTGCGCGTCGGGGATGGCTGCCGCGTAGGTCCCGTCCCGCATCGGGTACGGCTGGGCGACGGGGTCCACGATGTCGAGCGCCGGCACCACCGGGTGGCGAGGGTCCAGCCCCTCATAGACGGTGGCCTGCTGGCGCAGCCGGGCGAGCATGACGGCTGGGGGCGAGGCGCCCAGGACCCCCATCTCCGGGGAGGCCGGGTCGCCGTAGAAAACGACCAGCCGGTGGGCGGGCAGCAGCGTCTGCCAGAGCCACCCGTGGAGCCGGCTGCTCTGCTCGCGCGCCGCCATCTGGGCGGCCAGCAGACGCCCCGGCGCCGGAACCGGGCCCGCGGCGGGCATCGGCGCCGGCCGGGTCGCGAGCGGCCGGGGATGCGCTCGGGCGGGACCATCGGCGAAGACCGCCGCCGCGATCGCGACGGCGACGACCGGCCCCAGCGCCAGCCGGGACCGCGAGCGGGCGCTCCGCCCCGCCTTCGGCAACCCGGCTACCTCCACCTCGGTCCCCGAGGTCGGGCCGGCAGGCGGGGTGGGTGACGCCGCTCATCGTCCATGCAACGTGCAACGCGAGAAACGGGCGAATGGGATCTCGAACGCGCACGGCCGGGCACACCTCGGGGCACGCCCGCGGGCGGGGGTAAACTCATCTGTCCCCACCACCGCCATGATTGCACGTGCCCCGGAAACCAGCCGCCGACCGAGCGCAGACGAGCCCCTGAAAATCTAGCCGTGGGCACGCTGGCGTTGAGGAAGTTCCTTTCCTACCTGCGTCCCTACACGCCCATGGTCGTGGTGACCGCGCTCGGCGCGCTCGGCGCGCTGGGCGCCCAGACGGTGATCCCACTGGTGATCGCGGCCATCATCGACGGCCCGGTCCGGCACGACCGTCCCGGCCAGCTGCCCGGCTACGCCCTGCTGCTGATCGCCCTCGGGCTGGTCGAGTTCGCGCTCACCTACCTCCGGCGGAACTACTCAGGCGTGGCCAGCTTCCGGATGGAGACCGACATCCGGAACGACTTCTACGCCCACCTGCAGAGCCTGCAGGTCTCCTTCCACGACAACTGGCAGTCGGGCCAGCTCCTCTCACGCGCGGTCGCGGACATCAACACGATTCGCCGGTTCGTCGGCTTCGGCATGGTCTACACGCTCTACATGGTCGCCATGTACGTGGTCGTGCTGGCGATGATCTTCCGGCTCGACCTCTGGCTGGGGATCATCACCGCGCTCTCCAGCGTGCCGGTGATCTGGTTCAGCCGCTCGTTCTTCCACGAGTACCGCGTCATCTCGCGCCACGTCCAGGACCAGATCGGCGACCTCACCACGGTCGTCGAGGAGGCGGCCACCGGAGTCCGCATCATCAAGGCCTTCGGCCACGGTGGCCGGATGATCGCCCGCTTCATGAGGGAGGCGGAGGGCCTTCGCGACCACAACCTGAGCGCGGTCCGGGTCCGGGCCCGGCTCTGGACCCTGCTGACGCTGGTGCCCAGCTTCAACCTCGCCCTGGTGCTGATGCTCGGCGGCGTCGCCGTCGTCCACGGCGCCCTCAGCATCGGGGGCCTGGTTGCCCTCATCTCGTTTCTCTACATGCTGGTCTGGCCCCTCGAGGACCTGGGCTGGATCCTGTCGATGGGCCAGGAGGCGGAGACCGCCGCCGACCGGCTGGTGGAGGTCTTCGAATCGCGGCCGGAGATCGCCGACCGGCCCCACGCGCACGTGCTGTCAAGCAGCCGGGGCCGCGTCGCCTTCGCGGGGGCGGGCTTTCGCTACCCGTCCTCCCAAGAGTGGATCCTGCGCGGAGTCGATCTCGAGATCGAGCCTGGCGAGACCCTGGCGGTGGTGGGCCGGACCGGCTCCGGCAAGACCACCCTGTCGTCTCTGGTGGCGCGGCTCTACGACGTCACCGAGGGCGCGATCACGCTCGACGGCCACGACCTCCGCGATCTGACGCTGGGCTCGCTGCGGGCCCAGATCGGCTTCGCCTTCGAGGATCCCATCCTGTTCTCGGCCAGCGTCCACGAGAACCTGGTCATGGGGCGGCCGGTGGTATCGGATCGGGAGCTCAAGAGCGCCATCGAGGTGGCGCAGGCGGACTTCGTCTGGGATCTGCCCTGGGGGCTGGAGACGCGGGTGGGCGAGCAGGGCTACACGCTCTCCGGCGGCCAGCGTCAGCGGCTGGCACTGGCCCGCGCCGTGCTGGGGACGCCCCGGGTCCTCATCCTCGACGACCCTCTCTCCTCGGTGGACGTGCACACCGAGGCGACCATCGAGGCGGCGCTGGAGAGCGTGCTCGGGGGCGTCACCGCGATCCTGGTCGTCCACCGCCCCTCGACGCTGGCGCTGGCGGACCGGGTCGCGCTGCTCGAGGGGGGCGCCATCGCGGCGGTCGGGACCCACTCCGAGCTCCTGCGCAGCAACCGGCTCTACAGCGACCTGCTCTCGGCCGAGGTGGAGGAGGCCGCCAGTTGAGCGTCCAGTCGCGGGCCGATTCCTGGCGCGGGGTGGCCGCCGAGGAGATCGACGACGTCACGGCCAGCATGTCGGGCCTGCTCCGCGAGCGAAGCCGGCGGCTGCTCGGCTCGCTGGTCCGCCCCCACCGGCGGCCGGTGGCCCTGGCCTGCCTCCTGATACTGGTCCGGACCGCGGCCACGCTCACCATCCCCTATCTGGTCAAGATCGCCATCGATCGCGGCCTCACCCCCGTTCCCGCCGACCTGACCGTGGTCGAGGTGCTGGTGGTGGTGGTCGCCGCCGTCGGCGGGATCGGCGCCGCGGCCAACTACGGCTTCCTCATGATCTCGGGCCAGGTGGGCCAGAGTGTCCTCCTCGAGCTCCGGCGCCGGCTCTTCGTCCACGTGCAGGAGCTGAGCCTCAGCTTCTACGAGCGCTACACCTCGGGCCGGATCATCTCCCGCCTGACGAGCGACATCGACGCGCTGTCGGAGCTTCTCAACACCGGCCTCACCACGCTCGTGACCAGCGTCATCATGGTCGTCGCGATCGCGGCCGTGCTGCTCGCGCTCGACCTGCGGCTGGGCCTGACGACCCTCCTCGCCTTCCCGCTCGTGGTCCTCCTGACGCAGTGGTTCCGCCGGCAATCCGAGCGCTCCTATCGCGCCGTCCGGCAGGCGATCGCCCTAGTCATCGTTCACTACACGGAGTCGCTGAGCGGCATCCGGGCCGTCCAGGCCTTCCGCCGCGAGAGGCGGAACCAGGAGATCTTCGAGGACGTCAACGGCCGCTACCGGGAGGCCAACACGTGGTCCAACAGCCTCAGCTCGCGGTTCGGGCCCGGCATCAACCTGCTCGGCCGCGTCGCCACCACGGCCGTGCTCCTGGCGGGCGGGCTGCTCGTCACCCGGGGGTCGCTGACAGTCGGCACGCTGACCGCGTTCGTCCTCTACGTGCGCCAGTTCTTCGGCCCCGTCCAGGACCTGAGCCAGTTCTACAACCTCTTCCAGGCCGCGGCCGCGGCGCTGGAGAAGGTCTCCGGGGTGCTCGAGGAGGAGCCCACCGTGCCGGCCCCCGCGCGGCCGGTGCCGCTGCCCGAGCCCCGGGGCGCGGTGGGCTTCGAGGAGGTGACATTCGCGTACGCGGACCGGCCCATCCTTCACGAGGTCTCGCTCTCGATCCCCGCCGGGCAGGTGGTGGCGATGGTGGGCAGGACCGGGGCCGGCAAGTCGACGATGGCCCGGCTGATCTCCCGCTTCTACGATCCCGGCGCCGGCCGCGTGACCCTGGACGGCGTCGATCTGCGAGACCTCTCGGAGGCGGAGCTGCGGCGCGCGGTGGCGGTGGTGACGCAGGAGACCTTCCTCTTCAGCGGCGACGTGTTCGACAACATCGCCGTCGGGCGTCCGACCGCCTCGCGCGAGGAGGTCGAGGGGGCCGCCCGCGCGGTGGGCGCGCACGACTTCGTCAGCGCCCTTCCCAACGGCTACCGGACCGACGTCCGCCGGCGGGGCGTCCGCCTCTCCTCGGGCCAGCGCCAGCTGGTCGCCTTCGCCCGCGCCTTCCTGGCCGACCCGAGGGTGCTGATCCTGGACGAGGCGACCTCCTCGCTGGATCTCCCCAGCGAGCGGCTGGTGCAGCGCGCGCTGAGGCGCCTGCTGGCCGGACGCACGGCGATCATCATCGCCCACCGGCTTTCGACCGTGGAGATCGCCGACCGGGTCCTCGTCATCGACGATGGCCGCATCATCGAGGACGGCCCCCCCGATTCCCTGCGACGCTCCGGCGGCCGCTACGAGGCGCTCCACCAGGCATGGCTGGAGAGCCTGGCCTGAGCGGCAGGGTGCCGAGCCGGCCCCGGGCGATCGCCTGGGCACGTCTGGGGCTGGCCGCCGGCGTGGTGGTGATCCGGCTCCCGACGCTCACCGAGCCGCGCTGGTACTCGGATGAGGGCTTCTTCTCCAGCATCGCTTGGGCGCTGTCCAAGGGCATGCCGCTCTACGCCCGCGTGTACGACAACAGCCCACCCGGCATCTACTGGATCTACCGGGGACTGCTCGCGCTGGGCGCCGGCGAGCATCACTACGTCGTCCAGCTGGCGACCACGGCGGCGGTGATGGCGGCCGCGCTGCTCACCTTCGAGGTGGCGCGACGCGTGGCGGGGCTGCGGCCCGCGCTGCTGGCCGGCGGGCTCACGGCGCTGGCGATGTCACTGCCGACCCTGGACGGCGACCTCCTCAATGTCGAGATGGCGGCGCTGCCGTTCTTCCTGGCCGCCCTGCTCCTGGCGCTGAAGGGGGGCCGGCCCGCGAGCCTCGCCTCCGGTGCCCTCCTGGGCGCCGCGCTGCTCATCCGGCCCTCGTTCGCGTTCGACGGCCTGGCGCTGCTGGTGGCGCTGCTCTCCGTCCGCGGCGGGCGCCCCGCCCGCGTGGCGCTGACCGGCCTGGGAATCCTGGCCGTGCTCGGCACGGCCGCGCTGGCGCTCGCCCTCCAGGGCTCGCTGGCCTCCTACCAGAGGGTGGTGATGCCGTCCGACCATGCCTACCTGCTCTGGGCCAACCGAGGCACCCTGAACCCCCTCTATGCCCGGCTCGGGGCGCTGGGCGCGGCGAGCCTGATCGGGCTCGCCCGAAGCCGCTCGAGCCAGGCGCGGCTGCTCTCGGTCTGGCTGCCGGCCAGTCTGGTGGGCGCCAGCCTCACGCCCCGCGAGCTGACCCACTACGTCCACGAGGTGATCCCGCCCCTGGCGGTGCTGGCGGCCGTCCTGGCCGTGCAGATTCGCTGGCGCTGGCTGGCCGCCCCGGCGGCGGTGGCGGGAGTCCTTGTCGCGGCCGAGGCGGCGCTCATCCTCCCCGCCCGGCAGACAGCGCTCATGAGCTCGACCACGGCGCCCAGCCCCCTCCTCCACAACTTCGCCTTCCGGCAACTGCCCGGCTACTACGGCAACTGGGCCGCCTACGTCTCGGGGCGGGAGCCATGGTCCACCTACGTGGACGGCTTCCCAGGTCCCAAGGAGCCGCGCGAGGCGGACGTGGCGGCTCTGCGGAGGCTGGCCGCGGCGAGTGGCGCCCACACCCTGCTGGTGCTGGGAGACCGCCCCTGGCTGTACATCGAGAGCGGCCTGCGCCCGGCCACGGCCTACATCGGCCTCAACTCGGCGTTCTGGACCCTCCACGAGGGACCTCGCCAGATCCATGCCGCGCTCGCCCGCGACTGCGCGGCCCTGGTCATCCTCTCAGATGACGCCCGGGGCTGGCGGTGGGATCTGCGCGATGACCACTACCTGCGGGTGTCGGGAGGCCCCTGGCCCATCTTCCGGCCGCCGCGTCCTCCGCGGAGCTGCCACCCCTCGACCTGACGGGGAGGCCCGGGCCAGATCAGGACCGTCCGGTGCCGGCGCCTCCTGGTCCGGGGCCGGGCTCAGGCCCGGGCTTGGGCGCGCCCTTGCCGGAGGGTTCCGAGCTGCCGGTGGCGCGCCGCCCCTGGTAGCGCCGTTCCAGCTCCTCGGTCAGCCGGGCGCTGCCCGCGCTCAGCTCGCCCGGGCCTCGGACCGGGTCCGGCGGCGCCAAGGTGGCGAGTGGGATGTCGCCGGCCGCCGGACGGTTCAGCTCGGTGGTGGGGTACCGCCGCCGGAGCAGGATCGAAGCCAGGGCGGCGCCCACCACCGCGCCCAGCACGAATCCGATCAGGAGACCGGCTGCCATCCGACCAAGCATGGCGGATGTGGAGCGGCCTGTGGTCCCGGATCAGGACGGCGTGGGCTGCCTGTGCTGCTCGGCTGCTGCCGGGGCACTCATGGTGGTGGTGGCCGGGGCCGGGCGCCTGGTCAACACATAGGCGACCCCGGCACCCGTGGCGCCCGCCAGCGCCACCGTCAGGCGCAGCGGCATCCTGACCCCCAGCATCCGGTCCAGCGACGCGCGTCCGGGACCGAGGATGGCGAGCGTGCCCCCGATGGCGATATTGGTGATCGGAAGCTCAGGACCACCCTTGCTGGCCCAGATCGGCTTGCCCCAATGGGCGCGGCCGGTGGCGACCGCCATCGGGGCCATGATCGCGATCGGACCCGCCATCGGGGCCATGATCGCGATCGGACCCGCCGGCGAGGCGAGGCCGAGGATGGTGAGGAGCCCGCCCCCCAGCTCGGTCGCCGCGACCACCGGCGCCCACGCCGCCGGGGGGCTGATGCCGAGGGCGCCGAGCATCTTCTCGGTGCCCGCCCGGCCACCACCGCCGAACCACCCGAAGAGCTTCTGCGCACCGTGGCCGGCGAGCAGGCCGCCCAGCACCAGGCGCAGCCCGAGCAGAGCACCGTCCTTCATCCCCCGATCTCCTTCGGACCCGCCCGGCGGCAGCCTTCGCGGCGCCCTGGTGATAGCATTGCTATACGATATCATGGCGTCCGATCGGGCGCCGCCGCCGCGTGGCAGCGGCGCTAAATCGAGGCTTTCAATGCTATTCTCAATACAGCGTTGATGTCTCTATACACGCAATCAGTTCGTGTAGGATTTCAATCGTGAGCAGCCAGACCGTCACCGAGGAGAAGTCCCGCGAGGTCGCGGAGGCAGCCCGGGAGAGCGAGTGGACACGCCCCAGCTTCGGCAAGGAGCTGTTCATGGGCCGACTCCGGATCGACCTCATCCATCCCCACCCGCGGGTCACCGAGGAGCAGTGCGCCAAGGGCGACCCCTTCCTTGCCGAGCTGGCCGCCTTCCTCGGGGCGGAGGTCGACTTTCTCAGGATCGAGCGCGACGCCAAGATCCCGGACAGCGTGATCGCCGGGCTCCGGCGGCTGGGCTGCTTCGGAATGAAGATCCCGGAGGAATACGGCGGCCTCGGCCTCTCGCAGGTCTATTACAACCGCGCCCTGGAGCTGGCGGCGTCCGCCCACTCGTCCCTGGGCGCCCTGCTCAGCGCCCACCAATCGATCGGGGTCCCGCAGCCGCTCAAGCTCTTCGGCACCGAGGAGCAGAAGAAGCGGTTCCTGCCCCGGCTGGCCGCGGGGGAGATCAGCGCGTTCCTCCTCACCGAACCGGACGTGGGCAGCGATCCCGCCCGAATGAGCGCGACCGCGACCCCGGTCGAGGACGGCTCCGCCTACATCCTGAACGGCCTCAAGCTCTGGACGACCAACGGGGTCATCGCCGACCTGCTCGTGGTGATGGCGGCGGTGCCGGCTTCCGAGGGCCACCGGGGCGGCATCAGCGCTTTCGTGGTCGAGGCGAGCGCGCCCGGCGTGACGGTGCTGCGCCGCAACGAGTTCATGGGCATCCGGGGTATCGAGAACGGCGTCAGCAAGTTCGAGGATGTGCGCGTCCCGGCCGAGAACCTGATCGGGGGCGAGGGCCGGGGGCTGAAGATCGCGCTCGTCACCCTCAACACCGGCCGTCTCTCGCTACCCGCCACCGCGGCTGCCGCCGCCAAGGCATCGCTCGCCATCTCCCGGGAGTGGTCGAACGAGCGCGTCCAGTGGGGCAAGCCGATCGGCAAGCACGAGGCCATCGCGCAGAAGCTCGCCTTCATGGCCGGCGTCACCTTCGCGATCGAGGCGGTCACGGAGCTGGCCGGCGGGCTGGCGGACGAGGAGAGGAATGACATCCGGATCGAGGCGGCGCTGGCCAAGCTCTTCAGCTCGGAGATGGCCTGGACGGTGGCCGACGAGATGGTCCAGATCCGGGGCGGCCGGGGCTTCGAGACCGCCGCCTCCCTCAAGGCCCGAGGGGAGCGGCCGATTCCGGCCGAGATGATCCTTCGCGATCTGCGCATCGCCCGCATCTTCGAGGGCTCGACCGAGATCATGAAGCTCTTCATCGCGCGCGAGGCGGTGGACCGGCACCTCGAGGTGGCGGCGGGGATGCTCGACCCCAAGGTCGAGATGCCGGACCGGGCCCGGGCGGCGGTGAAGGCGGCCGGCTTCTACTCACGCTGGTTCCCCGGCCTGACCGTGGGCAGAGGGCAGGTGCCGACTGCCTTCGACGAGTTCGGCCGCCTCGCCACCCATCTGCGCTTCGCCGAGCGCGCCTCCCGCAAGCTCGCGCGTTCGACCTTCTACGGGATGTCGCGCTGGCAGGCGCATCTGGAGCGCAAGCAGGCATTCCTGGGCCGGATCGTCGACGTCGGCGCCGAGCTGTTCGCGATCAGCGCCGCCTGCGTGCGGGCCCAGATGCTGATCGAGACCGACCCCGAGCACGGCGGCGGCGCCGCCGAGCTGGCCGACGTCTTCTGCCGGGGTGCGCGGCGGCGCGTGGACCGCCTCTTCCACGACCTCTGGCACAACGAGGACGACTTCAACTACCGGATCGCGCAACGGGTTCTCGAGGGTCGCTACGCGTGGTCCGAGGCCGGGATCGTAGACCTCACGGGCGAGGGTCCGATGGTGGGCGTGCCCGAGGAGGCGGCCGAGGTGGTGGCCAAGGTCGCCTCGGAGAGCCGGACCCGACAGCGCCGCCGGGCGAGTTGAGCTGAAGCCCCCGATCCACCGATCTGCGTCGTCGATACCGGGTGAGTCAGGGGACTGCGCTGAGGCTGTAGGGGAGGTAGCGGCCGGCTCCCAGCCGCACGTACACGACCATGGCGCAGGCCGCGGACCCGTCCTGTGACCTCTCGGCGCCGGTCAGCGGGGCGGCGAGGACCGGCTCGCCCGACGGCGTGGTCAGGATCCGGGTGAGGCGGTTCGCGTCGGGGAAGGCGAGAATCTCAGGCCAGGTGACCACCTTGGTCCCGGCGAAGTAGCGCCGCCCGCACCAATCAACTCGCGGCGGCGGCCCCGATCCGAAGGAGAGAACCCCGAACTGGGCGCGGTCCTGCAGCTCCGGCCAGGCGAAGAGGTAGCCGGCGGCGAGGGCAGCGAGGGCGGCCG
>JBOHUX010000029.1:0-18450 GCA_050734915.1 Candidatus Dormibacteraceae bacterium
GCTCCGGGAACTCGGCCGCCGCCCGGGCGCCGAACTCGGCCGGCGTGTCTCCGGTCTGGCCGGCCAGCCCGGCCAGCCGCGCCAGGCGAACCGCGCGCAGCCAGGCGCGGGACGGCGAGCGGGGCCGCAGATACCGGGCCCCGAGCAGGAAGGCGACGAGCAGGAGCATGACGAGACCGGCGACGGGGAGCTGCCAGGGGGTGCCGTCGAGCCCTCCCAGAGCAAAGCCGCGCGGCGCCGGGCCGGTCCGGAAGCCGCCGGCGGCCTGGTGGGTCTCGCCGGCCCGGCCGTTGCCGAGCGCGCCCTGATGGGCCTGGCCAGCCCCCACGGTCCCCGCGGTCTCCGACCTGAGCTGGATGGGCGGGTATCCCGGCTGGGGGGTGGGCTCGAACGGGATCCAGCCATAGCCGGGGAAGTAGACCTCGACCCAGGTGTGGGCGTCCGATTCCCGGACGACGTACCTCTTGAGCTTGTGGTCGTACTTGCCGGGCCCGTACCCGTTGACGAGCCGGGCCGGGATGCCGACCGAGCGAAGCAGGTCCCCCATGGCGGTGGCGAAGTACTCGCAGTAGCCGGTCCGGGAGGTGTTGAGGAAGTACAGGAGCCGGTCCTGGCCGGCGGCCGGCTGGGGCGGGTTGAGCGTGTAGGTGAAGGCCCGCAGATAGTTCTGGATCGCGATTGCCTTCTCGAAGCGGTCGGGTGCGGTCGCGGTCAGGCTCCGGGCGAGGTCCCGGAGCTGGCTGGCCTCGGCCGCCCAGCCGACATCGCCGTTCGAGCCGGGCATGGTCCGGTAGGGCGCGATCCAGGCCGGGTCGCCGCTGGTGTCGGCGGCGAGCTGGCTCGCGGTCGGGTAGGCGTAGGCGACGGTCACCGAGTAGCGCCCCCGGGGGGCGCCGGCGAGCTTGACCTGGTCGATGGTCTCGAAGGGGGCCAAACTGGGGTCGGCGCTGGCGTCGGGAACGCCGGCGGCGATCGTGGCCCGGCTGGCGTCCAGAAACCGCCCCGGATAGAAGACCAGGCTGGGGTCGGTGGCCGGCGGCCGCAGCATGTCGATCTTGAAGACCGAGGTCACCTCGTCTCGGTAGGTCTCCGCGTAGGAGGGGATGCTCCCGTGTTCGAGCTGGGTCTTGAGCGCGGGGTCCCGGGGCCGCTGCCAGCGGCCGTCGAAGGGCGCGGAGAGATCGATTCCCCGGAAGTAGCGCGGACCCGGATACCGAGAGGACGAGGTGTAGGTGAAGACGATGCCCCCGGCCCTCGCCAGGCGTCCACCGAGCCTGACCGCGGTCGCGAACCCGATCGAGTCCTGGCTCTGCCCCCCGCCGCCGGCGGGCACCGCATGGTTGAGGTCGGCGACGAGGCCGGCCCAGCCGGTGAACATCCCACTCTCGAACTGGACGGTGCGATCGGTGAGCGAGAGGGGAGGCGCCAGCAGCCCGGCGACCACCACCGCGGCGGTGGCGACGACGCCGGTTTCCCAGAAGTCCCAGCGGGCATCCCCGGTGGCCTGCATCTCCCGCCGCTCGGCGGCCTCCAGCGACCTCCGGTAGCTGGTCCAGAGGAGGAGGGCGGGCATGAGGACGATGAAGTAGAAGACATAGCTGCTCTGCTGGGTGGGGTAGTTGAGGATGTTGGTCGCCAGCGCCGCCGCGGCCGGTACCAGCCCGGGCAGTGGCTGTCGCCAGCGCAGCGTCGCCCAGAGCAGCCAGCCCCCGACCAGCCAGACCAGCATGCAGAGGAGGAACAAGAAGATCGAGGGGTCGCTGAAGTCGCCGCCGGCCAGCCGCTCCAGCCAGGCGCCCAGGCCGGCCAGGCTGAGTGGGCTCGTTCCAGCGGGGAGCGCGTGTCCCATCAGGGGCGCCGACACCCGGTAGGCGACCGCCAGCCCCGCCGCGGCGCCCGCCGCCAGCGCCACCGGCCACCTCACCCACCGGACCACCGCCAGCACGCCCATCAGGACCGCGCCCAAGAAGGCGACCGGGCGGAGCTGGTCGGAGTTCGGCACCCACTGAGCCGCCGCCGTCGAGCTGGAGACGGCCAGGACCATCAGGAGCGCCAGGGCGGCCGACACCGCCCAGCCCCGGGGCGGATCCAGAACCCGGTTCCAGCCGCGACGCTCAGAGGAGGCGAGCTGCATCCCGGCTCCTCATCATGCGGCTGAGATCGTCCCCCTGCCGGATCACGTAGAGGTCGACATCCGAGCCGAGGTCGAAGGTGAGCGGCTGGATGGGCGCCCCGAAGCTCGCCGAATCGAGGTAGAACGCGATCAGCGCCGTCCCCCGCTGGCGCGCGCCCTGGACGGCGCCCATCCAGGAGGGATCCGAGCTGGGCGTGATGACGGCGAACGCCCGGTGGGGCACGCGCCGGATCCGGTCCCAAGCCAGCGCGCGGGCGAGTGGTAGGTCTCCGTCGGGCTCGGCGATGGCCAGATAGTCGAGCAACGCGGTCTCGTCGCGCTCCATCCGGTGCGGCTCCAGCACCGTGCCCCGCCGATCGTTGGCCATCAGTCCCACCAGCCTTCCCCGCTCCCGGACCTGCATCACGAGCGAGGCGGCCAGGCTGATCGCGTACTCAGCCGTTGACTCCTCCCCGTCGCCTTGGTGGACCTGGCGCTGGAGATCGAGGGCGATCCAGAGATCGGTGGTGAGCGGCTGCTCGAAGGTCTTGCTCATCAGCCGGTCCTGCTTGGCCGACAGCAGCCAGTGGATCCGCCCGTAGGCATCGCCGGGTGCGTACTCGCGGACCCCCCCGGTCTCGGGCGGATAGTCCGCCCAGGCTCCATAGCGGGTCGCCTCGCCCACGTGCTGGGTGGTGGGCAGCAGCACCTCGGGTAGAGGGCGGATGCGCGGGTAGACGAGGACCTGGCTGCGTCCCCCCGTCCGCACCTCCCGGGTGAAGAGCCCGAACGGCTCGCCCACCCGGAGCACGGTGGGGCCGAACGTCTGCCACCCTCGCCTCCGGTAGACGCCTCGGGCCGTCCAGCTGACCGGCCGGCGACCGACGGAGATGATGCGGCCCGCCTGGTAGCCGTGGATGTGGCTCAGGTCCATGACCTCCACCCAGGGGGCCGGCACCGGCCCCGACTTGGTGACCTCGATCAGCTCCATGAAGTTCTCCCCGACAGCGGGTCGGCCCGCCTGCAGAGAGCGCTGGATTCCGATCCCGCGGGCAGCGAGACGGGGCCATGCCCAAGCCAGGACGACCAGCATCACGATGGCGTAGGTGAACGCGAATGCGATCCGGATGCCGGTCAGGTAGGAGAGAAGGAGGAGGAGCCCGAGACCGGCGGCGATGACTGCCCTGGCCATTGCTAGTTCGCCGGGGCGGCAGGGGCTCTACTGGGCTTCATACGCGAGCTGGGGGACGTACTCCCGCTCCAACAGCTGGCCGACGATGCGGGCCGCCGTCTGGCCCTGCACCTCGGCGCTGGGCCGGAGGATCAGCCGGTGGGCGAGCACGGTGGCGGCGAGCTCCTTGATGTCGTCGGGCACGACGTAACCGCGGCCGGTGATGGCGGCGCTCGCCTGTGCGGCCCTGAAGAGCATCAGCGTGCCCCGGGTGCTGGCTCCCAGCGCCACCTCGGGGTGGTTGCGGGTGCGGTCCACGAGGCGGGCGGAGTATTCCTTGAGCTCCTCCTTGACGAAGACGCGGCGGACCGCGCGCTGGGCGGCGGCGAGCTCGCCGGGGGAGACGACCGGCTGCAGCTCCTCCATCGGGGACTCCACCTTCTCGCGCCCGAGCAGCATGGCCTCCTGCCTCACGTCGAGGTAGCCGAGCCGGACCTTCATCATGAAGCGGTCGAGCTGAGCCTCCGGGAGTGGGAACGTGCCCGCGTACTCGATGGGGTTCTGGGTGGCCATGACCAGGAATGGCCGCGGCAGCTCATGAGTCTCGCCGTCGATGGTGGCCTGTCTCTCCTCCATCGCCTCCAGCAGTGCCGACTGCGTCTTGGGAGTGGCCCGGTTGATCTCGTCGGCGAGGAGGACCTGGGCGAAGACCGGGCCCGGGCGGAACTCGAACTCGGACACCTTCTGGTTGAAGATGCGGACTCCGGTTACGTCCGAGGGGAGCAGGTCGGGGGTGAACTGGATGCGCCGGAAGGTGCAGTCGAGCGAGCGGGCGAGCGACTTGGCGAGCATCGTCTTGCCGACGCCGGGCACGTCCTCGATGAGCAAGTGGCCCTGGCAGAGAAGCGCGATCAGGCAGAGCTTGATCTCGCCTTGCTTGCCGACGATCGCGCGGCCGACGTTGGCGAGGACGGCCTGGGTGACCCTCCCCACGACGTCGATGTCGGGCCCGGGACCGACCTCCTCGCTCACCGGTGGCCGACCTCTGGCACCGATCGATTATATGGACGGCTCTCGGCTCGCAGCCTGCGCATGTCCTGTCATACGCCGGCGGGCACATTTCGGTCCCACACCCGACCTGCGCCGGCGGCCCCGGTCGGTTCACATGAGCCCGCCCTCGCGGAAGCTGAAGTACGCCCGGCGCGCAACCACCAGATGGTCGATGACCGGAACGTCCAGCAGCCGGCCGGCCTCGGCCATGACGCGGGTGAACTCGATGTCCTCTGGGCTCGGCTCGGCCTGGCCCGAGGGGTGGTTGTGGGCCATGACCAGGGCGCTGGCACCGGCTCGGAGGGCGGGGGTGAAGACCTCTCGGGGGGTGGCCGTCACGTGCGACAGTGCCCCCTCCGCGACGCGGGTGAGTCCCAGGGCGCACATCCTGGAGTCGAGCAGGAGCACGGCCAGGACCTCGCTGCCCAGTCCTCTCAGGCCGGCCAGGTGGCTGAGCGCGTGTCGCGGCGCGGTGACGGCGGGGGGTGGCCGCGCCGAGGGCTGGTGCCGGCGCGCCACCTCGGCCACGGCGAGCAGCCGCGAGCGGGCGCGCGCCTTGAGCCCCATCGCCGCGAGACCGTCCGGCTCCGCCTCCAGCAGCTCGGCGAGCGGCCTGTCCAGGATGGCCGTGGAGGCCGGACCGAGGAGGGCGCGCAGGAGCCGCCCATCGTCGGCACGATCCCAGCACCTGGACACTCTGGCGAGGTTAGTCACGCCGGCCACGCCGGCCAATCGCGCCCGTTAACTCCCGGAGCCTGGACGATACCGGCGAAGGTCACCTGACCCCTTCCGGGCAGAGCTCATCGCCCCCGCGGCCGAAAGCCCTCAGGAGACCTCGCCGGTGACCTCGCCCTCCTCGAGGAGCCGCAGGGGGCTGGTGCGGACCAGGCCGAGGTGACGCGCGAAGAATCCCGCCACGCGCTCCACGTAGAGGCCGCGGTCGGCGAAGTAGGCTCCCGTGTGGGGCGCGCCCTGCTCGATCCAGATCTCTCGGGGACCCCGATAGGCCTCGTAGAGGCGGCGGGAGTGCTGCACGGGCACGACGGTGTCGGCGCCCCCGTGGATGAAGAAGAGCGGCCGTGACTCGAGGGCCGACAGCGCCAGGATGGGAGCGCACTCCGCGATCCTGGCCCCGGTCCGGGCTCGCAGCCAGGCTCCGATCAGGAGGACGAAGGGTCCCCCCGGCATCAGGGTCGCGCGCCGGATGTGCTGGCGCAGAAGCTGGCGGAGATCCGCGAACGGGCTGTCCAGCACCAGCGCCTCCACCGAGGGCTCCCCGGCGGCTCCGAGCATGGAAACCGCCGCCCCCATGGAATAGCCGAGAAGGCCGATCCGCGCGTTCGGGATCCGGCGCCGGGCGAAGGCGATCGCCGCCTGGAGTTCGTTCACCTCCTTGAGGCCCATGGTGATGGTCGCCCGATCGCTCCCGGGCATCCCCCGGTAGGAGTAGACGATGACATTGAAGCCCTTCCGCCAGAGCGACACCGCGATCCCCAGGACGCTCTGGCGCTGCCCCTTGTGGCCGCCGCTGATGACGACCGCCTGGCGCGATGCGGGCTGGCGGAAGAACCAGGCGCCGAAGGAGATCCCGTCGGTGGTGACGAGGTCCACCTCCTCGTAGTCGGCGCCGAACTCCCAGGGGGTGAAGGCGAAGTCGTCGAGGAAGCTCGGACGGGGAGCCACGAAGAGCCGGAGGTAAAGGAACCAGCAGAGCAGGAGGTAGGCCGCCAGGAGGCTGGCGGCGACCCCGATGACCACGTACACCATGAGAGAGTTGATTCTCAATTCTAGATCCGGCCGCCCGGCCTCACCCGGGTTCGCGCGCCATCTTGGGAGGCACCCCGGACCGGCTCTCCTCGAAGCGGCCGAGCACGAAGAGGAGGAGGCTGAGCCGGTTCAGGTACCGAGGCGCCTCGGGGTCGCCGAGAGCCCCCGACCGCCGCAGCCCGACGGAGCGGCGCTCCGCGCGCCGGGTGACCGTGCGGGCGAGATCGAGGGCCGCCGAGGCGGGCGTCGCGCCGGGCAGGATGAAGCCGTCGGGCATCGGCGCCTGCGCCTCGAGCTCGGCCATGATCGCCTCCAGCCGTTCCACGTCGGCGGCCTCGGTGCGCCCGAAGGCCCCCTCCCGGCCGGGCCTCGTCGCCAGTGCGGCGCCAAGCCGGTAGAGTCCCCTCTGCAGTTCCTCGCAGATCTCGCTCACGCGCGCGTCGGCGGTCAGTGCGCGAGCCAGGCCGAGGGCGCTCGACGCCTCGTCCACGGTCCCGTAGGCCTCGATGAGGGCATCGTCCTTGCCGATCCGGCTCCCACCCAGCAGACCGGTGGTGCCATCGTCCCCGCGCCCGGTGGTGGCGAGCAGATCCTTCCTCACGCGCGGCACCACACCAATATAGGAGCGGGCGGGATCTTTACGGGCTGGCTTCTCACGCCGCCCGCCACCACCTACCCTGGGCCGGTGCAGCAGCTCTCATGCTCCATCCATCCCGACTACGACGGCAACGGCGACCCCCCGGACCCGAGCTGCGAGTATTGCCAGGAGCTGCGAGACGCGGTCGAGGGGCCCGCCGATTGACCACAGCGCCGGGATGTCCAGCCCGAATTCTCAGCCGAACACGGCCGCCAGCTCGTACAGCTCGCGGGGCACCCGGCGCGTCTCGGCGAGCACCTCCGGCAGGGGCACGACCGCCACCTCGCCGTTGCGCCGGACGGGGATGACGCCGCTCCGGCCGGCGGCCGCCAGCTCGGCCGCGGCCACGCCCAGGCGCGTCGCCCAGAGGCGGTCGGTCGGGCTCGGCGAGCCTCCCCGCTGCAGGTGACCGAGAACCGTGACACGGGTCTCGAAGCCGGTTTCGGCCTCGATTCTCCGGCTGAGCGCGTCCCCGATACCCCGCTTGGCGAGTTGGAGATGGCCGAAGGGGTCGCGCACGACGCTCTGGGCCGGAGCCGGGTCGTCCATGGCCAGCCCGCTCATCCGGGCGCCCTCGCAGACGACGATGATGCTGAAGTCCTTGCCCTCGCCCCGCCGGCGGTGCAGATGGCCGACCACCTCCTCGAGGGAGACCGGATACTCGGGGATGATGATGAGGTCGGCGCCGCCGGCCAGGCCTCCGACCATCCCCACCCAGCCCGTGTCCCGCCCCATGACCTCGACCACCATCACCCGGTGGTGCGCGGACGCGGTCGTGTGGAGCCGGTCCAGCGCCTCCACGACCACCCCCACGGCGGTGTCGAAGCCGATGCAGAACTCGGTCCCCGAGAGATCGTTGTCGATCGTCTTGGGAACGCCGACGACCGGGAAGCCGCTCTCATGCAGCGCGGTGGCGACCGAGAGGGTGTCGTCGCCGCCGATCGCGACCAGCGCCTCCATGCCCTGGCGGGCGAGGTTCTCCCGGACCCGGGCGATGCCGTCCCTCTCCTTGAGAGGGTTGGTTCGAGAGGTTCCCAGGATGGTGCCCCCGAGGGGCAGGATGCCGCGCGTCACGTCCGCGGTCAAAGGTGCGATGGCGGCGTCGGCGAGGGCCCCCGCCCATCCGTTCTGGACTCCGCTCACGTCGACGCCGAGCTGGGCGGCACGGCGTCCCACGGCCCGGATGGCGGCGTTGAGTCCGGGGGCGTCGCCGCCTCCCGTGAGTACCCCGATGCGCACTGGCAAGTAGATTAGGTCACGGCGGCCCTCGATCGACCGGCGCCGCCAGGCGCGGCCGGGAGCCTCGCGAGCTCGCCCGGGTCCGGCTCACGATGACCGCCACCGCGGCCAGGATCACGGCCCCGCCGAACAGTTCGCGACCGGTGAGCGGCTCGCCGAGCAGGGCCACCCCGAGCGTGACGGCCACCACCGGGTTGACGTACGCGTAGGTGGAGACCAGTGAGATGGGCGCGTTGCGGAGAAGCCACGCGTAGGCGGTGTACCCGAGCAGGGAGCCGAAGAGGACCAGGTACCCGAGGGCGGCGAATCCCTGCCAGGCGTCGGAACCGCTCACACGCACCGGCTCCCGGGTGACGAGCGCCGCCAGGCCGAGCGCCAGGCCGCCCGCCAGCATCTGGACGGCGGAGTTGACCGACGAGCTGCGCGGACCGCGGACCCTGCTCCCGTAGGTAGACCCTGCCGCCCAACACGCCGCCGCTCCCAGAGCGATGACCGCGCCGCGGCCGGCGACAGGAGTGGAGCCGGTGAGCCCGAGAAGAACCGCAAGGCCGACGAGCCCGACCAGGAGGCCTGCCCAGACCTGCCAGCTGAGCCGGTCCCGATAGACGGCAAAGCCGAGGATCGCGATGAAGAACGGCGTCACGGAGATCAGCAGGGCGGTCGGGCCGCTCGCCATCGACTGCTCCGCCAGCATCACCCCGCCGTTGCCGCCCGCGATGAGCAGCAGCCCCACCGCCGCCGCCGAGGCCAGCTCCCGCCTGGCCGGCGGCCGCGTCAGGTCGCCGCGGACAAGGGAGATGACGAGAAGGATCAGACCGGCGACGGCGAACCGGGCGGACCCGGAGGCGAGGACGGGCAGGTGCCGGACCATGATCCTGATCCCCAGGTAGGTCGAGCCCCAGACGACGTACACGGTGACCATCGCCGTCCAGATCTGCCAGGCCGGCACCGGGCCGCTGCCGGCGCCATCCGGCAAGGGGGCGGTGCGAGCGGGCGCGAGCGGGCGGGGATGCCTGTCGAGTGCCATGGTGAAGGAGGGCCCGGGCCGGGAAGACGCGCGGATGCCCAGCGGTCTTGAACCGCGGCCCGGGGGAGCTGATTCCGGGAATCCGGGTCTTGCCGGGAGCGAATCAGGCGCGACCGGCGCGCCCGCCCCTCACTCGAGGGCGGCGGCCGCCTCGGCCCCCCCCTCCTCGCCAAGCATCGAGCCGATCTGCCCGACGCGCTCCGGCTGCCTCGCCTTGAGGTACCAGAGGATCAGGGCGCCGACGATGATCCAGCCCAGGTTGGCGTAGGGGACCACCCGGTACGGCCAGGGCGGGACGGCCCCGGAGTAGACCGAGCCGTACACACCGAGCGCGAAGATGACCGCACCGATGATCGGGATGAGGACGTGGATGAACACGTTGTGCCGCTTGTGGGCCTTGCGGAACCAGGCCATGCCGCCGACGCAGAGCACCACGTAGACGATCGTCACGGCCACGCCCCCGATGGCCGCGAAGAGGTAGTAGTTCGTGTAGGGGCCCTGGCCGAAGCTCCAGAAGAAGCCCACGAGGGCCGCGAACACGGTCGCCGCCACGGCGATGAACAGCGTCGCGTTGGCCGGGGTCTGGTAGGTCGAGTGGGTGCGGCCGAACCAGCGGGGGAGCACCCCCTCACGGCCCATGGCGAACATGGTCCGGGCGGCGGCCGTCGCGCAGGCCACGCAAACGATGAAGGCGGAGAGGATGGCCGCGATATCGACCAGGATCAGGAACGCACCGCCCACGTAGGTGTTGGCGAGGTCGGCCAGGATCGTGGGGTCGCTCGCCCACTTGCCGGAGCCGGCCGCGTTGACGCCCACCCCGATCGCGATCACATAGGTCGTCCAGACGTAGAAGACGATCCCGAACAGCACCGCCACGATGACCGAGGTTGGGATCGCCCGGCGGGGATTCTTGGTCTCCTCGCCGAGGACGGCGGCGGTCTCGAACCCGATGTAGGAGAGGACCCCGAAGATGAGGCCGTAGAAGATCCCGCTGAACCCGCCCTGCAGCGTGTGGCTGAACGTGAACGGCGCCAGCGTCTGGCCGTACTTGCCCCCCTTGGCCATGATGATGACGTCGACGATCACGATCACCCCCACCGTGACCACGGCCAGGACCAGCAGCGTGCGCGCGCTCAGCTTGACGTTGAAGATGGCGAGCGCGAGGAGGATCGCCATCCCGACCAGGAAGATGACGAACCAGAACCAGGACGGCATCCCGTGCCAGACCTCGGTCTTGATGAGTGAGGACGCGAAACCGCCGACGCCGGACATCGTCATCGGCACGAAGCAGAAGAACCCGAAGAAGTAGAGCCAGCCGGTCATGAAGCCCATGCCCTTGCCGAGGGACCTGCTCGCGTAGGTGTACGCGTAGCCCGCCGCCGCCATGCGGCGCGTGAAGCCGATCACCACCACCGCCAGCGAGAGGCAGGCGACCCCGCCCAGCAGGAAGGCGAGCGGCGTCGAGGTCCCCGAGAAGGCAGCCGAGCCGGTCGTGTTGTAGGCCATCGCCATCGCGGGCGAGAGGACCGCCACCGCCATCGCGATGGCGTCGATGGTCCGAAGGCTTCCCCCTCGCAGCTTGGACGACTCTTCGATCGCCTCCACGGCCAGAGTGCCACGTCCGCCAGCGGAGCCCGTCGCGTCCGAAGCACTCATCAGTCCAGACCTCTCGTGATCACGCAACCGGGGCAGGGTCCCAGCGGGCAAGGCTCCTGCCGCAAGCCAACCCCGACTGGCCGTCCACCATATACTAGCCAGGCGGCGACGGGATTTCAATTGGCAGAAGGAAACCGCGTCATGTCCAACGACCTTGCAGTCGCGCATTCCCGGTCAGCCGCCGACGAGCATCCCGCCGCACCCAACGTCGATGACACCGATCTCGCCATCCTGGAGGTCCTGCTGGTGGACGCCCGAACCTCCCAGCGGCAGATCGCGAGAGAGATCGGGATGTCACCCCCGGCGGTCGCGGAGCGGATCGCCCGGCTGGAGCGCGCCGGCGTCATCCGCGGCTATCACGCGGACGTCGATCTCACCCGCCTCGGGCACTCGCTCGTCGTCTATGTCAGCGTCGTGGCGCGGGACGTGCTGAAGAACCCCGAGGACGTGCTGCGGGCACTGCGCGGGCTTCCCGAGGTGGAGGACGTGGCGGTCATGACCGGGCCCATGGACCTCCTGGTCCGGCTTCGGGTTCGCGACCATGAGCACCTCCGCAAGTGCCTCTTCGACGGCATCTGGAAGCTGGCCGGAGTGAACCGGACGGAGACCTTCATCTGCCTCGGGCGGATGGCGCCCAAGCACTTCGGCCTCGACCTGGTGACGGCGCTGCGCCGGCCGCGCGTCGAGGGCACCCCCGGATGATCGACGACCACTGCCACCCCTTCGCGCTGGAGGGCGGCGCGCTCGACCTCGCCAACCTGAGCCTGGACATCGATCCCTCCGCCGCCGCCGCCGAGCAGAGGCACCGGTTCAGCGCCACCCGCCTCAGCCAGGAGCTGATGGCGACCCGCCTCGCCAGGCGGCTGGGCTGCGCTGTGGAGGAGCTCGGTGAGGCGCGCGCCGCCGCCGCCGCCGACTGGCGCGGCTACGTCTCCGGCCTCTTCGCCGAGGTCGGGTTCACCGCGCTCGTCATGGACCCCTCATACCCGCCGGGCGCCGCCGACCGGCTCTCCACCTACGAGGATCTGAGCGGCTGTCCCGTGCACGCGCTCCTTCGCCTCGAGCCCACGATCGATCGAATGATCGGCGAGGGCGCGTCCACCGCCGAGATCCTGGACGGCCTCGGCTCGGCCATGTCCGCCGCCGCCGCCGCCGGCCGGGTCGGCTTCAAGACCGTCCTCGCCTACCGGACCGGGCTTGCCGTCGATCCCGACGTGAGCCGGGAGGCGGCCGACGCGTCGCTCCTCTCGACGCTGCCGGTGAGGCGCCGCGGCAAAGCGTGTCGCGACCATCTTCAGAGACGGGTCCTCGGCATCGCGGCCGAGCTGGGCCGGCCGATCCAGATCCACTCCGGCTTCGGCGACTCGGAGCTCCGGCTTCCGGAGGCAAACCCGCTCCTGCTGGAGGATCTGCTGCGGACCCCGGAGGGCGCGGCGGCCCAGGTCGTGCTCCTGCACGGGTCCTTCCCCTGGCACGAGGAGCAGGCCTACCTCGCCCTCACCAAGCCCAACGTCTGGGCCGACTTCTCGCTCTCCAACATCTACAGCCCGACCACGACCGCCGACCGCCTGATGCGCATCCTCGACCTGGCACCCGCCGCCAAGGTTCTGGCGGCCACCGACGGCTACCACGAGCCGGAGACCTTCTGGTTCGCCGGCCTGGTGCTGCGCGAGGCGTGGCAGGTGGTGGAGGACCGCCTCGAGGCGGCCGGCGCCCGACGCTCCTGGATCGACCAGGTCAGCCGGATGGTCCTCGAGGAGAACGCCCGCAGGCTCTATGGGATCTGATCTCCTCCGCCTGCCGGCCGAGGCCGAGCCCTTCCCCGTCACCCGGGCGGAGATCTGGGAGGTCAGCCTGCCGCTCCGAGAGCCGTTCGTGACCGGCTTCGGCCAGACCAGCACGCGCCGGACGGTCCTGCTCCGGCTGGAGGACGCCGAGGGGCACGCCGGCTGGGGCGAGGGGGCGGCCCTGGACCATCCCTTCTATCTCCCGGAGACGGCCTCCAGCACCTACTCGGTGCTGGTCGAGCACGCCCTCCCACTGGTGCTGGAGGCGCGCCCGCGAAGCCTGGAGGGCGTGGCCGCCGCGCTGGCGCCGATCCGCGGCAACAACTTCGCAAAAATGGCGGTCGAGGCCGCCTACCTCGCCCTCCAGGCGGCACGGGCGGGGGTTTCTCTGGCGCACCTGCTGGGCGGGACGGCGAGCCGGATCCCGGTCGGCGAGAGCATCGGCATCAAGGCCAGCCTCACCGAGACCCTGGAGGAGGTTGGGCTCCGCCTCTTCGAGGGCTACCGGCGCATCAAGCTGAAGATCCGCCCCGGCTGGGATGCGGAGGTGGTGCGGGCAGTGCGGCGGCGCTTCGGGGACATCCCCCTCCAGGTGGACGCCAACGCCTCCTACCGGCTGGACGACGCGGCGCGGCTCAACGCGCTGGACGGCTTCGGACTGCTCTGCATCGAGCAGCCCCTCGGCTACGACGACATCGACGGACATGCCGTCCTTCAGCGGCGGCTGGCCACGCCCATCTGCCTGGATGAGAGCCTGCGCTCGGTGGAGCAGACCAGGCGCGCTCTCGACATCGGCGCCTGCCGGAACGTGAACCTGAAACCGGGGCGGGTGGGCGGCATCGTCGCCTCGCTCACGATCCATGACGAGTGCCGGGCGCGGTCGGTGCCGCTCTGGTGCGGCGGCATGCTGGAGTCCGGAATCGGGCGGGCGCCCAACATCGCGCTCTGCTCGCTGCCCGGCTTCGTGCAGCCGGCGGACATGTCGCCCGCGTCCGTGCTCTACCGGGACGACGTGCTCGACGGCGGCTACGAGGTGGATTCGGAGGGGTTCATCACCGTCTCCCACGCCCCCGGCCTCGGCTACCGGGTGGACGATGAGAAGGTGCGCGCGTGGGCGACCCGAGGCCACGTGGTGGAGACTCGGACACTTGAGAGGAGGTCATGACCATGAGCGGCGACTACTTCCAGAGGGGGACCCCGGGCGGCCGGCCCCAGAAGCCGGCCCGGTGGGTTGACACGGCGACCGGCGTGAGCCCCATCGAGCTCCTCCCCGGCCTCGTGTTCCGGCCCGTGGTGGGCACCAACCTCGCGCTCAACGTGGTCAGGTTCGAGCCCCACACCGAGGCGCCTCTCCATGCCCACCGCGAGGAGCAGATCACCTTCGTGCTCGAGGGCGAGCTCGAGTTCGAGGTGGACGGAGAGGTCCGCGCTCTGCGGCCGGGCATGGCGGTCGAGATCCCGCCTCACGCAATGCACGGAGCCCGGACGGGCGCGGGAACGTGCCTCGAGATCGACGTCTTCTCCCCGCCCCGGCAGGGGCTGCTGGACGCGATGGCACGCCTGGCCCAGGCGGGCGAGGTCGAGGGAGCCTAGCGGGCCGTGGATCTCGGGCTCAGCCGCCGGAAGGCGATCGTCACCGGGGGCTCGCGGGGGCTCGGCCGCGCCATCTCGGAGGAGCTGCTCCGGGAGGGCGCCGAGCTCGCCATCTGCGCCCGCGACGCGGAGCAGCTGAGCGCGGCGGCGGCCCGCCTCAGCGAGATCGGCGACATCCATTCCCGGCCCGCCGACGTCACCGATCCCGCTCAGGCGGAATCGTTCGTCGCCTGGGCCGCGGAGACCATGGGCGGCATCGACGTCCTGGTCAACAATGCGGGGCGCGCCCATCCGGGCGACTTCGAGGATCTGACCGACGCCGACTGGCGCGACGACCTCGAGGTCAAGCTTTTCCCAATGATCCGGATGAGCCGGGCCGTGCTCCCCCACATGCGGAGTCGCGGCGGCGGCCGCATCATCAACATCAACGCGGTCTACGGCAGATACCCCGATCCGGCCTTTTTCGCCACCAGCGTCAATCGGGCCGCCTGCCTGTCCCTGACCAAGACGCTGGCCATCGAACTGGCCGGGGAGGCGATCCTCGTCAACAGCGTCAACATCGGGTTCGTCGTCACCGATAACCTGCGCAATGTGCACCGCCTTCGTGCGCCCGAGCTGCCCGAGGAGGAGTTCTTCCGGCGGCTGATCGGGGGCGAGGTGCCGATGGAGCGCGTCGGGCGACCGGAGGAGGTGTCGGGGGTGGTGGCCTTCCTGGCCGGCGCCCGGGCGAGCTACGTCACCGGCGCCTCGATCGACGTCGCGGGCGGCATGGGCAGGTATCTGTGAGGCGGCAGAGGAGGGAAGCCGATGTGTGAGCTGCTGCTGGTGAGGTGGTCACGGCCGGAGCCGTTCTCGCGCTCGCTGGGCTGGGCGCTGGAGCTGGAGCGGCTCGGCGTGGCCGGGTTCGGCTGGGGAGTGGCCTGGCTGGAGGACGGCCGGGTGCGGGTGGAGAAGGATCCCGGGCGGCTCGGGGACGACGAGGGGGCGCAGGCAAGGCTCGCGGGGCTTGCCTCCGACCGCTTCCTGGTCCACCTCCGGCGCCCCTCCCAGCTCTCCACCGTCTCCATCCACGACACCCAGCCCTTCGTCGCGTCTGGATTCGCCTTCTGCCACAACGGCACGTTCGCCCGGCATCGCGAGCTCCGGCCCCGCTTCGAGGAGCGCCTGCTGGGCCACGCCGACAGCGAGGTCGGCTTCCGGCTCTTCGAGGAGCTGCTGGGGGACGCCGAACCTGCCGCCGCACTCGAAAGAACGCATCGCGAGCTGGGCGGCGACGCCAACCTCGCCTATCTGGGCGAGGACGGGACGCTGGTCGCGTACAACGGCCACGACCACAACGACCTCTGGACCTTCGAGCTCGACGGCGCCGAGGTGGCGGCGACCGCGCTGCACTCGGCGGACACCTCGCTGTTCGACCTCGTCTTCACCGGCGCGACGAATCGCCTGCGGCTGCGCGGCGAAGCCGCCGCACTCGAGCAGCCGCAGGATGTGGGGGCGGGCCGGTGAGCGAGGTCCAGGACGCATCCGCCGGTCCCGGCGACACCGTCGCGGCCGCCGAGGCGCGGCGTCTCGAGCCGGGCGAGCTGGCCTACTTCGAAGGCGAGTTCGTGCCCCTCAGCCAGGCGCGGATCCCGATCACGACCCATGCCTTCAACTACGGGACAGGCTGCTTCGAGGGCATCCGCGCGTACTGGAACCAGGAGCGGCGGCAGCTCTACGTCCTCCGCCTGCGCGAGCATCTGGAACGCCTGGTCCGCTCCGCGCGAATCCTCAAGCTCGACTTCGAGGCCGACCTTCCCGCGCTCGAGAGCTTGATGCGGGAGTTGCTGGCGCGCAACGGCTACCAGCAGGACGCCTACCTCCGGCCCATCGTCTACAAGGCGGGGTCAACGATCAAGGTGGCCCTGACGGGGATCGAGACCGGGTTCTGCGCCTACACCATCCCCATGGGCGACTACCTCGACATCGAGCGCGGGCTGACCCTCACGATCTCGGCCTGGCGTCGCATCGAGGACAACGCCATCCCCGCTCGCGGCAAGCCGACCGGGGCCTACATCAACGCCGCCATGGCCTCCGACGAGGCGCGCCTCAAGGGCTTCGACGAAGCCGTCATGCTGACCTCGGACGGGCACGTGGCGGAGGCGTCCTCGGCCAACCTGTTCCTCTTCGAGTCGGGTGTCCTGGTAACGCCGGAGACGGCGGACGAAATCTTGGTCGGCGTGACTCGGGGCTGCGTGGTCGAGCTCGCCCGCCATCTCGGGTACGGGGTCGAGGTCAGGCGCGTGGACAGGAGCGAGCTCCTGAGCGCCGAGGAGGTCTTTCTCTGCGGCACCGGCGTTCAGATCGCCCCCGTCGTCGGCATCGATGGGAGGCCGGTCGGGGGCGGACGCCCGGGCGAGGTGACGATGAGCCTCCAGCGCGCCTACCTGGACATCGTCCGGGGGGTGCGGACCGATTTCGATGAGTGGCGGACGCCGGTCTACCGGGACCGGCCGGCCACGGGAGGGTGAGGACGCGATGGCGAAGGTGAGGCTGGTCCCCGAGGAAGAGGCCCGCGGCCTCGTCAAGGAGGTCTACGACGACATCCTGAGCAGCCGCGGCCTCGCGCGGGTGCCCAACTTCTGGAGGGCGCTCGCCAACCATCCCGAATACCTGGCCGCGACCTGGACCAAGCTCAAGGTGGTCATGGCGGACGGCGCGCTCGATCGCAAGACCAAGGAGATGGTGGCGGTCGCCGTCTCCGCGACCAACAGCTGCGACTACTGCATCGACAGCCACATCGACACCCTGCGCTCGCTCGGCACCACGGATCGGGAGCTGATGGAGCTGATGGCGGTGGTGGACTTCTTCAACGGAAGCAACGCGACCGCCTCCGGGCTCAAGGTCGAGTACGAGCCCCCGGTGCCGGCCTCAACAGACGCCGGGAAGTGACGTCGGCGGCGCCGCCATCAGGCAGCGCCGCGTGAACTGACGGTTCAAGAGGGAGAAAACCTTTGGGTTCAGAGGGACGGGGTAAGGGCGGCTTCGTCGAGGAGCACGAGCTCCTCACGGACGAGCAGCGCCGGGCCGGCGAGAAGGCCAAGCAGGAGATCGAGCGGCTCGGGATCCGCACGGTGCGGGTGATCTGGGTGGACCAGCACGGCGTGCCACGATGCAAGTTCGCCTCCTCGGAGAACTTCTTCTCGGCGCTGGAGAGCGGCCTCGACTTCTCCGGTGCCCTCATCAACATGGACAGCGGCAACCACCTCTTCACGGCCGTCTTCGCGGAGGGTGGCGGCCTCGGCATCCCGGAGCTGACCGGCTTCCCGGACCTGGTCCTGGTCCCGGACCCCACCACCTTCCGGGTCCTGCCCTGGTCCGAGAGCACCGGCTGGGTGCTGGCCGACGCGTACTTCTCGAACGGGAAGCCGATGCCGCTCGACTCGCGCGCCCTCCTGCGAGCGCAGCTGGCCGAGGCGCGTCAGCTCGGATACGAATACGTCGCGGGCATCGAGCTCGAGTTCTACATCGTCCGCCTCGACTCCCCCCGCATCGAGCTGGACCAGACCGGCTGGCCGCCCCCGGCGCCCAAGGTGAGCATCCTCGAGCAGGGCTACCAGTACCTGTCCGAGGTGCGGCTGGCGGGGGTCAACGACATCCTCACGGTGCTCCGGGATCACCTGGAGGCGATCGGCCTGCCGCTCCGGTCGATGGAGGACGAGTGGGGTCCCGGGCAGCTCGAGTTCACGCTCAACCCCACCGGCGGCCTCTCGGCGGCCGACAACGTGGTCCTTCTCCGCACCGCGGTCAAGCAGATCTGCGCGCAGCACGGTCTCCACGCCACCTTCATGTGCCGTCCCGGGCTCCCCAACTTCTTCTCCAGCGGGTGGCACCTGCACCAGTCCCTGCGCTCCCTGGAAACAGACCAGAACGCGTTCATGAGCGAGACCGAGATCCTGTCCGAGGTGGCGACCCGGTTCGCCGCCGGCGTCATGGAGCACGCGCTCGCGATGACGGCCTTCTCGACGCCGACCATCAACGGCTACAAGCGTTACAAGCCCTACTCCTTCGCGCCTGACAACGTGAACTGGGCGATCGAGAACCGGGGCGCCTTCATCCGCGTACAGGCCGCCGCCGGCGACCCCTCCTCGCACCTCGAGAACCGGATGGGGGAGCCCGCCGCCAACCCCTACCTCTACATCGCGGCCAACCTCGCCGCCGGCCTGGACGGCATCCGGCGCCAGCTGGAAGCTCCACCCATGGCGGGCGCGGACCCTTACGCCAACCGCGGTGCCGACCTCCCCGGCTCGCTCTGGCAGGCGGTCGACCTCCTGGACAAGGACGCCTTCTTCAGGAAGACGTTCGGTAAGCCCTTCGTCAACTTCTTCGTCAACATGAAGCGCGCGGAGGTCGGTCGGTTCCTCTCCGAGG
>JBOHUX010000030.1:0-18354 GCA_050734915.1 Candidatus Dormibacteraceae bacterium
GGCGTGAGCACCCGATCGAGAAGCGCCTCGCCCTCCAGGAGGCGCTCGCGCATCTCCAGTCCCTGGCCGTCTCCGGCCGTCTGGTGAAGCGGGCGGTGCCGGGCTCGGTGACGTGGAGCCGCGCCTGACCTAGATCAACCGTCCTGGATCCACCGATCCGAGGGGCGCGCCTCAGCTCACGCCGATCGGCGTGCCCGGGTCGATGATCGAGATCCAGGTCAGGCCGTCGGGCATGGGGAAGGGCTTCCCGTTTCCGCCCACGATCTTGAGGGGCGAGTTGGGGTCGTTGAGGTCCCAGGTGGCGGGATAGCGATGGCCGCCGGTGAAGACGTCGGCGGGACCGGTGCCGGTGAGGTCGAAGTCGATCCCCGGCGCCCCGGCGACGTCCTCCGTGTAGCCGGCGTTGTGGTGCGCGACCTGGATCAGGACCAGGTTCTTGATGTGGATCGGGGCGCCGGTGTCCCGGTCGATCATGACCCCGGTGTCGGCGACCGCGTACTTGTAGGCGCCGACCTGCGGCGCGTAGGTGAAGACGCTGCGGTGCGAGGGGGTCTGGTCGAAGCCGATCTGGTTGGCGACCGCGGCCCCGGCCGTCGCGGGCGTGCCTGGAACCGCCGCCGGATAGCTGACGCAGGGGGCGCTCTTGGCCTGGCCCTGCGCCAGCCGGTCGCCCTCCGTGTACAGGTTGTGAGGGGCGTAGCGGCCGGGGTCGCGCCCGAAGTACTGGGCGTGCTGGCCGTCGTCCCGGATCGAGGGCACATGGGCGCTCCAGATCAGCCCCTGGACGTGGTCGCTGGCGCCGGAGTAGAAGACCAGGCCGTGATAGGCCTTCTGGAGCCGGAGCGTGATCAGCCGCGCGCTCCGGACGGGCTCGATCTTCTGGGTGCCGGACGGGTGGAAGAAGATGGCCGTCAGGCGCGTGATGCCGCCCTCGGTCCGGTACTCGTAGACGAGGTTCGCCTGCTGGACGCCCGCGAGAGGGCGGGCGTCCGGCGAGTTCTCGATCTGGACCATGGCCGGCCCCCGGTTGCAGGGGGGCGGGGGCGATGCCCCGGACACCCGCGGAGCGCCGGTCGTGCCGCCACACCCGGCGAGCGCCAGGGCGACGGCAAGGCCGGCGAGGGCGGCGGTGCGGTGCGTGGAGGTGCGTCGTGAAAGGGGCAAATGGGACGTCCTCATGAGTTGGACCGGGAGCGACGCCGCCGCCTGCGGGTGTGTCAGCCGGGGTCGGCCGCCGCGCGGCGGATCGAGTCCAGGTCCAGCGGGAAAACCTGGGCAGGATAGCAGGCCAGGCCGACGGTGCCGGGGCCGGCGTGGGCGCCGATGACGGGGCCGAGCGGCTGCACGAGAACCTTGCCGGCCTGGGGCTCCAGCGCCTCCGCGAGACGTCCCGCCCCCGCCGCGTTGGCGGCGTGTCCCACGATCGCGCGGATCCCTTCGCCGGTGTCCACCTGGCGGGCCAGCTCGATGATGCGGGCCACCGCCCGCTGGGAGGTGCGGACCCTCTCCAGGGGCGCCACCTCGCCGTGCTCCAGCGTGAGCACCGGCTTGATCTGGAGGACCGATCCCAGCAGCGCCCCGGCGCGGCCGATCCGGCCGCCCCGCCGGAGGTACTCGAGGGTGCCGACCGCGAACAGCGTCCGCCGCGCCCTGCCCACCTTGGCGACCGCCTCCGACACCTCCTCCGCGCTGCCGCCGGCGGCGGCGACCTGGTTGGCGACCAGCACGCTGATCCCGAGCGCCATCGAGGCCGCCCCCGAGTCGATGACCAGGATGCGGCAGCCGCCGACCTCGGCCGCGGCCTGCTCGGCGGAGGCGAAGGTCCCGCTCAGCCGCGCCGAGATGTGGACGGAGACCACCTTCTCGTGCTTGTCGAGGAGGCGCCGGTACACGGCCACGAACTTCTGCGGCGGCGGCTGCGAGGTGGTCGGCGTGCCCCGGGCGCCCTCGAGGAGCTTGTAGAAGCCGTCCGGCTCGATCTCGATGCCGTCCAGGTAGCTCCTGCCGTCGAGGCTGAGCGTGAGGGGCACGACGCTGATGGCGCCCGCCTCGGCGACCCGCCGGGGAAGGTCGGCCGTGGAGTCGGTCACGATGGCGACGCGCCGCTCAGGCATCGGAATCGCCCTGGATGCCGGTCCTCAGCTGGAGGAGCTGCCGCCGGTGCCGGGCTCGTCCGGCAGCTCGGGGAGATCGAGGCTGTTGACGAGGTCCCGGAAGACGGCCAGGCGGTCCTCGCGGGCCTCGTCGGAGGCGTCATCCTCCTTCTCGGGCGTGACCCCGGCCCGTTCGAAGACGTCCGCGGACACGAAGATGGGGCACTCGAGGCGCACGGCCAGGGCGATCGCGTCGCTGGGCCGGGCGTCGACGTCGATCTCGCGCCCGTCCTGCTTCAGGAAGAGCCGCGCGAAGAAGACCTCGTTGCTGAGCGAGGTGATGACGATCCGCGAGACCCCGATCTTGAGCTCGCCGAAGGTGGTCGCCACCAGGTCGTGGGTGATGGGGCGGTCCGGGGTGATGCCGGTGATGCGAAGCGCGATGGCGTTGGCCTCGAAGACGCCGATCCAGATCGGCAGGTACCGGTCGGCCTCCTTCTCCTTGAGGATGACGACGTGCTGGCTGCTGGGCACGTGGACGCGGATGCTGTCGACCGCGACCTCGATCAGATCCCCGTCAGCCATGCCGTCCTGAGCGTTCCCATCGCCTCTGTCACCGCCGAGCCATTCTACCCCCGGCTTTTCGGGGCGCCGGCGCCGTCCGGGGTCCTCGCGGAACCGGCCGGTTTCGGGAGGTGGACGTTCGGCCGGGCGCCATCACCCTCCTAGAATTCACGGGTGGCAAGGGGGGGCAGGCGGGGCAGGCTGGTTCTCCTCGACGCCCACAGCCTGATCTACCGCGCCTTCTTCGCGCTTCCGCCCATGAGCACCCGCGGGGGCGAGGTGACCAACGCCGTCTACGGCTTCGTCTCCATGCTCGCCATCGTCCTCGCCTCCCGGCCGGAGTTCGCCGCGGCGGCCTTCGACCTCGGCGGTCCCACCTTCCGCTCGGAGGAGTATGCCGAGTACAAGCAGGGGCGCGCCCCCATGCCTGACGACCTCCGGCCCCAGATCCAGCGCGTCCGCGAGGTGCTGGAGACCATCGGCATCCCCATCCACTCCCAGAAGGGGTTCGAGGCCGACGACATCATCGGCACGCTCGCCCGCAAGGCCGAGGAGGGGGGGATGTCGGTGACCATCGTCAGCGGCGACCTCGACTGCCTGCAGCTGGTCACGGGATCGGTGGAGGCGCTGGTGCCCCGGCGCGGGATCACCGACACCTTCGTCTACGGTCCCGACCAGGTGCGGCAGCGCTACGGTCTCGAGCCGCCGCAGCTGATCGACTACAAGGCGCTTCGTGGCGACACCTCGGACAACATCCCCGGCGTTCCCGGTGTGGGGGACAAGACGGCGGCGAGGTTGATCCGGGAGTTCGGCTCCGTCGAGTCGCTCCTGGAGCGCCTGCAGGAGCTGCCCGGCGGCCGGCTGCGGACGAACCTGGAGGCCGGCGCCGAGGGGGTGCGCCTCGCCAAGCGGATGGTGACCATCCGCCGCGACGCGCCGGTCGAGCTGGACGCCGAGGCCAGCCGCTGGGCCCGCTACGACCTGGAGAAGGTGCGGCGGCTGTTCGACGACCTCGAGTTCCGGCAGCTGGCGGACCGGCTCCCGCCGCCGGACATCGCGCCGGTCCAGCCGACGCTCACGTTCGAGCCCGCCGTCCCCGGCGACGGTCCCGAGGTGGTCACCGACCGCGCCCGTCTGGCCCAGATCCTGGATGGGGTGGGGAGGGGGGACGAGCTGGCGCTGTTCGGCCTCTGGGACGGCTCCGCCCTCCATCCGCGCATGGCCGGGCTGGGGCTGGCGACGGCGTCCGCCGCCTGCTACGTGCCGGTCGCCCACGAGGGGCTGGAGCCGCAGCCCCTGCTGCCGCTGGATGATCTGGTCGGCCCCCTGAGAGCGGTCCTGGAGCGCGCCGCCCTGCTCTGCCACGACGCCAAGGAGATGGATCTCGCGGTCCTCGCGCTGGGTCTGGGTGCCCCCCGCTGGGCCTTCGACACCTACCTCTCCGCCTACCTGCTGGGGGCCGGCGCGCGCGATCCCCGGCTGGACGACCTGGCCCGCGAGTTCCTGGGCATGGAGGTCATGGGCCAGGTCGAGCTACTTGGCAGCGGCCGCAGCTCGCGCCCGGCCAGCCGGACGGGCGTCGCCGACGCGGCGCGATACGCGGGCCGGCGCGCCCAGGCCATCGTCGGCCTTCGCCCGCGGCTGCAGGCGGAGCTGCGCAACCTGGGCGTCGACTACCTCTTCTGGGAGATCGAGCTGCCGCTGGCCCGCCTGCTGGCGGGCATGGAGTGGCGGGGCGTCGGGATAGACGTTCCCTACCTGGGGGCGATGTCCGCGGAGCTGGCGGCGCAGCTGGCGTCCATCGACGGCGAGGTGGCCCGCGTGGTCGGCCAGACGGTCAACCTCAACGCCCCCCAGCAGCTGGCCAAGCTCCTGTTCGAGGATCTGCGGCTGCCGGCCGGCAAGCGCACCAAGACGGGGTACTCGACGGACGCCGACACTCTGGAGTCGCTCCGCGACAAGCATCCCGTGGTGGGGCTGATCCTCGAGAACCGCCAGCTGGCGAAGCTCAAATCGACCTATGTGGACGCCCTGCCGACGCTGGTGGACGCCAGCGGGCGCGTGCACACCTCCTGGAACCAGGCGGTCACGGCCACCGGCCGCCTCAGCTCGTCCAGCCCGAACCTGATGAACATCCCCATCCGGACCGAGCTCGGCCAGCGGATCCGCCGTGCCTTCCGCGCCGGCGAGGCCGGTCACGTCCTCTTCGCGGCCGACTACTCGCAGATCGAGCTCCGGATCGCCGCCCACCTGAGCCAGGATCCCCGCCTTCTGGCCTCCTTCGCCGCCGGCCAGGACATCCACGCCGCCACCGCCGCCCAGGTCTTCAAGGTGCCGATCGAGGCGGTCACCGCCGACCAGCGGCGGCTCGCCAAGGTCGCCAACTTCGGTTCCTTGTACGGACAGGGCGAGTACGGGCTGGCCCTCCAGATGGGCATCCCCGGAGACGAGGCGAGGCAGTTCCTGAAGGACTACTTCGGCAACTACGCCCGCCTCAAGGAGTTCCTCGACGAGATCCGCAACCAGGCTCGCGAAACCGGCGTCGTGGTCAGCGCCACCGGGCGGCGGCGGGCGATCCCGGATCTCCGTTCACCCAACTTCCAGCTCCGGCAGGCGGCGGACCGGATGGCGATCAACTTCCCCATCCAGTCCCTGGCCGCCGACATCATCAAGATCGCCATGGTCCGCCTCGACGCCGAGATGGCGGCCGCGAAGCTGGCGGGCCGGATGACCCTGCAGGTCCACGACGAGCTGGTGTTCGAGCTCCCCGAGAATGAGGTCGAGGCGTTCGCCGAGATGGTGCCGCGGGTCATGGTGGGTGCCTACGAGCTCCAGTCGGGCCTCGCGGTGGAGGCGAGGGCGGGCCGGAACTGGGCCGACCTGGCCCCCCTTCCCGGGGTCCGGGTCTGACCTCCTGGAATTGCCCGAGCTGCCGGAGGTGGAGACGGTCGTCACGGACCTGCGCCCGCGCCTGGTCGGGGTGCGGATCGAGCGCACCGACCTGCGCTTCTTGGGCATGGTCCGCCACCCGGCCCCGGAGCGGTTCGTGGCCGGGACGCGCGGGCGCCGGATCGACTCGCTCGACCGGCGTGGCAAGTTCATCCTGGCCGGCCTCGATTCGGGCGAGCTCCTGGTCGTCCATCTGGGGATGACGGGACAGCTAACCGAGGCCGCCCGGGATGTGCCACTGGCCCCGCATACCCACGCCGTGTTCGACCTCGAGACCGGGGGCCAGCTTCGCTACCGGGATCCACGCCGCTTCGGCAGGCTGCTGCTGGGGACCGAGGCCGAGCTGATCTCGTTCAAGAAGCTGCCCGAGCTGGGCCCGGAGCCTCTCGACGAGGCGTTCACCGCCGGCGATCTCTACTCGCGCCTGCGGGGGCGCCGGGCGCCACTCAAGGTCCTGCTCCTGGACCAGGCGGTGCTGGCCGGCGTCGGCAACATCTACGCCGACGAATCGTGCTTCCGGGCCCGCCTCCGGCCGGACCGGCCCGCGGGCGGCATCAGCCGCGCCGCCGTCGCCCGCCTGCACGGCGCCCTCCGGGAGTCGCTGACGATCGGCATCCAGAACCGCGGCACGTCGATCAGCGACTACGTGGACGGGCGCGGCGAGCCCGGCCGGCAGCAGGAGACGCTCATGGTCTACGGGCGGGCGGGGCGCCCCTGTCCGGCCTGCGGGCGCCCGCTCCGGCTGACGCGCCTCGGCGGCCGCAGCACGGTCTACTGCCCCCGGTGCCAGCGCTGAGGGGCAGGACCGCAACGCTGGGGCTGCTCGCGCTCGCCTTCGCGGCCCTCAGCGCCGCCGTCGCCGGGGGCGCTCTGAGGGGCGCGGACCGCCAGGGCGCGGCCACCTTCGACGCCATCTGGCGTCCCCCGCTGGCCCCGTACTTCGGTGGCGTCGCGGTCCTCGGGGGGATCGAGGTGACGACCCTGCTCGCGCTCGGGCTGGCCGCCTACCTGGTCTGGCGGCGCCTGCGCGCGCAGGCCTGGGCGGTGCTCGCGTTCCCGGTCGCGATCGTCTTCGGGGCTGTCTACAAGGGGGTGGTCCACCACCCGGGACCGCCGGCTGCGCTGGCCCATTCCGACGGCCCCAGCCTCAGCTCCCTCCTGGCCCACACGGGGCTGCTCGAGAACAGCTTCCCGAGCGGGCACGTGACGCGGGCGGTGGTCGTCTACGGGCTGCTCGCCTTCACCGTCTGGCGGCTGTCACCGCGGCCGTGGCTCCGCCGCACGGCGCTCATCGCGGGCGCGCTGGTGGTGGCGGCGGTCTCCTTCGACCGGCTGTACCTCGAGGTCCACTGGGAGTCGGACGTCATCGGGGGCCTTCTGCTCGGTGGCGTCTGCCTCCTGGGTGCGATCATCTGGGTCGAGGTGCCCCGACCGGGAGGGGCCTGAAGCGCCCACGATGAGGAGGGAGCGGATGGACGGAAAGGCGGTGGTCCTGATCGCGACCGCTGGTGCCCGGGACGAGGCGGAGAAGCTGGGCGAGGGTCTGGTGGAGCGCCGCCTGGCGGCGTGCGTCTCGGTGGTGCCGATGATCCACTCCATGTACCGGGACGAGGCGGGCCGGCTCGTCCGCGAGCACGAGTCGATGCTGATCGTCAAGACCTCCGCGGCCGGGGCCGAGGCGGCGCAGGCCTACCTCGTCGAGCACCACTCCTACGACGTGCCCGAGGTGCTGCGGCTGGAAGTGGCCGGCGGGTCACAGAAGTACCTCGACTGGCTCGCGAAGGCGGTCGGCTAGGAGGCTGCCTGCCGCCGCGGTCCGGCGGCCGACATACCTGACATAATCGAGGCACAACTCAATAGCCGCCCGGGCGCGAGGGAATCCGGTGGGAATCCGGAGCTGTCGCGCAACTGTGAGCGGGGAGCCAAGGCCAACGACGCCACCGGGACCGCGAGGTCCTGGGAAGGCAGGCCGGAGGCGGCGATCCGCGAGCCAGGAGACCTGCCCGAGGCGGCCGATCGCATGCCCCCGCGCGCAACGGGAGGACGGCCTCATGGCGGCAGGACGTTCCCAGCGCGGAGGCGGGATGAGCCGCCGTGAGGATGCCCGATGCGAAACCACGCGAAGCTGGCCAGCGCGACACTGGCCGCCATCCTGCTCCCGATCGCCGCCTGCGGAAGCTCCCCGCGCCCGTCCCCTGGCACCGCCTCCACCTGCGCCGACCCGTCCGCCCCCCATCGCGTCGAGGTGGTGGTGGAGCACGGCTCCGGCCGGGTCCTCCAGCGGTGCGTCGGCTTCGGCGGCCCGAGCGTGACCGCGCTCGAGGTCATGAAGGAGAGCCACCTCCGCTTCGAGAAGGAGACGACCAGCTTCGGAGTCGCCCTCTGCGCGATCGACGGCGAGCCGTCCCGTTTCTCGACCTGCTTTCCCTCCGGGGCTCCCTATTGGGCCATGTTCGTGAGGACCGCCGGCAGCGGCGGTGCTGGTGGCAAGGGGTGGAAGTCCCCCAGCGTCGGCGTCCAGGGCGTGACCCTGCGGGCTGGCGACGCGCTCGGCTGGCGCTATGACCCGTCCGCTCAGAACCCGGCCGCCCCGCCTCCGGCGCCGAAGCCCGGCCCGTGACCGGTCAGATACCGGCGCTCAACGCGAGGGCGGTGGCCGCCTGGGCGGGCGCCGCGATCCTGGTCGCCCTCCAGAGCGACAACCCGATCTACCGAGGGATGGTCCTGGCGGCCGCTCTCGCCTTCGTGAGCCGGCGTCGGCGGCCGGGAGCACGGATGCGCGGTCTCCTGGCGCCGCTGGCGGGCGCGGTGGCGATCACCGTCATCCTCAACAGCCTGCTCAGCCACAACGGCGACGACGTCCTCTGGGACCTCCCGGGCTGGTTGCCGGGCATCGGCGGGACGGTCACCCTGGAGGCGGTGAGCTTCGGGCTCACGATCGCGGCCGGGCTCGCCGCCGCGGTCCTGGCGGCGTCGGCGCTCACCCTCACCGTGGAGGTCCACGACCTCATCGACGCGCTGCCCTCCGCGCTGGCCCAGGTCGCGGCCGCGGTCGGGGGGGCGCTCAACCTGGTGCCCGGCATCGGGCGCGGCCTCACCGCGGTCCGCGAGGCGCAGCGGATGCGGGGCTGGCGCCCGCGCGGGCCGCGCTCCTGGTCCCAGGTCCTGGTGCCGGCGATGCTGACGTCGGTCGAGAGCTCGGTCCAGTTGGCGGAGTCGATGGAGGCGCGGGGCTTCGGCTCCGGACCCCGGACCAGGTACCGTCCGGGCGCTTGGCGGCGGATCGACGTCGCCGTGACCGCCGGCGCCGGGCTGGCGGCCTTCCTCTTCCTCGCCGGCCGGCATCTCGGTTTCGCCGGCGACTGGTATCCCTTTCCGACGCTGTCCATGCCCCCCGCGGACCCCGTCGCCCTGGTCGCCTGCCTCCTTCTGTTCGTGCCGGCGGTGAGATGGCCCCGCTAGCTCGCCTGGAACGCCTCAGCTACTGGTATCCGAACTCGTCCCGGCCCGCGCTGGACGAAGTGGACCTCGAGCTCGACGGCGGCCTCACCCTCGTCACCGGGGACTCGGGGGGCGGCAAGTCGACCCTGCTGCGGGCCCTCAACGGGTTGGTACCGCACTTTCACGGGGGCCGCGTCAGCGGCCGGGTCGAGGTGGCCGGGCTGGACGTGCTGCGGGTTCCGACTCGGGAGATCGCCCGGCGGGTCGGCTTCGTCTTCCAGGACCCCGAGGCGCAGTTCGTCTACGGCGCGGTGGAGCGCGAGGTCGCCTTCGGGCCCGAGAACCTGGGCCTGCCTCGGGACGAGATGGAGCGCCGGGTCGAGGCGGCCCTGGCCGCGGTCGGCGCCCTCGGGCTCCGCGCGCGGAGCGTCTCCTCGCTCTCCGGAGGCGAGAAGCAGCGGGTCGCCCTCGCGTCGGCGCTCGCGATGCGGCCCCGGCTCCTGGTGCTCGACGAGCCCACCTCACAGCTCGACGCCGACGGCGCCGACGACCTGGTTCGTGCCTGCCTCGGGCTCGCCGCGGAGGGGTCGTCCCTGGTCATCGCCGAGCACCGCCTGGACAAGCTGGGCCCGGCGGCCGATCGATGGCTGGCCGTCCGCGCCGGGCAGGTGCTGGCCGGCGGCGGTCCCGCGCTCCCGGCCGGGGAGGAGGATCCCCCCGAGTTGCCCCGGGGCGAGCCGGCGTGGGAGGCGACCGGCGTCTTCGCGGGCCCGGCGGGGACACCGGTCATCTCGGATGTCGATCTCCGCGGTTCGGCGGGTGAGGTGGTCGCCGTCTCCGGCCCCAACGGCAGCGGCAAGACCACCCTCCTTCGGGTGCTCGCGGGACTGCTGCCGCCACTGGCGGGAAGGGTCGAGCGGAGGCCGGGGCGTGTTGCCTATCTGCCCCAGGATCCCTCGTCGCTCCTCCACCTGCCCAGCGTCCGGGCCGAGGTCGAGCAGACACTCCGATGGTGCCGTGAGCGGGCCCCGGCGCTTGACATCCTGGGCGAGCTGGGGCTGGCGCGTCTGGCGGAGCGATACCCGCGCGACCTCAGCACCGGCGAGCGCCAGCGGGCGGCGCTGGCGGCGGCGCTGGTGGGGCATCCGCTCCTGGCCATCCTGGACGAGCCGACCAGGGGGATGGACGCACCCGCCCGCGAGGCTCTGGTCCGCCTGGTCCGCCGCCTGGCGGGGGAGGGAACCGCCGTCGTGCTCGCCACGCATGACAGCCGGCTGGCGGCTGCGCTCGCCCATCGTGTCGTGAGCCTGCGCGCGGGGCGGCTGGTGACCGCCCCTGCGGCGGTCGCCTGAGCCTGCCGATGCGCGTGGGGCTGGTCTCGCTGCTCGGCCTGGCGCTCTTCCTGTGGCCTTTCTCCGGGCTCGGCCTGCCGGGGGGCGCGGCCGCCCTCGCGATCGCCCTCGCGGCGGGGGGCGCACTCCTCCTGATGGAACTGGCGGCCCGCCAGATGGACGCCCGGGCGCTGGCGCTGCTGGCGGCGATCGCGGGGATGGACGCCGCCCTGCGGCTGGTCCTGGTGACGGGGATCGGGGGGTTCAGCCCGATCTTCTTTCTCATCCTCTGCGCCGGCTACGCCTTCGGGGCATCCTTCGGCTTCCTGGCCGGCTCCCTCTGCATGCTCGTGTCGGCGCTGGCGACCGGCGGCATCGGCCCCTGGCTGCCCTACCAGCTCTTCGCGGCCGGCTGGGTTGGGGTGGCGGCCGGGCTGCTGGGGACGCCGGGCCGGGGCCGGCCGCCCCAGCTCCGCGATCTGGTCGCGCTGGCGGCGGTGGGGGCGGTGGCCGGGTTCGGGTTCGGCGCCGTCATGGACCTCTGGGACTGGACCTTCTTCCGCTCCTCGCCCGACCTCGGGTGGTCCCCCGGCATGCCGGCGTTGACCGCCCTCGGGCACTTCGGGAAGTACTACCTGGCGACCTCGATCGTGTACGACGCCTTCCGGGCCGGCGGCAACGCGCTCCTCGCCCTCGCGCTGGGCGCGCCCGTGCTCGCCGCCCTCGCCCGCTTCCGCGGCCGCTTCACGCTCGAGATCGTGGAGGCCCTTCCCCCGGCCGCCTGACACCGGCGTGGTCGCCGTCCACGCATATCCTTCGATTCATGCGGAGATCCGACTGATGCGGGCATCGATCTATCCCCTGCTCGACGCGGATACGGTGGCGGCCATGGTCCTGGAGCGCGCTCCCCTCCTGGAGGCGGAGGACGTGGCACTGGTCGAGTGTCCGGGACGCGTGCTGGCGGCGGATCTGCGGGCGTCGCACCGGCTGCCCCCCTGGGCCTCGAGCGCGGTGGACGGATACGCGATCCGATCCGCGGACGGGGGCGGCCGGCTGAGGGTGGCGGGCGAGTCCGCGGCCGGCCGGCCCCTGGCCGGCGTCCTCGAGCCCGGCGCCGCCGCCCGCATTCTGACCGGCGGTGTGCTCCCGCGGGGCGCGGACAGCGTGGTCATGGTCGAGGACACGGTCCAGCAGGGCGAGACGGTCGTGGTGCCCGATGGATACCCTTCCGGCCGCAACTTCCACCCGCCCGGAGCCGATCTCGAGGCGGGGGAGACCGTCCTGACCGCGGGGACGGTCCTGGGCGCCGCGGAGCTGGGCCTGCTGGCGGCCCTGGGACGACCCCGGGCCTCGGTCCGGCGCCGGCCGCGGGTGGCGCTGATGTCGACCGGGGACGAGCTGGTCGAGGTCGGGGAGCCCGCGCGGCCGGGGCAGATCCCGGACTCCAACCGCATCGCGCTGCTCGCCGCGCTGACCGAGGCGGGGGCTGAGGTGCGGATGCTGGGGATCGCGCCCGACCGCCGGGACGAGCTCCGGGAGATGGTCGAGGGAGCACTTCCCGAGCTGGACGTGCTGGTCACCTCGGGGGGCGTCTCGGTGGGCACCCACGATCATGTCAAGCCGTTGCTGGAGCGGCTCGGCGAGGTCCACTGCGGCCGCGTCAAGATCCGGCCCGGCAAGCCCTTCACCTTCGCGACCCTCCCCGACGGAAAGCTGGCGTTCGGCCTGCCCGGGTTCCCGGTCTCGAGCCTGGTCACCTTCGAGGTCTTCGTGCGGCCGGCCCTGCGGAGGATGCAGGGTGTGGCCAGGGTGGCGCGCCCCACGCTGCCGGTACGCCTCGGATACGCGGCGAAGTCGGCGGGAGACCGGACCGAGTACCAGCGCGTCCGGCTCCACCGGGAGGGGGCCGGGCTGGTGGCGACGAGCATGGGCTCCCAGTCCTCCTCGCGCCTCCTGTCGCTGGCGGGGGCACAGGCCCTGGTCCGTATCCCGCCCGGCCAGGAGGGCATCGCGGCGGGGGCGGCCGTCGAGGCGATCATCCTCAGCCTGCCCTGAAAGAGGGCGCGGGGCCACCCGCCCGGGGGGAGCCGGGACGGCCTGGCGAGCCTCTGGCCCCGGCCATCCCGACGAACGTCCGTTCGCTCTAAGATAGGCTCCGAGCATGCCCTCGCGTTTCCTCCTCCAATCACCCTTCGAGCCCGCCGGCGACCAGCCCAAGGCGATCGAATCGACCGTCGAGGGGGTGCGTTCGGGCCTCAAGGAGCAGGTCCTGCTGGGCGTGACCGGGAGCGGCAAGACCAACGTCATGGGCTGGGTGATCCAGGAGCTCGGCCGCCCGGTCCTGGTGCTGAGCCCGAACAAGACGCTCGCCGCCCAGCTCTGCGCCGAGTTCCGGCGCCTCTTCCCGGACAACGCCGTCGAGTACTTCGTCAGCTACTACGACTACTACCAGCCCGAGGCCTACATCCCGCGCAGCGACACCTACATCGAGAAGGACTCCAGCCGCAACGAGGAGATCGACCGGCTCCGGCATTCGACCACCCAGGCGCTCCTGACGCGGCGGGACGTGATCGTCGTCGCCAGCGTGAGCTGCATCTACGGCATCGGCTCGCCCGAGTCCTACATCGGGGAGTCGCTGGAGATCGCCACCGGGCAGTCGCTCCGGCGCGAGATCTTCCTCCGCAAGCTGACCGAGATGCAGTACGAGCGCAACGACTACGACCTCGGGCGGCTTCGGTTCCGGGTCCGCGGGGACGTCGTCGACATCGTGCCCGCCTATGAGGAGCGCGTCTTCCGCATCGAGTTCTTCGGCGACGACGTGGAGCGGCTCTTGGACCTGGATCCGATCACAGGCGAGATCCTGGGCGCCCGCGCCGAGCTCAAGATCTTCCCGGCCAGCCACTACGTGACCTCGGCTGACAAGCTCCGCCTGGCGATCGCCGACATCGAGGTCGAGGTGGACGAGCGCTGCCGGTGGTTCGAGGAGCAGGGACGGCCGCTGGAGGCGCAGCGGATCCGACAGCGGACGAACTTCGACCTCGAGATGCTGCGGCAGACGGGGACCTGCCACGGCATCGAGAACTACTCCCGCCACCTGACCCGCCGCCAGCCGGGCGAGACGCCCTACACGCTGATGGACTTCCTGCCCGACGAAACCATGGTCTTCGTGGACGAGTCGCACGTGGCGGTGCCACAGGTCGGCGCCATGCTGGGAGGCGACCGCTCGCGGAAGGCGGCACTGGTCGAGTACGGGTTCCGCCTGCCGAGCGCCTTCGACAACCGGCCGCTCAGCTTCGAGGAGTGGGAGGGAAGGCTGGGCCAGGTCGTCTACGTCTCCGCCACGCCCGGGCCCTACGAGCTGCGCCGGGCGGCGAGGAAGGTCGAGATGGTGGTCCGCCCGACCGGGCTCCTCGATCCGACCGTCGACGTGCGACCCTCGGCGGGGCAGATCGACGATCTCATCACGGAGGTCCGCCGGCGGGTCGAGAAGGGTCAGCGCTCGCTCGTCACCACCCTCACCAAGCGCTTTGCCGAGGATCTCACCGACTACCTCCTGGAGGCGGGGCTGCGGGTGCGCTATCTCCACTCGGACATCGAGGCGATGGAACGGGTCGAGATCCTCCGCGACCTCCGGCTGGGCAGCTTCGACGTGCTGGTCGGCATCAACCTTCTGCGCGAGGGCCTGGACCTCCCGGAGGTGGCCTTCATCGCCATCCTCGACGCGGACAAGGAGGGCTATCTGCGCTCCTTTCGATCTTTCGTTCAGATCATCGGCCGCGCCGCTCGCAACGTGGACGGGCACGTGGTGATGTACGCGGACGCGATGACGCAGTCGATGGCCGCGGCTCTGGACGAGACCGGGCGGCGCCGGCGGCTCCAGATCGAGTACAACGCCCAGCGGGGCATCACTCCGGAGACGATCCAGAAGGCGATCTACAACATGGAGCTGGAGAAGAAGGAGATCGCCGCCGACGCGGTGGAGCTGATGGCCGGCGCCGGCCTGCCGCGGGAGGACCTGCTGGCGATCGTGCGGGACCTCGAGAAGGAGATGAAGCGGCTCTCTCGCGAGCTCGCCTTCGAGGACGCCGCGCGCATCCGGGACCGGATCGTGGCGCTCCGCAGGCAGCTTTCCGGGGAGCCTCCGGCCGAGGATGGAGGTGCCGCCGTGGACGCCGAGGTCGCACTCGCCATGGCCGCGGCGCCCCGGCCGCGGGCCACCCTCCGGCCCCGGCGGCCCCGGCGCTGAGATCCTGGTCGGGATGCCCACCAACCTGGAGGCCCTTCGCGGGGGCATGGACGTCACCGGGCCGCGGGCGGGCTGGCGAGACCTGATCGGCGCCCGCTTGGCCGATGTCGGTCCCGGCCGGGTCGTGGTGGAGCTCGACGCGGAGGGACGGCACCGTCACGAGGGCGGGGTCGTCCAGGGCGGCATCATCACCGCGGTCGCCGACGCCGCGATGGGGATGACGCTGCTCACCGTCCAGGACGAGAGCCTTGCCAACACCACCATCGAGCTGAAGATCAACTTCCTCCGGCCCGTCATCGAGGGCCGGATCCGGGCCGTTGGTCGCGTGGTGGAGTTGGGCGACCCGCTCTCGTTCGCCGAAGCGGACGTGTTCGACGCGCGGGACCGGCTGGTGGCGAGGGCCACCTCGACCTGCATGGCGATCCCGAGGCAGGGATGGAGATAGGCACACCGCCGCCGGCCTGGTCGAGCCTGGGCCTGGTCGCGGACCGGTTCGGCGAGGGTGCGGTGGTCGAGATGGAGGGCACGCCCGGCATGCGCGGCGGGTCGGGGCATCTCGACCCGGGCTTCGTGAGCGCGCTGGCGGACTCGGCGATGGAGCTGGCCGTCGATTCCGCGCTGGGGCCGCGCTCGAGGGCGTCGATCTTCGACCTCAAGCTGAGCTTCGTCGCTCCCGCCGAGGTCGGCGCGCGGCTTCGGGCCGTCGCGACCGTGATCCACCTCGGCCGGCGGACGGCGTTTGCCGAGTGCCGCGTCGAGGGAACAGGCGGAGGTGTGATCGCCACCGCCACCGGAACCTTCCAGGTCCGCGCCCCCGTCGAGGACCCCCATGCCGACTGACCGGATCACGATCCGGGGCGCCCGCGAGCACAACCTCAAGGACGTCTCGCTGAGCATCCCACGCGACCAACTGGTCGTCTTCACCGGGCTCTCGGGCTCGGGGAAGAGCTCGCTTGCGTTCGACACCATCTACGCGGAGGGACAGCGCCGGTACGTCGAGTCCCTGTCCGCCTATGCGCGCCAGTTCCTGGGCCAGATGGAGAAGCCGGACGTGGACGTCATCGAGGGCCTCTCGCCGGCGATCTCGATCGACCAGAAGGGGACCTCCAGGAACCCCCGCTCGACGGTCGGCACGGTGACCGAGATCTACGACTACCTGCGCCTTCTCTTCGCCCGCGTCGGGCGCCCGCACTGCCCGGTCTGCGGGCGCGAGATCACCAAGCAGACGGTGGAGCAGATGGCCGACCAGGTCGAGCGGATGCCGGCCGGCACCAGGCTGATGGTCCTGGGGCCGGTCATCCGGGGCCGCAAGGGCGAGTACCGGCAGCTCCTGGAGGACGTCCGGAGGTCCGGCTTCGTCCGAGTCCGGGTGGACGGGCAGCTCTACGAGCTCGGCGAGGACATCCCGCTCGAGAAGAACCGGAAGCACGACATCGAGGTCGTCGTGGACCGAGTCGTGCTGGGGCCGGAGCAGCGGACCCGGCTGGTGGACTCGCTGGAGACCGCGCTCCGGCTGGGGACGGGATCGGTCCTGCTGGTGCCGGTGCCGGTGCCGGGCGCCGGGGGAGCGTCGGGCGTGGAGGAGGTCCTCATGAGCCAGGACTACGCCTGCCCCTACGATGGGATCAGCCTCCCGGAGCCGGAGCCGCGCAACTTCTCGTTCAACAGCCCGCACGGCGCCTGCCCCGCCTGCACCGGCCTCGGCTCGCAACTGGTGGTGGACGCGGAGCTGGTCATCCCCGATCGGGGAACGGCGCTCTCGGAGGGGGCGATCGTGCCCTGGAGCCGCTCCCAGTTCTTCTATCCGGAGCTGCTGGAATCGATCTGTCGCCACTTCAAGATCGACATGGACAAGCCCGTCTCCAAGCTCAAGCCGGATCAGCTCCAGCTCCTGCTCCAGGGCACGGGGTCCCGGAAGATCCGCTTCACGTACACGAACCAGTACCGGCAGAAGCGCTGGTACGAGGCTCCCTTCGAAGGGGTGCTGGACAATCTTCAGCGACGCTACTCGGAGACCGAGTCGGAGTACCTGAAGCAGGAGCTGGAGAAGTACATGGCGGAGAAGCCCTGCCCGGCCTGCGGGGGGCGGCGGCTCAAGCCCGAGTCACTGGCGGTGCGGATCGGAGGCCGCAATATCGCGGAGGCGTGCCGGCTCTCGGTCGCGGCGGCGATCGACTTCTTCGAAGGCCTGGAGCTCACCGAGCGCGAGCTGATGATCGCCCGTGGCATCCTGAAGGAGATCCGCGAGCGCCTCCAGTTCCTCATCGACGTCGGGCTCGAGTACCTGACGGTGGACCGCGCCGCCAACACCCTGTCGGGCGGGGAGTCGCAGCGCATCCGGCTGGCGACCCAGATCGGCTCCAAGCTGATGGGCGTCCTCTACATCCTCGACGAGCCCTCGATCGGGCTCCATCAGCGGGACAACCGCAAGCTCATCAACACGCTCGTCCGGCTCCGCGAGCTGGGCAACACGCTGATCGTCGTCGAGCACGACGAGGAGACCATCCGGTCCGCCGACTACATGGTCGACATCGGCCCCGGCGCCGGCGAGCACGGGGGGGAGATCATCGCGGCGGGTCCGGTCGCCGAGGTCATCAACGACCCCAGCTCGATCACGGCGGCCTACCTGCGGGGAGACCGGGTGATCCCGATGCCTCCCGCGCGCAGGCGCGGCACCGGCGCCTCGCTGGTCGTCCGGGGGGCGTCGGCCAACAACCTCAAGGACCTCGACGTCACGTTCCCGCTCGGCTGCTTCATCGCCATCTCGGGAGTGAGCGGCTCCGGGAAGTCGTCGCTGATCACCGACATACTGTCTCGCAAGGTCGCCCAGCACTTCTACCGCGCCCGCGAGCGGCCAGGGCCTCACCGCTCGGTGGAGGGGCTCGAGCACATCGACAAGGCGATCGACATCGATCAGTCGCCGATCGGACGGACTCCCCGCTCCAACCCCGCCACCTACACCGGGATGTTCACCCACATGCGTGATCTCTTCGCGACGCTGCCTGAGGCCAGGGTGCGGGGCTACAAGCCGGGCCGGTTTTCCTTCAACGTGCGCGGCGGGCGGTGTGAGGCGTGCCAGGGGGACGGCATCATCCAGATCGAGATGCACTTCCTGCCCGACGTCTACGTGCCGTGCGAGGTCTGCCACGGCAGCCGCTACTCCCGGGAGGTGCAGGAGGTGAAGTTCCGCGGGCACTCCATTTCGGACGTGCTCGACATGACAGTGGACGAGGCCCTCGAGGTCTTCGAAAACGTGCCCAAGATCAGGAACAAGCTGCGGACCCTGTGGGACGTCGGGCTCGGCTACATTCGCCTCGGCCAGCCGGCGACCCAGCTCTCGGGGGGCGAGGCGCAGCGCGTCAAGCTCTCGGCGGAGCTCTCGCGGCGCGACACGGGCCGGACCCTCTACCTCCTCGACGAGCCGACCACCGGCCTCCACTACGCGGACGTCGAACGACTGCTGGCGGTGCTGCACCGGCTGGTGGAGCAGGGCAACACTGTGGTGGTGATCGAGCACAACCTCGACGTCCTCAAGACCGCCGACTGGCTGATCGACCTCGGCCCCGAGGGCGGCGACCGCGGAGGCGAAGTGGTGGGCGCCGGTACCCCCGAGGACCTGGCGATGTCCGCCACCTCGTACACGGGCGCCTACCTGCGTCCGTTGCTGGAGAAGGCGGGCCGGATGCAGGTGGCGTCGCAGGCGGGCTGAGCGCACCCGACAGGGGGGCAC
>JBOHUX010000031.1:0-18216 GCA_050734915.1 Candidatus Dormibacteraceae bacterium
GGCCGGCCCCTGTGTCGAGTGAGAGGTCAGGCCTGGCTGGCAAGGCGCTGACCACGTTTGGTGCCAGGGGTCTGATGGCAGGCCTCACCTTCACCGCCAGCGTGCTGGCTGCACGTAGCCTCGGCCCCGCCGGACGAGGATCCTTGGCGGTGGCGATGCTACTCACGGTCCTGACCGCAGCGCCGATGGCCGGCCCGCAGGCGGCGGCAGCGCACGAGATCTCGCGTCGGCGGAGCAGCGTGCATCGGGTCGCGATGGCGGCCCTCGCCACATCCATCCCGTTCTCGCTGGCGATCGTCGCTGTTGCACTCGCCTATGGAGCGATCGCTGGCCGTGCACTGCCGGAGTCGCTGGAGTGGGGATTGGCTGCCCAGGTGGCGGTCTGCGGTTCCACCGCGTTGATGGGGGTCTTCCTCGGACGCGAAGACACCACGTCCTACAATGTACTGAACGCGCTACCGCCCCTCCTGACGGCGCTCACCTTCGTCGCGCTGGTGGCCACCGGCAACGACAGGCTGCAACTGTTCCTCGGGGCCTGGACGGCCAGTCAGGTGGCTGCGTTTCTGTGGGCAGTCTCGCGACTTCGAAGCCTCCGGGGTGCCGCGGCGCCACCAGTATGGAGTGGCATGCGCTTCTTCCTTCGCTTCGCGCTGGTCGCAGCGCTGGTGGGTCTCACCAATGTATTGAACTGGCGCGTCGATTTTCTTGTTGTCTCGGCCATGCTGTCGACGACGAAGCTCGGCATCTACTCGGTGGCTCTTCAGAGCGCGGAGAGTCTGTGGCTCATCAGCCTGGCGATATCGGTGGCCCTGTATGGCCGGCTCGGCCACCTGAGCCGTGAGCGGGCAGTCGCACTCGTGGCCCGGAGCATTCGCCAGATGATCCTTGGTGGCGCGATCATGGGCGCGGTCCTGTTCATACTCGCGCCGACCTTGCTGCCGGCCGTCTTCGGGCCACAATACCGAGAGGGCGTTGACCCCGTTCGGATCCTGCTAGTTGGCATCGTCCCATCGACGACGATAAGCGTCCTCGCAACGTACTTCACCAACCAGGCAGGGCGTCCGCGGGTCAGTCTGGCAGTAGGCGGTGTCGGCGCTGCGTTGAATGCGGGTTTCTCCGTCCTGTTCGTGCCGCGCTACGGAATCACGGGCGCTGCCATCGCGACCTCGGGATCTTACCTCGTCCAGGCGGTTGCGGCCCTCATGCTGTTCCAGAGGTCGACGCACGTGGCATGGAGGGACTTGGTCGTGGTCACGAGCGGTGACCTTGACTGGTACCGGTGGATCGCGATGCGGCGATAATAGGCTTCCTGGCCACCCTGCGATGAGGATTCGGATACGGCACCTCCCAGTGACGCCCCATGCCTTGGTGGTTGGTGGCTTTGAGTTGCAAGCAAGGCATTTTCTGGATGCCTGCTCGAGAGCGGGGCTTGACTCTCAGCCGTTACGCCCGATGGACGCCGCGGACCGTCCGGATGTCCTCCATTACTGGGGGTTGCATCGAGGCTTTGCAGCGCCGATGCTCTGGGCACACCGGGCTGGCGTGAAAAACGTGGTGACCGCACTCCTGCCTGCCGTCCCAACTGGAGTGGCGCGGCTACGGCTCGGCGCACGCCGGGCCATCGCAAGACGGCTGATCGATCCAAGGTGGAACGAGTTGGTCGATGCGTTGGTGGTTGTCAGCGATGAGCAGAGAAGGGTCGCCTGCTCCTACTTTGGCTTCGAGAGACGCAAGGTGAACGTGATCCCTAACATTGTGGCCGAGCAGTTCTGGACGGCAACGCGCGACGTCAGTCAGGGCGGTTACCTCCTATGTTCGGGCAACATTTCGCCGCGAAAGGGACAATTAGATCTCGTCCTAGCCTCGGCGAAGGCGTCGTTACCACTAGTGCTCGTGGGGGGCAGGGTGCCCGGTGAGGAGAGGTACTTCGACCTCGTCATGAGCGCCGTCCAGAGGGCGGGCGCCACCTACGTCGGCGAGCTCGAACCGTCGAGCCAGGAGTTGGTGGACGTCTACACGGGAGCCAAGGCGTTCGTCCTGCTGAGCAGGTCTGAAACCCAACCAGTCAGCGTCCTCGAGGCTGCCGTGGTGGGGTTGCCGATCGGGTTGCTGCGCCAACCGTACACGGCCCAGGCGGCGTTCCGGGGAGCACTTCGGTTTTCCGATCCAAGTCCTGAGACCGTAGCCGAGGGACTTCTGTCCCTGATGGCCTCCGGGGCGGTGCAACATGGTCTCGACCGGGCCATGCTTCAAGCCTGTCGAGCGGAGGCGGCCGGGTCGGCCGCCAGGTCACTCTATGAAGGCCTGTTCGCGGATGGGAGCGGCTGTGACGGGACCCCGAAAACGGATCCACCATTGTGAGGGTTCCGTGAGTTTGACAGCCGCGCCGACGCTGCCGGCACTGCCGGCTGGGGATGGCCCGGCGGGGCGATTGCGGGTCTTGGTCGAGGTCGCTGCGACGCCCAGGACCCCCTCACCCGGCTTTGCTCCCGGGCGTCCCGGGCCGCCTCAGGGGCTCGGGTTTTGGAGCCGCCCCCGAGTGCGCCTCCCGTTCTCGTCACGGAGCCGGCGCGGGTCCTTGGCTTCGTCCGCTTTCGTGCCGCCGTATTGGTTGCGCCAGCGGCTGAAGGGTGAGCTCCCTGATCGCCAGCGCCTTGGACGCCTTGGCCACGGTCTTGCCTTCGGCCAGCAGCCGGTCCCCCTCGCGGAGCTTGCCAACCACCTGCTCCGGGGTGTGCTTTCTGCCCTTCACCTGGGTTCCTCCTTGCCTTCGCGGGCCATGGTGGGACCCTCATATCAGATGGACCAATTCTCGGGGGTGAGGTCAGCTGACCTGGGCCCCGGCGTCAGGTTGCCTGGCTGAGATCCTCGATGAAGGCCGTCGAGGGCGAGGACTCCGCCTCCTCCGGACCCGGCGCGATCTCCGCCATCCGCCGCTCGCCGCGCCGCCTCGGTCGGAGGCCGCAGGTGAGGACCGCAAGGGTCTTGCCGACGATGATCAGATCCAGCTTGGGGCCCATGTTCTCGATGTAGTAGAGATCCCGGGCGACGTTCTGATACATGGGGATGCCGTCTCTGTGGTGGACCTGCCACCAGCCGGTGATGCCGGGCTTCACGAGGTGCCGGTCGAGCTGCCAAGGCTCGTACCTGGAGAGAAGCGGCATCTGCTCGGGTCGAGGGCCGATCAACGCCATCTCGCCTCTCACCACGTTCAGGAGCTGCGGCACCTCATCGAGTCCGCTGCGTCGGAGGATGCCTCCGAACCGGGTGATGTGGGGGTCTGACTCGGGCACCTTATCGGAGTAATGAGGTGAATCTGCGTGCATGGTCCGGAACTTGATGATCGCGAAGGGCCGTCCCGACCGGCCCGCCCGCATCTGGCGGAAGAACACGGGGCCGGGGGAGTCAAGCGTGGTGACGACCGCGATGGCCAGCAGGACCGGCGAGAGCAGGATCAGCGCCGCAAGGGCAAGGAGGAGGTCAATGACGCTCCGGGCGGCGGCGTATGCGGATCGTGGCCGGGTGGGGAGCCTGGATGGCCGGGCATGCGGGGAATCCGACGCCGAACGCTTCTGCTCGTCTGTGCACGGTCGGGTCTCAAGCAAGCGAGGTGCTCCTTGTCTCGGAGAGGGGTGTGGACCTGACCGGCTCCAGGCCGCCGACGATTGTAAGGGCCGAGAGAGCGGCTGTCCAGCAACCTGTGCCGGATCATGGCCGCCGAGGCGCCCCCGCCCGCGGCCCCGCCCGAGGAGAAGCCGACACCCCGCGACGACTCGGAGAGCGCCGCCGGCGGCTCGGGTAACCTTGCCCCAGATGGCCACCTGCATCTTCTGCGCGATCGCCCGGGGCGAGGGGGACGCTCGGTACGTCCATCGCGACGATCGCGTGGTGGCGATCGAGGACCTCGGGCCGGTGGCGCCGGTTCACGTGCTGGTGATCCCGGTCGAGCACTTCGAGACCGTCCGCGAGATCACCGATCCCGCCCTGCTCGCCCGCATGCACCAGGTGGCCCACCGGATCGCGGATGAGCGGGGGCTGGCGGAGAGCGGCTACCGGCTCGTCTTCAACATCGGGCGCGACGGTGGTCAGACCGTCCCGCACGTCCATCTCCACCTGCTCGGCGGGCGGGCGATGGCGTGGCCGCCGGGGTGAGCCGGTTCGAGCGGCGGCTGGCCGAGGCCGGCATCGCGCTCGAGGTGAGGCGCTTCCCGGAGGGGACGAGGACGGCCGGCGACGCGGCGGCGGCGATCGGGTGCTCGGTGGGGCAGATCGTGAAGTCCCTGGTCCTGACCGCGCGGGGACGCCCGCTGGTGGCACTGGTCAGCGGCGGCAACCGGCTGGACGCGCTCAAGCTGGCGGCGATCGCCGGGGCTCCGGTGATCATGGCCGGCGCGGAGGCGGCCCGGGCGGCGACGGGCTACGCGATCGGCGGCGTCCCTCCCTTCGGATACGAGGCCGAGCTGGCCGTCTACATGGACCGCGACCTGGAGGCGCACCAGGTCGTGTGGGCGGCGGCGGGGCGGCCCGACTCGGTCTTCCCGATTGCGCCCGCGCGTCTTCGCGAGCTGAGCGGCGCCCAGGTCGTGGACCTCAAGCTCGACGGCTGAGGGCGGGGCGGGCGGGGCTCGACCGGGCGCGGCGATCCCGCCCGGCTCAGGGGAGGATGGTGATCGACCCTTCGCGGGCGACCACGCCGAAGTCGCGGTCGAGGGTCAGGATGGGAGTGCCGGTCCGCTCGGCGCAGGCGACCACGCCGGCGTCCGCCGCTCCCAGCGGGAGATCGGCGTAGCGCCCGACCAGGGTCCGGATCCTCGCCCAGTCCTCGCGCCCGCAGTCGAGCGAGAAGGCGCCCTCCTCGAGGTCGAGGAGGAACGCGTCCAGCACCTGGGGGCCGAGCCGATCCTCGATCATGTACGTGCTCTCGGCCAGAATTCCGGCGGGGACCAGGCAGGCTCCGGGGGCATCCTCGATCACCCCGCGGATGTCCCCGTGGGCGGGGTCCCGGCGGTTCAAGAAGGCCAGCAGCGCCGAGGTGTCGAGGGTGATCATCCGCGGCCCCAGCGGGCACGCAGGTAGTCCTCGCTGGTGGCGCCGGAGATCTCGCCGTCCTCGCCGCTCCCGGCCGAATGGAACGTGCGGCGGGGCTGCTCCGCGAGGTAACGCTCCAGCGCCTCGCGCACCAACTGGGCCTGGGACCGGTGCTGGCGCCGGGCGAGATCGCGGATCCGGTGCTGAAGCTCCGTGGGCAGATAGAGGGTGGTCTTCTCCACGTTGCGCAGGTTATCGCATATGGCGCCATATATGGCGGCGGGAGCCCGCCCCGCGCTCACCAGCCGCCGGTGGCGGCCGACGGCAGGTGGCCGGCGTCGATCCTCTGGGCCAGTGCCTCGATGCCCTGCGCGTACTGCTGGGCGCCGGCGCCGACGCCATCCTGCCGGATGCTGGTCGGGCCCTGGTTGTAGGCCTCGAGGGCCGTGGTGAGGTCGCCGAACTCATCGATGTAGGCTTTGAGGAGGGCGGCGCCCACCTCCGCGTTGTCGACCGGGTTCCGCACGTCGACCTGGCGGTGGAGCAGGGCCGGCCCCGCCCAGGCGGCGCTGGCGGGCTCGACCTGCATGAGGCCGACCGCGCCCGCGCCGGAGACCAGGGACTGGTCCCAGCCACTTTCCCAGAAGGACACGGCGAGCACCAGGCCGTGGTCGAGCCCGGCCCGGCCGGCGGCCTCGGTCAGGATCTGCTGCGGGGTCTCGAGGCGCCCGGGCCGGCCCGAGCGGTCGGGCGACGTCGCCGCGGCTTCGATGCGGCCCCCGCGGTGCGGTGGCGGGCCGGCGCGGTCGGGAGCCGTGGCTGTGAGCGCGCGCGAGGGCAGCGCCAGCGGGATGCCGGGCACCGCTCCTGTCCGGCCGAGGTCGGTCCAGGGCCGCCGGGCGGTGGCGGCGTCCACGGTGGAGCCCGCCAGCCGGCGGGCCGCGGTCAGGCCGGCCTCGATCTGGGGGCGCCGGCCGTCCAGCGGGGAGGCGGCCAGGACCGGAACGGCGGCCACCGCGAGGCCGCCGACGAGCAGTGGGATGGGAGCCAGGCGCACGAAGCCCCATGAAACGAGAGGCGGGGGGCGGAATGCAAGCGGGAGGGGCCGGATGGCCGGATGCCGCCCGGCAGGGCGGTCAGGTCCGCGGCGAGTGAGGGACGGTGCTTGGGGTGGCCTCAGCCGAGCCAGGTCGGCCCGGCTGCGCAGGGGGAGGCATCTCGGGCCTGGAATGAACGCTGCGGTGGCTTCGACCCAGAGCCCGGTCGTGTCCGTGGATCGGGGCAGCCTTCGGTGGTCAGGGTCGGGCGACCCCGCTCAGCGTGAGGCTGTTCCCGGCCAGCCGGGCGTGGAGATCGGAGAGGCCGCTCAGGGTGCGGCCCAGGTTCAGGTTGCGCCGGATCAGGCTTTGGACGCGCTGCTGGAGCGGGCCAGGCATCGGCAGGCGGCCGATCTGAGCGGTCTGGACCTGGAGCCGCGGCTGGCCGGCCTCGATGCTGACGATGCCCTCGACGTAGATGGGGAAGGTCCAGCCGTTGACGTGGCCGTCGGCGGTACCCTCCAGGGTGCCGGCACCGGTGGCGTGGAGGACCAGGTGGTCGGCCTGCCGCTCGCCCGAGTCGGCGAGGCGCTGGTTGACCAGCGAGCTGATCTCGGCGTCGGTGAGGGAGATGCTGACCGGGATCGGGCGCCGGGCGGCGCGGGCGAGGGCCTCGGCGGCTACGAGACGCCCCAGCTTCCCCTCGGCGCTCAGGGTGGCGGCGCCCGAGAGCTGGACCGGCGGCAGCGGGTGGTCCTGGGTGGTGGCCGCCGAGTAGAGGTAGGCACCCCCGCCGACCAGGACGAGGATGACGAGCAGGAGGACCTTCAAGGCTGCCCAACACGATAGCCCCGGGTGGTCCCCCCGCTCGCCGCCAGGGCGGGTGCTCAGCGCAGCGAGATGGCGACCTCTTCCAGGAGGTCCATCGACTCCTGCATGCCGGCTTCCATCCCCGACTCGATGACCACGTCGCGGGTCTGCCGGTCGGGCAGCCGCATGAGGATGGTGAGGGTGGTGCGCCCGGCCGCCTCGGTGAACGTCAACGTGTTCACCGCCTCGCCCTCGGGCATCGCCTCGTAGACCTCGGTGTAGACGAGCCGGTCGTCGGGGACGATCTCGCGGTACTCGCCGTGGAAGGCGACCTCGAACCCGCCCTCCGCCACCATCACGTACCGCCACGCGCCCCCGACCCTAAGGTCGATCTCGGCGATCGTCGTCTCGCCGCGGAGCCCGCTCCACCAGCGCCTGACGAGCTCGGGCGTGGTCCACGCCCGGAACACGTGGCGCCGGGGCGCATCGAACTCCCGCGTGATGAGGATCTGGTCCTCCGCGGGAAGCGTCACCTTGGCCGTGCCACCGCTCGTCATCGCCATCTCCTCCTGCATGAGATCCTCCAACACGGAATCCAGGCGGTCGAACCGCTCCGACCAGAGGTGTTCGTAGCTCCTCACCCAGTCGTGGATGGGCTTGAGCGCGCGGCCGTTGAGCCGGTAGAGCCGCCGCCGCCCCTCGTCGCGCACGTCGACCACTCAACTGCATGCGCCCGGCGTCCACATCGTCCACGGTGTGGTACGTTCGTCACGCATGAAGAGCGAGCCGATCCGATTCCGGCCCTCCCGAGAACTGGACTCGAGGCTCGACGCGATGAGCCGGCGGACCAACACGCCCAAAGGCCGGCTGGTTGAGCTCCTCGCCGACGAAGCCGAGCGAGCGCGCCGATACCCGGGGATCGCCTTCCGGGGCCCCGACCATCGACGTCGAGCGTGGGTTATCGGCTCTCCCTTCGACGTCTGGGAGATCGTCCGTGCCTGGCAAGACCTGGGCGAAGATGCCGAGAGGGTCTGCCATCAACTCCATCTCAACGCTCGCCAACTCGGCATGGCGCTCGCCTACCACCGCGAGTTCGGGGAAGAGATCGAGCACGCCCTGGCGCTCGCCAGGCGGACGCTGATCGAACTCGAGTCGGCCTTCCCGTTCTTCCAGGTTCAGCGGTAGGCGAATCCGCCTGTCCACGGCGTCCCCACGGCGAGCAGGCACGTCACCTCGCCGTCCGTGCCGGCACTCCATCTGAGCCCTGCTGAGCCCTGATGCGCCTTCTTCTCGATGCCCACCTCTCGGGACGGGTGATCGGCCGGCATCTGCGCAAGCTGGGCCACGACGTGATCGCCATCGATGAGGACCCCGGCCTCGAAGGCATCGATGATGAAGAGGTCCTCGCCCTGGCCACCCGCGAAGGCCGGGTCCTCGTCACCCACAACGTCCATGACTTCCCCGAGATCCTGCGTCAGTGGGCCGAGGAGGGTCGCGATCACGCCGGCTGCGTGGTCCTGGTGGGCATCGGACTCCATCGGTTCGGGCCCTTGATCCGAACTCTGGAGGCCACGCTGCAGCGTCTACCCGGCCAGCAAGACTGGGTCAACTGCTCGATGCTGGCGGGGCGGAGGGATCCCGCCTGACCGTCGCCGGGCGCGCCGGTCCGTCCTGAGTACGATGGCGGGCGTGTTCGCTCCGCTCGGCGGCGGGCTGGAGACCTTCCGCCACCTCTACGTTCACGTGCCCTTCTGCCGCCACAAGTGCGGCTACTGCGACTTCAACGCCTACTCGGGCATGGACCGGCTGATGCCCGCCTATGTGGACGCGCTCGTCTCCGAGCTGGAGGAGGCGCGGCGGCTGCTGCCGTTCGGCGGCCTGCGGACGGTCTACCTGGGCGGGGGAACGCCGAGCCTGCTGCCCGCCGGGCTGGCGGCGCGGCTTCTGGCCGCGGTGGGGGACATCTTCGCCGTGGAGCCGGCGGCGGAGGTGACCCTGGAGGCGAACCCCGCCAGCACCGATCCCGAGAAGCTGGCGGCCTGGCGGACGGGCGGGGTGAACCGGCTCAGCCTGGGCGTGCAGGGCTACGATCCGCGGGCGCTGGCGGTGCTGGAGCGGAAGACGGACGGGGCGCAGGCGGTCCGGGCCTACGGCGAGGCGAGGGCGGCCGGCTTCGAGGACGTCAACCTGGACCTCATCTACGCCGTGCCCCGCCAGGACCGGGCCTCCTGGCTGGACACCCTGCGGCGGGCGGCCGAGCTGGGGCCGGAGCACCTCTCCTGCTACTGCCTGGGCTTCGAGGAGGGCACGCTCCTGCATCGAAGGCGCGAGCAGGGGACCGTCTCCGAGGTGGACGCCGACGTCGCCTGGGACCTGCTCGATGTGACCTCGGAGGAGCTGGGCCGGCGCGGCTACGAGCGCTACGAGGTGTCGAGCTGGAGCCGGCCCGGACGCGCCTCCAGGCACAACCGGGCCTACTGGGACTGCCGTCCGGTCTACGGGGCGGGCGCGGGCGCCCACTCCCACGCCTCGGACGGCGAGCGGTCCTGGCGCTGGTGGAACACCGCCCGGCCCCGCGAGTACATCGCCGCCTGCCCGGTGCCGGGCGCCGGCGGCGAGGAGCTGGGAGGCCGGCACCGCCGGGCGGAATCGCTGATGCTCGGGCTCCGGACCACGGCCGGGCTGGAGGCGCCGCCGGGGTTCGAGGCGGAGCTGGACGGCCTGGAGGCGGCCGGGCTGGTGGTGCGGAGCGGCGCTCGCGTGGCCCCCTCGCGGCGGGGCCTGGACCTCCACAGCCAGATCGCGCTGGCGGTGCTGGAGGCGCCGGCGGCGTCCGGCGCGTGACCGCCTCCGGGGCGACGGCCGGCCGTTCTCTCGGTGGGCCATCTCGTAGCACTGGCGCTACAATGTGGCTATGCAGAGAATCGGGGTTCGGGAGCTGCGGAACGACGTCAGCGCGGTGCTGCGACGGGTGGAGGCCGGGGAGCACCTGACGGTCACCGTCAACGGTCGGCCGGTCGCTGAGCTGGGGCCCATCGACCCCCGCCCGATGTTCCGTTCGTGGGAGTGGTTCGAGTCCATCCCGAAGGCGGATCCGGGGCTCGCGGGTGAGCTGCGTGAGCTCCATGGCGACGAGACGACCGACGACGTGATCGCCAGGTGGCTGTAGACCGGGCTCTGGCGGACACGTCGCTGCTTGTCGCCCGCGAGCGGGAGCGAAGCGTCGAAGCGCATCCAGAGGAGCTGGCGGTGTCCATCGTGACTCTGGCCGAGCTGCGCCTCGGGGTCCTGACAGCTGAGGGCGGCACCCGAGCGCGACGGCTCCGGACCCTCATCGAGGCGGAGCGGCTGGCGCCACTGCCCGTCGATCGCCTGGTGGCCCAGGCCTGGGCGGAGCTGGTGCGCTCGCTGCGTGCGGCCGGCCGCCGGATGCCCGTCAACGATTCCTGGATCGCGGCCACCGCGATCGCTCACCGGCTCCCGCTGGTGACGCGGGACGCCGACTACGACCGCGTGCCCGGGCTCGACGTGATCCGGGCCTGAGGCTCCACCGGGCCGGCATGCCTACGATGAGTCTTACCCCAGATGTCGCGTCGGACCTGATCGTGTGAGGAAGACTGTTGTGATAGAGTCGGACGATGGTTGAGGAACTGGTCGAGCTGCGCAGGAAGAACCAGCTGACCTGGCCGGTCGCGGACGAGATGGGCATCAGCGAGGGTGCGCGGCTTCTGGTGGCGTACGACCCCGCCACGGGGCAGGCGTGGGTGCGCTCGCTCAAGGAGAGCTACGCAGGGGTCCTCGGCGGCGTCTACGGCAGCTCGCCGGAGGAGGTGCGGGAGTACCTGCGGGGCGAGAGAGCGGGCTGGGACTGAACAGGCCGCGTGTCCATCTCGAGCCTGGAGCGAGCGATCCCCGCCGGCTCCCGGATCCTGCTCGACAGCAGCACCCTGATCGCCTATCTGAACGGTGGCGAGGCCGCCAGCGACGCGGCCACCCACGTCGTGGACTCCCTGGTCAGAAGCGGGAGGAATGTCGCGGTCATCTCCATGGTCACCGTCATCGAGATCCTCATCCGCCCTCTGCGCCGCGCCCCTGAGCACTACCACCACGTGCTGGACTTCGTCACCCACTTCCCCAACTTCCAGCCCCAGCCCATCGACCTGGCCGCGGCCCAGGAGGCGGCCGGCGTCCGCGCCAGGCAGGGATTGCCGACCTCCGATGCGATCGTGGTCGCCACCGGGCTGACCGCGCAGGTGGCGTGCCTGGTCACCAACGACGACCGGTGGAGGTCGATCAGGGACCTGCGGATCAAGGTGGTCTGCCTCGAGGACCACCTGCCGCTCACCTAAATGAGCGGTCACCGCTCGATCAGGTGGATCGCGGCCACCGCGATCGCTCACCGGCTCCCGCTGGTGACGCGGGACGCCGACTACGACCCCGTGCCCGGGCTCGAGGTGATCCGGGCCTGAGGGTCCACCGGGCCGGCGAGGCGAAGCCCGGGTAAGGTAGCAGTCGAGGACCAGGAGGACCAGGAGGACCAGGAGGACCAGGAGGGCACAGGTTGGAGGAACGCAAGCAGGCGATTCTCAAGGCCGTGGTGCAGGAGTTCACGGAGACCGCCCTGCCCGTCGGCTCGCGGATGCTCGCCAGCCGGCACTTCCTGACCGTCAGCCCGGCCACCATCCGCGGCGAGCTGGCCGAGCTGTCCGAGGCCGGCTACCTGATCCAGCCCCACACCTCGGCGGGCCGGGTGCCCAGCGACTCCGGCTACCGCTACTTCGTCGACTTCCTGATGGGTGCCGAGGCGGTCCCGCGGCGGGTCCGCGCGTACATCGAGGCGGAGCTGAGAAACACCCCCCTCGACCTGCAGACGCTGGTCGAGAGGGCGGCGATGACGATCGCGACGGTGACCCAGAACGCGTCCGTGGTGAGCGCGCCGCACGGACCCCAGGCCCGGATCAAGCACGTGGACCTGGTCTCCCTGGAGCCCGCCGCCGTGCTCCTGATCCTGCTCCTGGGCGGGAACCTGCTCCGGCAGCAGGTGACCACCATCAGCCGGGAGACGAGCCAGGAGGACCTCTCGCGCCTTGCCTCGGCCATCAACGGCAGCCTGGCCGGGAAGGACCGCGAGCATGTGCGCGGACAGATGGAGAAGCTGGCGCCGGGCACCGAGCTGGAGATCCTGATCCGCATCCAGGAGGTGCTGGAGCAGTTCGAGCGGGGGAGCGAGGCGCTCGTCGTCCACGACGGGGTCAGGAACCTGCTCAAGCAGCCCGAGTTCTCGGAGACAGCGCGGCTGCAGGAGGTGCTGGAGGTGCTGGAGGAGAGCCGCCAGCTGAGCGCGGTGCTGCGGGAGATGGTGGGCGACTCCGACCTCCAGATGGCGATCGGCTCCGAGAACGCCACCGACCAGCTGCGCGGCTGCACGATCGTGGTCACCACCTACGGGCCGCCGGGCGGGATCAAGGGGACGATGGGCGTGGTCGGCCCGACCCGGATGCGCTACGGACAGACCGTGGGCCGGCTGCGGGTGGTGGCGCGAGCGGCGTCCGATCGCATGGCCGAGCTCCACGCCTGATCCGAGCGGGTGCCGATCCGGACCCCGCGCTCGCCGCCGGGGTCTGGAAGCCGTCCGCTCGTCGTCAGGCGCCATCCCGTGACAGACTGTCATGCCTGCTTTAGAATGACCACATGACATCAGAGGAGGTCTCGACGCTGGGGGTGGCGGAGGCGAAGTCGCGCTTCTCCGAACTGATCGATCGCGTGGGTCGGGGAGAACGGTTCCTCGTCTCACGGCGGGGGCACCCCGCCCTGGCGCTGGTGCGGCCCGACGACGCTCCTGGAGCGCGGGGGCGGCCCACGGGCCTGGTCGCGGTGGCCGGAGCGCTGGCGGACTGGGACGATCTGGCGGCGATCGTCGACGAGATCTACGCCAGCCGGCGCCGGGCGCGGGAGCGGTCCGGGCCGGAGCTGGACTGAATCGTCTACTGCTTCGACACCGACGTGCTGAGCGCGGTTCTGCGGCGCGACCCGGTGCTGCCGGTCATCCGGCGACTGGCGCTGGTGCGTCCCGAGGACCAGGCCACCACCGCCATCACCCTCGGGGAGCTCCTCTATGGAGCCGCCCGGCGAGGCGGCGGCCTCCTGGCAGGAAGGGTCAGGGAGCTGGTCACGGGGGCGATCGCCGTCCTTCCCTTCGACGAGCGTGCGGCGGAGACATATGGGGCTCTGCGGGCCGATCTCGAGCGGGCGGGGCGGCGGCTGGACGAGCCGGACCTGCGGATCGCCTCCATCGCCATCTGCCGGGGGCTGACCCTGGTCACCGGAAACGTCCGCCACTTCGGCCGCGTCCCCGGGCTCGAGCTCGAGAACTGGCTCGCCACCTGAAGGCGGCCGCGCGAGGCGCCGAGGTTTGGGCGGGTGGGCAGGACAGGTAACTTACTGGGAGTCATGACGACGCGAAGCAGGCGCGGGCAGCCGGAGGAGCCGGAGGAGCCGGAGGTCCTCGCCACGACGGCGGGGAGGGCGCCGGCCCCGGGGACCAGGGCGGCCGCGTCCGCCGAGCAGCCCGGGGCGGGGGAGGTGATCGGGCAGCTGCAGGCCGAGCTGGAGGAGTCGGCCAACCGGCATCTGCGGCTGGCGGCGGACTTCGAGAACTACAAGAAGCGTGCCCGCCAGGACCAGCTGGACACGATCCAGTACGGGAGCACCGAGCTGATCCTGCGCCTGCTGCCGGTGCTGGACGACCTGCGGCTGGTGCTCGACCACGCGCCGGCCGGGGTGGAGGGGAGCTGGCTCCAGGGCCTGCGGCTGACCGCCCAGAAGCTGGAGGAGGTGCTGGCCGCCCAGGGCGTGACCCCGATCGTGGCCGTGGGCACGCCCTTCGACCCCGGCCTGCACGAGGCGATCGGGCACGAGGAGACCGACGAGCAGCCCGAGGACACCGTGATCCAGGAGCTGCGGCGCGGCTACCGCCTGCACGAGCGGGTGGTGCGGCCGGCGCTGGTCAAGCTCGCCCGTCCCGCCCTGACCGGCGGCTAGATCGGCACGGTGGCGGTCAAGCGCGACTACTACGAGGTGCTGGGCGTGGGCCGGGGTGCCTCCGCCGAGGACCTCAAGAAGGCCTTCCGGCGGATCGCCCTCCAGCACCATCCCGACCGCAACCCCGACAACCCGGAGGCGGAGCGCGTCTTCAAGGAGGCGGGCGAGGCCTACGAGGTGCTCTCCGACCCCGAGAAGCGGCGCTCGTACGACACCTTCGGGCACGCCGGCGTCTCCGGGGCGGGGGCGGGGTTCGGGGGCTTCGAGGGCTTCGGGTTCGGCGACATCTTCGAGAGCTTCTTCGGCGGCATGGCGGGCGGGGCGCGGACCCGCGCCCGATCGACGCGGGGCTCCGATCTTCGCTACGACCTGACGATCACCTTCGAGGAGGCGTTCACGGGGGTCGAGAAGGAGATCGGCGTGCCGCGCCTGGTCACCTGCGCCAGGTGCGAGGGCAAGGGGGCGCAGCCGGGGACCGGCCTTACGACGTGCTCCAGTTGCGGTGGCTCGGGCCAGATCCGGCGGGTCGCCAACTCGATCTTCGGCCAGGTGGTGAACGTGGTCGCCTGCGCCAACTGCGGCGGCGAGGGGCGGATCCTCCGCTCGCCCTGCCCGGACTGCCGCGGCCAGGGGCGCCGGGAGGAGACCCGGCGACTGGCGGTGCCGATCCCGGCCGGGGTGGACACGGGCTCCCAGATCCGCCTTGGCGGCCAGGGCGAGGCGGGGTACCGGGGCGGGGGCGCGGGCGATCTCTACGTGGTGCTGCGGGTGAGGCCCCATGCCCACTTCGCGCGCCGCGACCAGGACGTCTTCTACGAGCTGCACGTCAACATCGTCCAGGCCGCGCTGGGCGACTCGATCGACGTCCCCACCTTGGACGGGCCGGTGACGGTGACGATCCCCGCCGGGACGCAGTACGGGCAGACCTTCCGGCTGCGCGGGAAGGGGATGCCCCAGGTGCGCTCCGGGCGCCGGGGCGATCAGCTGGTCGTGGTGCAGGTGGTGGTGCCGAAGGACCTCTCGGGGGCCCAGAAGGAGATCCTCGAGAAGGTGGGCGGGTTGACGGGGAAGCCGGAGAAGGTGTCGAAGGGGTTCTTCGAGAAGCTGCGGGACGCGATCACCCTGGACTGAGGTTAAGGGCGCTCAATTCCTCGTGATCGCCACGTGCGGTTCCTCGGGGCGCTGGCGGCGCTCTCGCGGCTCCGCCGTTCGCTCCTCCTCCCGCTGGGGATGGCTCGCATAACCGTATGAGTAGTAGGCGGCCTCCGGGCCCTGGACCTTGTTGAGGACCACGCCCAGCACGTGGGCTCCGACGCGCTCCAGCTGCGATCGCGCCCGGCTGACATCGGCGTACTTGGTGTGGCGCTGCTCGACCACGATCAGGCACCCGTCCGCCCCCGCTCCCAGGACGCAGGGGTCGGTGACCGCCGTGACGGGCGGAGCGTCGAGAATCACGAAGGCGTAGGACTGCGCCAGCCGCTGCAGGAGCGCGCGCATCTTCCCGGAGCCGAGCAGCTCGGCGGGGTTGGGGGGGACGGGCCCGGAGGGCAGGAGCCAGAAGCTGGGGATCCGGCCGTCGCTCCAGAGAACCTGCTCCTCGGGGACGTCCTCGAGCAGGAGGTTGGTGAGGCCGAGGTTGCGAACCCGGCCGAACATCCGGTGCTGTGAGGGCCGGCGGAGGTCGGCGTCGACGAGCAGGGTCCGGTGGCCGGCCTGGCTCATCGCGATGGCGAGGTTGGCGGCGGTGCGCGACTTGCCCTCGCCCGGCCTGGCGGACGTGACGACGATGGTGCGCGCCGGCTGATCGAGGCTGGAGAAGACGACGTTGGTCCTCAGCACCCGGTAGGCCTCGGCGGCGGGGCTGTCTACGATCAGGCCGCTGAGCTCGCCCATGGCGCGCCGGGGGGCCGGGAGAAGCGGGATGTGCGCGAGGGCGATCAGCCCGGTCCGGCGGAGCAGATCCTCGTCGCGCTTGACGGTCTGGTCCATGAGGCTCGCCACCACGACGATGACGAGGGCCAGCACGAGCCCGGCGACGAGGCCTTCCACGCCGTTCTTCTTGAGGCTGGGCGAGATGGCGGCGGTGGGGGCGACGGCGGGAGCGACGATCACGAAATCGTCCTTGGGCGGTCCCGTCTTGGACGTGCTCTCCGCGCTCTGGATGCTCCGCATGTGGACGATGAAGTCCGCCACCAGCCGGTTCGCGATGTCGCGCGAGAGCGCCGGCGTGCCGGCCTGGGCGGCGACGTCGAGGATGGTCGTGCTGGGTTCGGCGGTGACGGTGACGCTCTTGCCCAGCTGCGCCGGCGTCGTCGAAAGGTGGAGCTCCGAGATCACCTGCTGGAGGAGGGGCGGCTCGGTCAGGAGGATGGCGTAGGTGGCGGCGATCTGATCGCTAGTCAGCTGGGCGACGGTGGGGTCGCTGGACGCGATCGGCTGGGCGGGCCTCAGCAGCAGCGAGACCTGCGACTGGTAGACGCGCGGCATCTGGAGGGTGGCGATCCCGGCGGCGCCGGCGGCCACCAGGGGGACGATGATGAGCAGTGGCAGAAAGCGCCGCAGGACGTTGAGGTAGTGGGCGAAGTCGAATGAGAGCAGGTCGTCATCGTCGGTGCCTGCCGTGTTCACCATGTGTCCGGACTCCGGATGACGGGGATTGATGATCTCAGTGGGGTGATCTTATCCCAGGGCGCCCAGTATTCCACGAGCGGCCGGCCCCCGGCCGGTCGGGAATCGTGGCCTCGAGCGAGCGGCCGCGGCCTCGCCGGAAAGCGAATCCGACCTGGCGGCGGGCGGCCTGGATGTCGGTCCGCATGACCGCCTCGTGGCCGCCACGGCGCTGGTCTATGGTTGGCGGGTGGCAACGCGGAACGTCGCCCATTTCGGGCGCATCCCGGGACTGACCGTCAGCGAGCTGGACCTCGGCACCGCCCGGTGATCGCCCCACCCGCCCGTTGACCGCCCCCTCATTCCGGGGCCCGTGGCCTCGGCTTCGGGGCACCCCGTGAGTCGCTGATCAGGATGCCGGACCTCCTCGGAGCCCCCGATCGCGCCCGCAAGGCGCGGGCAGCGCGCAGGCCGCGGGGGATTCGGCTGCCGGGCCTCGTGCGCTCGAAGGGCCGGGCGAGGGCCGTCGCGTTCCGGGAGGGCCCGAACGGGCCGGCGGGCGGCCCGCCCCGGCTGCTCGCCCTCCTCGCCACGGGGCTGGTGGCGATCGCCCTCGGCCTGGCGGTCCCCCTGCTGTCGGCCCACGGGCCGCCGATCCAGGCCACTTCGAGCGGATCCGGTGCCTTCACCCCGCCGCCAGCCGGCGCGCTCTTCGCGTCGCCGTCCCCCTCGAACGGGCCCCGGGGGCCATCCGTGCCTGGCATCCTGGGATCCGCGGACAGGCTGGAGACGCGGGGGGGCGGCGTCCTGCTCGCGATGGGGAGTGCCGCCGCCAGGCTGTCGCGGGACGGTGGCCGAAGCTGGACGGTGCCGACCCGGCCTGGCCTCCTCGCGATGGGCTGGACCGCCCAGCAGCCCTGGATCGCGGGAGGCGCCGGCCTCGGGGTCAGCGCCGACGGCGGGAGGACGTGGAACCCGCCCCAGACGGCGCCCTTCGGGCCGTCCCCCTACACGCCGCTCCTGGTCAGCCCCTACGACGCCGGGGTCTGGTTCCTCCTCCACGGCGGCGCGCTGCTGCGCACGCGGGACGGCGGGGTGAGCTGGCGGGATCTGGTGGACGCCGGCACCCTGACCAACCCGGTCATCATCCCGGGCGGGGCCAGGGACCGCTTCTATCTCGCCAGCGGGTCGCGGGTGCTGGAGCTGATCGACAACGGGCAGCAGATCCGCCCGCTGCCAAGCCTTCCCGGCGGGGTGCGGGCGGCCGACCTCGCGCTGGTCGCGTCGAACCCCTCGGCGATCTTGATGGCGAAGGGGTCCGATGGTAAGATCTATCTCTCCCACGGCACGGGCTGGACGGCGGCCGGCCTCCCCTTGCAAGGTCCCATCGCCGCGATCACCAATACCGTCGCGCTGGTCGGTGACGGCGGTGGCAAGCTGGGGGTGGCGGGCGCGCTCCAGTACAGCGCCGACGGTGGGGCGACGTGGTCCGCGGCCAGGGGCCTGCCCGGCGACCAGACGGTCGAGGCGATCGCCGCCGCTCCGGACGCAGCCGTGGTGTACGCGTACTGCTCCGGCGGTGATGTGTACTCGTCAACGGACAGGGGCAGGACCTGGAGCCTGCGCAGCTCGGCCCTCCGGGCCCCGGCGCCCGCGCGGACGGGATGAGCTGTCGGCGGGACGGGGGCGGGAC
>JBOHUX010000032.1:0-18082 GCA_050734915.1 Candidatus Dormibacteraceae bacterium
GGGCCGAGGCGCTCGGCGAGGACCGCCAGACGCGACTCGACGGGTTCCGAGCCGGTCATCTGCGAGCTGATGAGGATGCGGCGCAGCTCACCGGCCAGATCCCCTCTGAGCTGTGACAGCACCGCCGCCAGGGAGGAGCGGGAGCTTCCCCCGGCGTGGAGCTCGAGGCTGACGAGCTCCAAGATCGGACACAGCTCGGCCACGAGCGCCTCGCGGCGGCGGTCCTGGGCCCGGCGCAGGAGGAGCCCGGCGACCGTGGGGACGGCGACCGCGGCCAGGGCGGCGGGGCCGGCCCCCGACGCACCGCCGAGCGCCCCCAACCCGGCCGCCGTCAACGACGCGCCGATCGTGGCCAGGCACACTCCGGCCAGGAATCGCTCCGGCGTCTCCCGCCACCCCGCCTGGTCGAGACCGGCCTCCAGCCACGGTCGGAACATCCCCAGCGGAAGTGCACGGAAACGGATCGTGCCGGGCCGGCCGGCGGGTGCCGGCTGAGCCCGACGGCGTCCCAGCCAGCGCGCGGCGGGATCCCGTGCGGGACGAGTGGCGCCGAGGACCGCGAGGGCCATCCCGATGCCCGCCGGCGCTGCAGCCAGGAGGGTCGGTTCAGGCATCGGCGAGGTCCATGCGCGGCTCCTGGGGGAGCCGCAGCCAGCGCAGCATCCAGAGATAGCTGAGCCCCATGATCGCGAACATCAAGATCAGGAAGAGCTCGCCCGCCGGCGACCGGTAGGCGTCGAGGTAGGGCGAGCGAAGGGCGGTGAGGACCAGAAGAAAGGCGATCGGCAGGCAGATGATGAGCCGGGCCGCCGAACGCGCCTGAACCTGGAGCGCCTCCGCCTCGCGCTCGACCTCGTGGATGGCGGTAACGGTCTCCTCGACGTCGGTGAAGAGCGGGCCCAGCGCCCCGCCCGCCGGCCGCTGGACGAGAACGGCGGCCGCCAGGAGGTCGAAGACGGGCTCCTCCACCCGCGCCCGGGCCTCCCGCCAGGCGGCGCGCTGCCGGCCGGCGAGCGCGGCGGCGGTGATCCCCGCGAATTCCGACCGGAGCGGGACCGGCCCCCGCTCGGCCAGCACCGAGATGCACTGCTGGACGCCCACCCCGCCGGTCTCCAGGAGCTGGCGCAGGAGCCGGATCGCCTCCAGCACCGCGTCCTGGCGCGCGTGCCGGCGCGACCGCGCACGAGCCTTGACCGCGGCGCGGACGAGTACCGCCCCGCCCACGCCGGCCGTCAGCGCGAGCGCCACCAAGCCGCTCAGAAGCAGCCCGAGGAGGCAGCCCAGCGTGGCTCCCGCGAGCTCGAGCCCGAGCAGCAGCCGGTGATCAAGCCAGGTCCACCCGGAGGATTCCGCCAGCCGCCTGTCGCCCCGCCCCAGCCGGACGGCGAGATCGGTCAGTGGCGCCCGCAGCGGTACTCCCCGGGCGGGCGCCGACAGCAGCAGGACGGCGGCCCCCGCGCCGAGGCCGAAGCAGGCGGCGGCGATGTCAAGCATCGAGACCCTCCAGCAGCCGCTCGGGGTCCTCAGGGCCGAGCTTGGCCAGGATCCGGTCTGGCATCGCCGAGAGTGAGCCGGTGCGGCGCCAAGAGCCGCCCGCGGAGATCGTCGCCAGCTCGTCCACCGTCGCCCGCCCCGCCTCCACGCCCGCCACGTAGCCGACCGAGCGCAGCTGGCGGCGCCGAGGCCCCTCGGTGCTCGTGAGGCCGAGCTGGAGGACGAGATCAACAGTCCGCACGACCTCCGCCAGGAGGGCGTCCGGCCCCGGCGCATGCGCGTTTCGCAGCGCCAGGCGGACCAGCCGGGGCACGGTGTCGCGGGGAGACTCGGAATGCAGGGTGCAGATCGAGCCCGGATGCCCCGTGTTCATGGCGTCCAGGAGGTCGAGAGCCTCGGGGCCTCTGACCTCTCCGATCACGATCCGGTCGGGAGACATGCGGAGCGCCTCGTGGACCAGCATCTGGATGCTAATCGCCCCCCTGCCCTCGGTGTTGGCCGGCCGTCCCTCCAGGGAGATGCAGTCGGGCAGCTCGCGCCAGAGGTGCAGCTCCGCCTGGTCCTCGATGGTGACCAACCGCTCTTGGGCAGGGATGAGCCGGCAGAGGACGCGGGTGAAGGTGGTCTTGCCTGCCCCCGTCCCCCCCGCCACGAGGATGTTGAGGCGCGAGCGCACCGCCGCTTCCAGGAACCGGGTCAGGCCGGCGGGCAGGAAGCCGGCGGCGACCAGGTCGTCCAGGGAGCGGAATCGGGCCGGAGGGTGGCGCCGGATGGTGACGCTCATCGGCCGCGCCGGCGGCGACAGGGCCGCGTGCAGGCGGCTGCCGTCGGGCAGCGTCAGGGTGACCGTGGGGCTGGCCCGATCGAGGCGGGCCGACCCCGAGCCGTCCGTATACCAGTGGACGAGGCCGACCAGCCCTTCGTCGTCCGCGAAGGGAGGCGCCACCTGCTCGCGGACCCCGCCCTTGAGGACGAAGCAGGAGGCGGTGCCGTTGATGCGGACCTCCTCTACGTCGGGATCGGCCAGGTGCTGGGCGAGCGGGCCCAACGGGGTGACCGACCCGAAGACGCGGCGCCACAGTGCCTGGCACTGCTCGCGGTCGAGCACATAGCCTGTCCTCCGCTGCTCCTCGTCGACCAACCGCCCCACCAGCTGGTATGCCCACTCCTGGTCCTCCATGTGAAGGCGGCCCCCTCCGCGCGCCCCCAGCTCACGCGCCAGCTCCAGCTCGACGCGCGAACGGAGCCGCGACTCGGCCTCCCGCTCCAGGTCTAGGGCCACGCGCGCACCCTCACCGAGCAGTCCGGGTGGACCGTGCGCGCCAGCTCGCGGAAGGGCGTCGAGAACGGCCGCCGGCGGTGCGGGGCGGCGCCCCGCTCGAGGACCGCCCGGGCCGTGCGGGCGTCCTCGCGGATGCGGACCACGAGCGGGAGCGCGTGGCGATCGGCGAGCACGCCCTCGCCCCCCCGCAGCCGCGAGGGGCCGCACCGGTTGGCGACGAGGCCCGCGTCGCCGCCCGGCGGCCGCTCCGCCAGCGCCCGGTCGGCCCGGTCGAGGCCGAGCCGATCTGGCACCACCACCCAGAGCACCCAGTCGGCCGCCGCCATCAGCTGCCGCTGGAAGGGGCCCAGCCCGTGGCCGACGTCCACGACCACCGCAGCGTGGGCGCCACGCGCCTGGGCCGCCAGCTCCCGGCCGTCGATGCCGTCCGTCCGCCCCAGCTCCACCACCCCCAGGCGCTCACCGGCGGGGCTCGCCAGCTCGCGTATGGCCGCAGGGGTCAGGGCTCCCTGGCCGGCGGCCCGGGCGAAGGCGGGCTGGAGGGCGGGCAGGTCCAGCCAGGCCGCGACCCCCGGCGCCTCGGCGTCGGCATCGAGGAGGAGTGTCTCCAGCCCGCTCTCGGCCAGGCAGCGACTGAGGCCGATGGCGACGAACGTGCAGCCTGGGCTCCCCTTGCCACCCGCGACGGCGACGACGCGAGACCGCGGCCGCCCCTCGAGGCCCTCCGGAACGGTGGGCGCGGTCGCAGCGCTCATGACCGGGCCAGGTCGGCCGCCTGCTGGGCGGAGCCAACCGGCTCTCCGTCGCCCCCGCCGGGGCCCGAGACCACCACCGCCGCCAACGGCATCGAGCCGGCGAAGACGAACGCTGGCGCCTGACGGGTGGGAACCGAGAGCACGAGCCCACCCGGAGTGACCGCCGCCACGCGGACCCCGAGCGCGAAGGGCGTCACCAGCGGCCGACCGGGGTCGCCCAGGGCGAAGAGGTCGACCAGGTCCCCGGGCCTTGTGGGGGGAAGATCCTTGATGGTGACCAGCACCAGCCGCAGCGAGACGCCGCGCTCGAGGTCCCCCCGCTGGATGATCTGCCCCGCGGTGAGGGCGTGGACCGCATGCCGGCCCAGAAGGGGCGCCGGGGAGTCGGCCGCGAACGCGGCGGCGGCCTGCGGTCGCTCCAGGTGCACCGTCGCCACCGCCAGCTCGGAGGCGTCGAGCTGGGCGCCGGCCGGGAGATCGCGAACCGCCACGAAGACGCGCTCGGCGCCGGCCCCACCGCCTCCCGCCGCCAGCACGCCGGCGCTGGCCAGGCCCCCCGCCAGGAGTGCCGCCAGTGCCCCCAGCCAGCGTCTCAACGATGCCTCTCCACGCCCCGCAGGCTAGAGGCGGCGGGGACACTCTCCAACCCAGGCTGTTAACCCCCCCTCGGCCTCCTCGTGTAGGTTGGCTGTAAAGAGTGTCTTTACAGACAGAGCCCTCCCGCCTACCCTCCCCGAGGTCATGGTCGCGCTGGCGAGGCTGCCCGAGGGGGGCCTGCTCGAAGAGGCGGAGGCTCCGGACGAGCGGCGGCGCAGGCTCCTGGAGGTCTCCGACGACCTTCTCGATCGGGTCGAGCGCCTCCGGCTCGACGATCATCGGGCCCTGCCGGCGGAGCTCCGAGACGCGATCGAGGGGCTCCAGAGGCGCCTCGGCCGGCGCGATCCGCCGGTTTCGCCGGCCACGCTGCGCGCGGCCCACGAACTGGTGCTCGGGGTCCAGGCGCGCCTGATGGCCGCCAATCCGCGCAACCCGTCGCCGCGCCGCCACGCCAATCGCGCCGCCGGTCAACCGCTCATCACCGACATCTCGGGCGGCGGGCGCTGGAAGCTCCTCGCCATGCCGCTCCCGCCTCCCGGCGGCGACGAGGCCCAATGGGCGGAGCTGGTGATGGCGACGGTCGAACGGGCCTACGATCGCTGGGCGTACGCGCAGCACCACGCCGCCGCCAGCGCCCGGGAGAAGCGGCCCGCGCGGCGGGTTCTGGCCGCCGCCGAGGTCGCCTGGCGCAACTACACCGAGCTGCGGTCGGAGGCCGAGCGGCTCCTCGTCAGGATCCCTCGGCCTTCCTCAGGAGGTTCCGCAGCTCGGCGACCGTGAGGGGCGTCGGAGAGCTCCCCAGGCGCCCGGCGACGAGCCGCAGGAAGACGGCCAGCCGATCATCCTCGAGCGCCAGCGCGCTCCGGATGACCGCGCCCGCGCCCGCGCCCGCTCCCGGCGCGAGCACGTCCATCAGCTGGGCGGCGAAGTCGGCGGGCAGGGCGGGCTCGGAGCCGTGCACCTCACTAGAATGAGGGCTCGATGCAGCCGGTGGTGATCGGCGACGTGGTCTGGCGGCCGTCGCCCGACGTCATCCGGCGAAGCCGGCTGACGCGGTTCATGGCCCGCCATGGCATCTCCGACCTGGGCGAGCTGCAGAAGCGCTCGACGGACGATCTCGAGTGGTTCTGGACGGCCGCCACCGAGGACATCGGGATCAGGTGGGCGCGGCCGTTCGAGCGCGTCCTGGACGAGTCGCGCGGCGCCGAATGGGCGACGTGGTTCACCGGTGGCGAGCTGAACATCGTGGACAGCTGCCTCGCCCGGAACATCGACGAGGGACGCGGTGACGCCGCCGCCCTGATCTGGGAGGGCGAGCCGGGCGAGGTGCGCCGCCTCACCTTCCGGGAGCTGGAGGCCGAGGTCTGCCGCCTCGCCAACGCGCTCCGCCGCCTGCGGGTCGGGCGGGCCGATCGGGTCGGGATCTTCATGCCGATGACACCCGAGGTGGCCATCGCCGCCCTCGCCTGCGCCAAGATAGGCGCCGTCTTCGTCCCGCTCTTCAGCGGTTACGGCCCCGGCGCCATCGCCTCCCGGCTCAACGACGTCGGGGCCAAGCTGCTCATCTGCGCCGACGGCTTCTATCGCCGAGGCGCCGTGATCGAGATGAAGGAGACCGCGGACGCGGCGCTGGAGCGGTGCCCCACGGTGGAGAGGGTCATCGTGCACCGGCGCGTCGGACGCGAGATCCCCTGGAAGCACGGCCGCGACCTCATCTGGGACCAGCTCCTGGAGGAGGAGCCGGCCGTGGCCACGACCGAGCACCTCGATCCCGAGACGCCCTTCATGATCGTCCACACCTCCGGCACCACGGGCCGCCCCAAGGGCGCCCTCCACGTCCACGGCGGCTTCCCGGTCAAGGCCGCCCAGGACATGGCCCACGGGTTCGACCTCGAGAGCGGCGAGGTCATGTTCTGGTTCACGGACATGGGTTGGATGATGGGCCCCTGGCTCATCTTCGGGACGCTGATCCTGGGCGCGACGATGCTTCTCTACGAGGGGACGCCGGACACGCCCGGGCCGGACCGACTGTGGCGCATGGTCGAGGAGCATGGGGTCACCCATCTGGGCGTCTCGCCGACGCTGGTCCGGGCACTGATGACGGCCGGCGACGCGCCTCCCGGCGGCCACGACCTCTCGAGCCTGCGCGTCCTGGGCGGAACCGGCGAGCCCTGGAACCCAGAGCCATGGCGGTGGTACTTCGAGAACATCGGCGGTGGCCGGATTCCCGTCATCAACTACTCGGGGGGGACCGAGATCTCGGGCGGCATCGTGTGTGGCAACGTCCTCACCCCGCTCCGTCCCTGCTCCTTCGCCGGACCCATGCCGGGGATCGCCGCCGACGTGCTCGACGAAGAGGGCGTGGGAGTTCGGGGAGAGGTCGGCGAGCTCGCCATCCGGCGCCCCTGGCCGGGCATGACGAGAGGCTTCTGGCACGACGACGAACGCTACCTGGCCGCGTACTGGAGCCGCTTCCCGGGCGTCTGGGTGCACGGGGACTGGGCCTACGTCGATCCCCGCGACGGTCTCTGGTACATCCTCGGCCGGTCCGACGACACCATCAAGGTGGCCGGCAAGCGGCTCGGCCCCGCCGAGGTGGAGTCCGTCCTCGTCGGCCATCCCGCGGTGGCCGAGTCGGCCGCGGTCGGCGTGCCAGACGATCTCAAGGGCGAGGCGCTGGTATGCTTCGTGGCGCTCCGCCCCGGGGAGCGGGGTGACGAGCGCCTCGCCGCCGAGCTGAAGGACGAAGTGGCCGCCTCGCTGGGCAGGCCGCTGCGGCCCGCGGCGGTGCACTTCGTGCCCGACCTGCCGCGGACGCGCAACGGCAAGATCCTGAGGCGGGTCGTGAAGGCGGTCTACCTGGGGCTGGAGCCGGGCGACCTGTCGTCGCTGGAGAATCCCGCCGCGCTGGAAGCGATCGCAGGCAGCCGCGGCTAGCCGCGGGTGACCTCGCGAACCGCCTGGGCGCGCCTAGGCCTGCTCTGGCTGGGCGGGGCGGACCTGCGCGTCACCCTGCTTGCCGTCCCTCCACTGCTGCCCGCCATCCACCGCTCCCTGCACCTCGACGAGCGGACGGTGGGGATCCTCTCCGGGCTCCCCCTGCTCCTGCTCGCCGCCGCCGCCGTTCCCGGATCGCTCCTCATCGCCCGGATCGGGGCCCGGCGCGCGATCGTGGCCGGCCTGACCGCCGTCGCCGTGGCGGGCGCGCTGCGGGGCGCGCGGCCGTCGGTGGCCCTCCTCCTCGGCGCCACCGTCGTCATGGGGGTGGGCATCGCCCTCTGCCAGCCTTCCCTGCCCTCCCTGGTCCGGCAGTGGTTCCCGACCCGGAGCGCCCAGGCCACGGCCGCATTCTCGAACGGCTTGCTGGTGGGCGAGATCACCGGCGCCTCTCTCACCCTGCCGATCGTGGTCGGATTGGTCGGGGGCTGGCAGCGGGCCCTGGCCTTCTGGTCGCTGCCGGTGGCCGCCGGCGCGGTGGCGATCCTCGCCGTCACCCGCCATCAGGCGCGTGATCGCGACCTGCCCCGCGCCCGCTGGTGGCCGGACTGGACAGATGGGGTCACCTGGCGCCTGGGCCTCATCCTGGGCTGCGCCTCGGTCAGCTACTTCGCGACCAACGCCTTCCTGCCCGACTACCTGCGGGCGCACCGGCAGGTGGGCCTGGTCCCGCTCGCGCTGGCCAGCGTCAACGTCTGTCAGCTGCCCGCCTCCGCTCTGGTGGCGGCCCTCCCGGGGCGCCTCGTGAGCCGGCGCTGGCCGCTGGTCGGGGCCGGCCTGGCGATCCTGACCTCGGCGCTGGGGGTGATCTTCCTGGGCGGCGGCGGTCTGGTGGTGCTCTGGGTGGGGCTGGTCGGGCTCGCCTCGGCCCTGGTCTTCGTGCTCGCCCTCGCCCTGCCTCCGATCCTGGCCGGGCCGAACGACGTCCACCGGCTGAGCGCGGCCATGTTCACCATCTCCTACGCCTGCGCCTTTGCCGGCCCCCTCGCGGGCGGCGCGATCTGGGACGCGACGAGGATCCCCGCCACCGCATTCGTGCCCGTGCTGGGCGGGGGGGCGCTCGTCACCCTGGTCGCCGCGGGCCTGAGGCTGCCGCCCGCGGCCGGCGGGCGGGCGGCGGGCGGCACCCGCACCGGCTCCTAGACCTAGACCTAGATGCGCTGTCCGGTCCGGGGCGGCTGCCCGGGGTCCACCCGCCACCGTGGCCGGGTCTGGCTCAACCCGGCCAGCTCGTCGGGCGTGATGGGGATGCGGGAGAGCTCGCGCCCGGTCGCGGCGCGCATGGCGGCGGCGACGGCCGCGGGGCTGGAGATGATCGGGGGTTCCCCGACCCCCTTGGCGCCGTAGGGCGCGTCGGGCTCCGGCTCCTCGATGAGCACGGTCGCCACCTCCGGCATGTCGAGGGTGGTCGGGATCAGGTAGTCGGTGAAGCTGGCGTTGCGGATCAGGCCCTCGCGCGTGATCAGCTCCTCCATCGTCGCCAGGCCGACCCCTTGCGCGACGCCGCCCTCGACCTGGCCGTGGACCTGGAGCGGATTGATGGCACGGCCCACGTCCTGGGCGGTTGCCACCTGGACGACGCGGGCGAGCCCGGCCTCGGCATCGACGTCCACCGTCGCCCGGTGGGCGACGAACATGAACGACACGTGGGCGGCGCCCTGGCCGTCCGCGTCGAGCGCCGACGTCGGCCGGTGGTGGTGCTCGAACTCGGCCTCCGCCGGCCGATCCAGGAGCAGCGCGATCGGCGCCAGCGGCATCCCCTCGATGTCGAGCACATAGCCCTCCGCCAGCGTGGCGGCCGGCGGACCGGCGCGGCGCAGCAGTTCCGCGGCGACCTCGCGGGCCGCTCCCTGCACGGCTCCACCGGTCATCCAGGTCTGGCGACTGGCGGAGCTGGAGCCTGCGTCGCCGGTGGCCGCCGTCTGCGCGGGCAGGATCTCGACCAGTTCCACCCCCAGCTCCGAGCGAACGATCTGCTGGCAGACGGTGACCAGGCCCTGGCCGACCTCCGCCGCCGCCGTCGTGACGCGGGCGACCACCTCGCGGTCGCCCGCCCGCTCCAGCCGCACCCCGGCGGTGGCGTAGTCGTCGGTGCCTTCCGAGTAGCCGAGGTTCTTGACTCCGAGCGCGAATCCGACACCGCGGCGCACGTCCTCCGGCCCGGCCACATTCCCGGCACCCCCCGGGAGGCAGAGCGGGTGCCGGGCCGGCGGGGGCGCCGGGATCTCGGCCGCCCGCCGGATCAGGCCGGCGACCGGGGCCGATCCGGTCACCGGCTGGCCGGTGATCATGCGGTCGCCTGTTTCGAGCGCGTTGATGAGCCGGAGCTGGACCGGGTCCATCTCGAGTGCCGCGGCCAGCCTGTCCATCTGCGATTCGTGCCCGAAGCAGGTCTGCACCGCGCCGAACCCGCGCATGGCCCCGTTGGGCACGTGGTTGGTCCGGGCGGCGCCCGACCAGATGAGCCCGTTGGGGACCCGGTAGGGGCCGGCGGCGAAGCAGGCGGCGTTGGCGACCACGGCCGGCGAGCTGGAGGTGTAGGCACCCCCGTCGAGGACGATCGTGGCCCGGACGAAGACCAGGCGGCCGTCGCCGCCGGCCCCCGTCGAGTACCACATCCGGGCCGGGTGCCGGTGGACGTGGCCGACGAACGACTCCTCCCGCCCGTACCACATCTTGACCGGGCGGCCGCACCGCAGCGCCAGCAGGCAGGCGTGGATCTGGATCGAGAGATCCTCCCGGGCGCCGAAGGCGCCGCCCACCCCCGCCAGGTGGAGCCGGACGCCCGACCGGGGCAGCCCCAGGCATGCGGACACCTGTCCCAGATCGACGTGGAGGGCCTGGGTCGCGATCCACAGGTCCACGGCGCCGTCGCCGGGGATGGCCAGCCCCGACTCCGGGCCCAGCGGAGCCTGATCCTGCTGGCCGACCTCATAGTAGCCTTCCACCTCCACCGCCGCCCGCACGCCGGGGTCGCCGAAGCGGATGGTGAGATCCCGGAGCGTGTCGCCGCGGGCGAGCGCCTCGAAGGGATCGGTCACCGGCGGCAAGGGCTCGTAGTCGACCGCGATCGCGGCCAGGGCGGCGCGCGCCTGCTCGGGGTGGTCCGCGGCGACCAGCGCGACCGGCTCGCCGGCGTAGCGGGCCTCCTCCCCGCCCGCCACCAGCACCGGCTGATCGTCCGCGATGAGCCCGTAGCGCCTCGCCGCGGGGAGGTCGGCCGCGGTCAGCACCGCCCGCACGCCCGCCATCGTCTCGGCTCGCGTGGTATCGATCGACCGCACCAGGGCCCGGGGATGGGGGCTCCGGAGCGTGCGGCCGTAGAGCATGCCGGGCGCCACCAGGTCGCTGCCGAAGGCGAAGGCGCCCCGCACCTTGTCGGGACCGTCGGGCCGGGGCGCGGAGTCGCCGACCCCGCCCGAGGTGCGCCGCCGGGCGTCAGGCATGGGCGAGGCTCCGCAGGCGTCCGCTGGCACGGGCGAGGGTGGCTCCCAGCTCGGCCTCGTCGGCGGTCAGCAGCCGGCCCTCCTGGACCACGACCCGGCCGTTGACGACCACCGCCTCCGCCCGGGCCGGCGGCGCCAGTGCGATCGCCGCCAGGGGGTCCTCGATCCCGGCCAGGCCGAGGTCGTCGAGACGGAAGAGAGCCACGTCGGCGCACCTCCCCGCGGCCAGCGTGCCGCAGTCCTCGCGACCCAGGCAGCCCGCTCCGCCGCCGGTCGCCAGCCGCCACGCGGTCGCCGGGTCGAGCGCCCCGGCGGCGCGGTCCTGCCCCAGCATGGCCGCCCGCAGCCGGGCCAGAAGCATGGCCTGGTGGACCTCGCCGGTGAGATCGTAATCCTCGTTGCTGGCCGCCCCGTCCACGCCCAGTCCGACGGTCACCCCGGCCGCCAGCAGCTCGCGGACAGGGGCGGCGCCGCTGCCCAGCCGCATGTTGCTGGAGGGGCAGTGGGCCACCCCGGTCCCGGATTCGGAGAGGCGCACCATGTCCGCCGCCTCGAGGTGCACGCAGTGGGCGAGCCAGACGTCGGGGCCCAGCCAGCCCAGCTCGTCGAGCAACTGGAGCGGTCGCATCCCGAAGCGATCCACGCAGAAGAGATCTTCGTCGACCGTCTCGGCGAGGTGCGTGTGAAGCCGCAGTCCCAGCCGCCGGGCCAGCGCCGCGGACTCCGTCATCAGGCGCGGCGTGACCGAGAAGGGCGAGCATGGAGCCACCGCGAGGCGGCACATGGACCCCGACCCGGGATCGTGGTGGGCGGCGACCAGCCGCTCGGTGTCGGCCAGGATCTCGTCCTCGTCCTCGACCAGGCGGTCCGGCGGCAGCCCCCCCGCCGACTCTCCAAGGCTCATCGAGCCCCGGCAGGGGTGAAAGCGGATGCCAAGGTCTCGCGCGGCGGCCACGAGGGCGTCGAAGACGCCGGGCGCTCCCTTCGGAAAGATGTAGTGGTGGTCGCTGGTCAGCGTGCAGCCGGCCAGCAGCAGCCGCCCGATGGCGGCCCGTGCCGCGGCGTGGACGATGCCGGCGTCGAGTCCGCACCAGATCGGGTAGAGCTCCTTCAGCCACTCGAAGAGGCCCCCCTCGGGCTGATGGCCGCGGGTCGCCCACTGGTAGAGATGGTCGTGCGCGTTGACGAGCCCGGGGACCGCCACGCAGCCGCGGAGGTCCAGGACCTGGTCGATCCTTCCGCCGGGGGCGGGTCCCGACCCCACCTCGGCGATCATCCCCTCCCGGGCCAGCAGCCAGCCCCCCGCGATGCTCTCGCCCGGGCGGGGGACCAGGTGGCCGGCGCGCACGAGAAGGCTCGTCAAGTCGTCCCGGTGAGCTGTTGGGAGGCGCGTCGCGCCGCCTCGAAGATGCGGAGGTAGCCGGTGCACCGGCAGAGGTTCCCGGAGAGTGCCTCGCGCAGCTGCTGGTCGTCCGGGCGCGGATTCCGGCGCAGGAGGGCGGTCATGGCGACCACGAAACCGGGCGTGCAGAAGCCGCACTGGACCCCGCCCGTCGCCACCATGGCCTCCTGCACCGCCCGCCCGACGGGATCGGATCCGAGTCCCTCGACGGTCTCCAGCGAGGCCCCGTCCACGGCCGCAGCCAGGACCAGGCAGGAGCAGACCAGGCGGCCCTCCAGGACCACCGAGCAGGACCCGCACTCGCCCTGCTCGCAGGCGTTCTTGCTTCCGAACAGCCCCAGCCGCTCGCGCAGGAAGTAGAGCAGCGACTCGCCCGCCCAGGCTTCGGCCTCGAGCCGGCTCCCGTTCACCTCCAGACGTACGCGCCCCAGACCGTTCACGACGCAGTCCGGGCCGGGGCGGCCCCCACCCGGGCCAGCGCGCGCCCCGCCATCACGCCCACCACGTGACGGCGGTAGGCGGCCGTGCCGCGCACGTCGTCGATGGGCCGGGCCGCCATCCCCGCGAGCTCGGCGAATCGCGCCCGGGCGGCACCCGTAGCCCGCAGCGGACGCTCCCATCCGGACTCCTCGAAGAGTCCCTCGGCGAAGCGCTCCGCCTCTCCCGCGCGCACGATGACGGGGCCCACCGACCCGAGCGCGAGACCGACCCGGCGGCGGCGCCGGTCGGCCACCAGGCAGAGGCTGGCCACCGAGATCACCATCGCGTTCCGGGTGCCCGCCTTGAGGAAGGCCTGCGCCGGCCCGGCGTCCTCCCACTGGACGCCGGCGACCAGCTCGCCCGGTTCCAGAGAGGAGCTCTTGGGCCCGCGCATGAAGTCGCCGAAGGGGATCCGCCGCTCGCGGGCCCGGGAGCGCGCGAGCACCGTCGCGTCGAGAGCCGCGAGGACCGGCAAGGTGTCGCCGGCGGGCGAGCACGTGCCGAGGTTGCCGCCCAGGGTGCCGGCGTTCCGGATCTGGGGCGAGCCGACCGTGCGCGCGGCCTGGGCGAGGGCGGGCGTGGATTCCCGGAGCGCCTCCAGCATCCGCGTGTACGTCACCCCCGCCCCGCAGCGCACCGTACCGTCCATCTGGAGCGTCCGAAGCTCCTCCAGGCGCGCGATGGACATGATCCTCGAGGGCCGCTCGCGGCCGAAGTTGATGGCCACCATGAGGTCGGTGCCGCCGGCGAGCGGGACGGTTCCCGGCTCGCGCGCCAGCTCGGCCAGGGCCTCCTCCAGGCTCGACGGTCTCGAGACGACCATCGGGCCCGGCGCTCCTGTGTCCACCGGCAACGTCAGTCCTGGAGCGCGACCGGGCGGCCGCCTATTACGTCGATCAGCCCGAGGTCGGTGATCTTGAGATCGGGGATCACCGAGAGCGCGAGAAAGCTCATGGTCATGAAGGGCGAGGGAATGCTAACCCCGAGCCCGGCCATGATTCTCTCCAGGTCGAGGAGGCACCCGTGAACCTCGGCCAGGGGTCGATCGCTCATGAGGCCGGCGACCGGCAGCGGCAGCTCGCCGATGACGCTCCCCCCCGCCGCGACGACGAGGCCCCCGCCCAGCTCGGCCAGCCTCCGCACGCAGGCGGCCATGTCCTCGTCGGCGACGCCGATGACGACGATGTTGTGGGCGTCGTGGGCGACGGTGGAGCCGAAGGCCCCCTCCCGGAGCCCGCTGCGGACGACGAAGCCGAGCCCGATCCGGCCGGAGGCGTGGTGCCGCTCCACGACCGCGATCTTGGCCAGATCGCGGGTGGGGTCGGCGCGCAGCTCGCCGCCCGCCACCGCCGGCTCCACCAGCACCTCGTCGGTGAGGAGCTGCCCGGGCACCAGTCCGATCGCCCTCAGCTTCCCGTCCCCACGCGCGGGGATCCGGAAGGAGCCCGGTCCGACGGGGGCCACGTGAACGGTCGCGCGGACCCAGTCCGGCACTCCCAGCCGGGGTACGGCGGGCTCCTCGCCGCGCTTGAGGACGAGGCGCGGGCGGAAGCTGCGGAGGTCGTCCAGGACCAGTAGGTCGGCCTGGTAGCCGGGGGCGATCGCGCCCAGGTGGCGCAGCCGGTGATAGACGGCCGGGTTGAGGGTGGCCATCACGATCGCGTCCTCGGGGCGGAGCCCGTTCTCGACCGCGAGCCGGACCATCTGGTTGACGTGGCCCTCCCGCACGATGAAGGTCGGCTCGCGGTCGTCGGTGCAGAGCATGCAGTGCTCGGTGCCGTACCGCCTCACGAGCGGCAGCAGATCGACGAGGTTGCGCGCGATGGACGCCTCGCGGAGCATCACCCACATGCCCAGGCGGCGCTTCTCGAGCGCCTCTTCGAAGGTGGTCGCCTCGTGGTCGGACCGGATCCCGGCGGCAAGGTAGGCGTTGAGAGCGAGGCCGCGGACGCCGGGGGCGTGGCCGTCCACGTGGTCGGTGAGCCCGGTCTCGAGCTTGGCCATCTCGGCGGGATCGCCGGCGATGACGGCGGGGAAGTTCATCATCTCCGCGATCCCGATCGTCCGCTCGCGCCGGAGCAGGCCCTCGATGTCGCCGACCGTCAGGGCCCGGTGTGGTGATTCCAGGGATGAGGCGGGCACGCACGAGGACGCCATCACGTAGACCTCGAGGGGCAGGCCGGCGGTCGCGTCGAGCATCCAGTGCACGCCGTCGGAACCGAGGACGTTGGCGAGCTCGTGGGGATCCGCCACCACCGTCGTCGTCCCCTCGGGGAGCACCGCCCGGGCGAACTCGTCGAACATCAGCTTGGACGACTCCACGTGCATGTGGGCGTCGATGAACCCCGGCACCAGGTGGGCGCCCTCGACATCGATCCGGCGCCGGCCCTCGTAGGCCCCCAGCCCGACCACGTGGCCGTCCTGGACGGCGACGTCCACCTCGAGCCACTCGCGCGTGAAGACGGAGAGCACGCGCCCGCCCCTGATGACCAGGTCGGCAGGCTCGTCGCCGCGAGCGACCGCCAGCCACTGTGCCTTGATCGCGCAAGGATAGTGCCCCCGACACTCGCGGGCAGCCGGCAGGCCCGCTGGTCCCCCCCACCGTAGACGGTGGTCAGCGCTCCCCGGCTGCTCACCACCTCTTCGAGCATCGAGGCTGACCAGGCTCCGTCTCCAGAGACCCGACCGGAGTCGCGGGCGTCCAGGAAGGCCTGCCCGCAGGTTCTTCGAACAAGGGGTGGGAGAGCGGGAGACGGGACTCGAACCCGCTACCTCAACCTTGGGAAGGTCGCGCTCTGCCAGGTGAGCTACTCCCGCGCCGCCCGCCTAGTTTAGAGGCTGAGCCGCAGGGCGCCGCGCCCGCGCCCGCCATCAGCCCGAATCCAGGACCGGCTCCAGCGGCGGCTCCTCCGCCACCACCTCGCGCACCAGGGAGGTGTATTCGTCGACCAGCCTGTCCGCCTGCCCCTGCTCGTGGGTGGACGCGATCACGTGATATGCGGGGCGATCGGCGTCCGGCACCAGCAGCACCCAGCCACGGTCCACGAACAGCTTGACCCCGTCGGTGAGGTCCATCCGTTCTTTGAGGTGGCGCTGGATGACCGTGCGCATGACCCGACCCTTGGCGTCCCAGGGGCAGAACTCGGTGCGGGCACGATAGCCCGCCGCCGGCAGCCGGAGGCGAAGCGAGCTCAGCGTCGCGCCGGTGACGGCCATCAGCTCGAGCGTGCGAGCGGCGGTGTAGATGGCGTCGAACGCGACCTGGAACGCCGGCCAGCAGTATCCGCCGTTGCCGTCGGAGGCGAGCACCGTTTCGGGATGCTGTGCCGATCGCAGGACCGCGCCCGGCGTCAGCTTGGTGGGCAGGAAGCGGCCGCCCAGGCTGTCAGCCAGCAGGCTGAAGGCGAGCGAGGTCGACGCCGGGCCCAGGAGCAGCCCCGGCCCGGCCAGCAGCGTCAGCTGGGCGAGCACTCCGAAGGCGACGTCGTGCCCCAGCACCTCTCCGGTCTCGTCGATCAGGATGCAGCGCTCGCCGGGGACGTCGATGAACACGCCCAGGTTGGCTCCCACCGCCTTGACGATCACCCCCATCTCCTCCAGGCGGAGGCGGAAGACGTCCGCGCCCTGGGCGATTGTCCGCTCCTCCACGGAGGCGTTGAGCGGGATCACGTCACACCCCAGCCGCGCCAGGATGGGGCCCAGCGCCAGCGCGGCCGGCCCGTTGTCGTAGTCAACGAGCACCTTGAACCGGACGGGCCGGACCGCCGCTCCGTCCAGGTGGCCGAGCAGGTCGCCCACGTAGGCATCCAGCGTGCCGGCCGGGGCACTGATGCTCCCCATCTCGTCGTAAGTGACCCGCCGGACGTCCTCCCGGAAGAAGAGGTTCTCGAGCCGCCGCTCGGTTCGCTTGTCGAGGTCGAGACCGTGCTGGTCCAGGATCCGGATGTCCGCCGAGCGCGGGTCGAGGGGCGAGCTCTGGACGTGGACGGCACCCGAGCCGAGCCGGCGGGCATGGTGCCGCGCGGTGGGCACGGAGAGCACCGAGAGGTCTTCGATGTCGGCCCCCGCCGATGTGATGCCCGACATCAGGGCCCGCAGGATCATCCGCGCCGAGCGCGAGGTGTCGCGGGAGACCGCCAGCGTCGCTCCCCGGGGATGGATGGCACCGATCGCGGCGCCGAGCCGGGCCGCGAACTCGGGCGTGAACTCGACGTTGGTGAGCCCGGTCAGCCCGTAGGAGGTGAACAGCCCCCGCTTCCAGGACCCCGCCCAGACGACCGACTCCCGCACCACCGCGCCTGCCTCCACCTCCTTGTTGGGCCAGATCCGGACGTTGGCGTTGACCACCGAGCCCGCCCCCACGACCACCTCGCTGCCGATCACGCTTCCCTCCTCCAGCAGGCAGTTGTCCTTGAGGGTGACCGACCGGCAGACCACCGCGCCCCGCAGCCGCGAGCCCTCCCCGATGTAGGTGTGGTCCCAGACGATGGAGTTGGAGAGCTTGGCGCCGGCGTCGATGGTCGTGTACCCGCCGATGGCGCAGGCTCCGTTGAGCCAGACCCCGGAGCGGATCCGGGACCCGGGGCCGATCACCGCGGGCCCGTCGACGCGGGCGTCCGGGGACACGTCGGCGTCCTCGGCCACCCAAATGCGCTCGCCGATCCGGAGCCCCGGCAGATCGACCTTCACCAGGCCGTTGAGGCAGTCGAAGTTCGCCTTCAGGTAGGCCCCGTGGCTCCCCACGTCCTCCCAGTAGCCGTCTGCGACCCAGCCGTAGACCGGCTGGCCACGTTCGAGCAGCCGGGGGAAGACGTCGCCGGACCAGTCGGCTACGGCATCCTTCTCGAAGTGCTCGAAGACCGCCGGCTCGAGGACGTAGATGCCCGTGTTGGCGAGGTCGCTGAACACTTCTCCCCAGGACGGCTTCTCGAGGAAGCGCTGGACGGCTCCGCCCGCATCGATGACCACGACGCCGTACTCGAGCGGATTGGCGACCGGCTTGAGCACGATGGTCGCCATCGCTCCGCGCTCCTTGTGGAAGCCGATGGCGGCGTCGAGGTCGATGTCGGTGAGCGCGTCGCCGCTGACGACGAGGAAGGTCTCGCCGAGCTGGTCGTGGACCAGCCTGACCGCGCCCGCCGTCCCCAGCGGCGAGTCCTCGACCGAGTAGGTGAGCGCGATCCCCGAATCGGAGCCGTCGCCGAAGTAGTTCCGGATGCCGGCCCCAAGGTACTGGACGGTCGCGATCACGTCGCGGACGTGATGGCGCCGCAGGTGCAGAAGGATGTGCTCCATGATCGGGCGGCCAGCCACCGGGACGAGCGGCTTGGGCCGGGTGCTGGTCAGGGGGCGGAGTCTCGAGCCCTCGCCGCCGGCCATGACGACCGCCTTCATGTTCGTATCATCCTAGAGTTGCCTCCGGAAACCCTGACCGGATCTGAGACCCCCAAGGCGACCCATCTGCCGCGTTGCCTGCCGCGGGCGGTCGGGCGCGTATGTCGGCTACGCTTCCTCCCCCTCTGGACCACCTGGCTGCCTGAGCTCTCGACCCGATTCCCGGCGGCGCCTCTAGATGAGTGATTCCTAATGGCGGCGAGAGATTCGGTGTCCAGGTGCCCCACCCCCGGGT
>JBOHUX010000033.1:0-17911 GCA_050734915.1 Candidatus Dormibacteraceae bacterium
GAGCACGGCGTTCAGCGCCGCAGCGACCGTGGGCGGGCGCCCGGCCACGACATCCGCGGCGGCGCGGTAGATCGCCCCCGCGCTGAAGGGCGCCACGGCCAGAGCCACGAGCCCGGCGATCAGTAACCAGCCCGCCTCGAGCGAGGTCGCCCTGACGGCGCCGGGCGGCGTGAGGTAGGCGGCGTACTCGGTGCTGGGCGCGCCGAGGAAGGTGACGATGAGGCTCGGAACCTGGACCACGAACGCCACGCCGAAGAGCAGGCCCAGATGTGCGCGGTGATGGCGGAGCGCGTCGCCGAACATCTCGCCCACATCGCGGGTCCTCGGCCCGAGTGCGCCGGGCGGCTGCATCGCGCGCCATCATATAGGCGCCGGCCGGGCTTGGCGGCCTCCCGTCTTCCACCCGGGTCGGGTCATGCCGGACACCGGCGCAAACCTTCCTTTACCGGATTCGGCTTGGATGACCGGGGAAAATGGGTACAAAGAGTGTGACCCAGGAACCGCGGTCCGTTTCTCCCGAAGGAGCTTCTCAATTGGCTGTCCCCTCTCCGACCCCGCCCATGGTCCCCCTCAGCAGCATCGACGACGAGGGCCAGATGATCCTGCCCGAGTTCTGGGCGGAGATCGGCGAAGAGCGCGTCTTCGTGACCGCCGTGCTCGAGCGCACGGTCGTCTTCGAGGCCGGCGCCGAGAAGAAGCTGACGCGCCGCGAGAACTGCTATGTGGACCCGGCCGACATCCAGATGCGGCCGGTGACCGCGGTCACCTGGCGCGGCCGCGGCAAGCCCACCCCCCCGCGCGCGCCGGCCGCAGACACGGTGGCGAAGGAGACCGGGGGGGAGGCGCCCGGCGCCTAGAGCGCATCGACGCCGGGCCTGACCAAGACCTGGTCGCTGGTCTCCACCCGGGAAGGCGTCGAGACCCCTGGTTCGGCGCGGGCATGCGACGAGCCCCACCCGGCGCGAGGCCGGGCGGGGCTGTCCATTTCAGCCGCTCCGAGAGGCGTGGACCGGCTAGGCGACCCGGACGCGGTTCGCGCGCGGGCCCTTGGGGCTCGGCTCGATCTCGAAGGTGACGCTCTCGCCGCCGTTCAGCGAGTCGAAGTCGATGGCGCTCTCGACGCCGCTGCGGTGGAAGAAGTACTCCTTGCCGTCCTCGGCGGCGATGAAGCCGAAACCGCGGTCGGACACGATCTTCTTGATGGTCCCGTTGGGCACTACGGTGTCTCCTGTTCTCGAACTGCCTGACGAACGCGCGAGGCCAGTTCGAGAATGAAAGAAGCCACGGCGAGCACCACCCCGCTGCGGGGCAGTACGCTGCACTATACCTCACGCGGGCGCCATGCGCGCGCTCGATGTTTGTCCGTTCATCTCCGTCTCCGTCCGGTTCGGCCGCGCTCTGAGGTTGACACATGAAGTTCGACGAGGACGGCTTCACGGGCGCCCGCGGCCTCCGGATCCATCGACGGACGTGGAGGCCGGTCGCGGCACCGGTCGCCACGGTGACCATCGTGCACGGGATGGCCGAGCACGGCGGTCGCTACGAGGCGGTCGCATCGTCGCTGGTGGCCGACGGCTGCGCCGTCGTGGCCATCGACCTCCGCGGTCACGGACGTTCGGAAGGCACGAGGTTGGACGTCATCTCGTTCGACGACCACGTCGCCGACACGCTGCACGCGTTGAGGTCGGCGCGGGCGGCGGATCCTGGGCTTCCCGCCTTCCTCCTCGGCCACAGCATGGGCGGCCTGGTGGCGCTGCTGCTCGCGGTGCGGCATCCCGACGAGGTCCAGTTCCTGGTCCTGTCCGGCGCGCTGACCGCCGTTCCCGCGGGGATCTCGCCGTTCACGCTCGCGGCGGCGCGCTTGCTCGCCCGTCTGGCCCCCCGGGCAGGGGTGAGCCCGGTTGACCTGGCCCTGGTCTCCCGGGATCCGGAGGTGGTGCGAGCCTACATGGCGGACCCGCTCGTGTCCCACGTCGGGAAGATCCCCGCCCGGCTGGGTATGGAGATGTTCGGCGCGATCGGCGAGGTGCGCTCCCGCGTCGGCTCCTTCACGAAGCCGCTGCTGGTGATGCACGGTGCCGCCGACCGCCTCTCGGATCCCGAGGGCAGCCGCTACGTCTACGACCACGCCGCCTCGCCGGACAAGACGCTCAAGATCTACGAGGGTCTCTTTCACGAGATCTTCAACGAACCGGAGCGGGACCTCGTCCTGGCCGACCTCAGAGCCTGGCTCGCCGGCCACCGCTGATCTGACCGACGCCGGGGGAGCCCCCCGCTCAGCGGCCCGTCAGACGCCGCCCGGCCACCGGCAGGCAGAATTGGCCTCGTGACCCAGGCCCTCACCCACCTGATCGACTCGTACGGCCTGCTCGCCGTGTTCCTGCTCATGCTCGTCGAGAGCTGCGGAATCCCCTTCCCGAGCGAGATCATCATGCCGGCGGCGGGGGTGCTGGCCTTCGGCGGTCACCTCTCGCTCCCGGCGGTGATCGTGGTGGGAGCGGCCGGCAACCTGGCCGGCTCGCTGATCGCCTACGGTCTCGCGGCCCGCTTCGGGGAGGCGCTGCTGCTCGGCCCCGGGCGCCGGATCGGGATCTCGCCCTCCCATCTCCGAATCGCCCAACGCTGGTTCGACCGCCACGGCCTGCTGGCGGTGCTCCTGGGACGCGACGTCCCGGTCGTCCGCACCTACATCTCCTTCCCGGCCGGGCTGGCGAGGGTCCAGCTGGCACCCTTCACGCTGCTGACCTTCATCGGCGCCCTCCCCTGGTGCGCATGGCTGGCGGTGGCCGGCTACGAGCTGGGCCAGCGGTATGACCGGATCTCCGGCTCGGTCTCCAAGGCGGCGATCGTGATCGCGGTCCTGGCCCTGCTCGGGCTCGTGGCCTGGTATCTGAGAGGGCGCAGCCCCGCGGTGCTGGGCGAGGAACGGTCCAAGCCCCGGTGAACATCGCCGCCAGGACGCGCCCGGCCGCCGCGCGTGGCTTCGAGCGCCGCTTCAACAGCCTCTCGGTGATCTTCATCGGGGTCGCCGCCACCCTCTGGGCGACCGACGCCTACTTCCGCAACCAGCTCGTCCAGCACCTCAGCCCGACCGAGATCGTGCTCCTCGAGGACGGCCTGATCACGCTTTGCCTGCTGCCGGTCCTCGTCATCCGCCGCCGCGAGCTCGCCAACCTTGACCGGAGAGGATGGCTGGCCACGATCGCGATCGCCTTCGGCGCCCAGTCGCTGGCCACGGTCATGTTCACCGCCTCGTTCGCCTACCGGAACTTCGCCGAGACGTACGTCCTTCAGCAAACGCAGCCGCTGATCGCGGTGGCGCTCGCCGGCGTCGTGCTCGGAGAGCGCCGGCGGCCGCTCTTCTGGCCCGTCCTGGTCCTGGCTGTGGCGAGCGTCTACATGGTCATCTTCGCCAGCAACCCCACGCAACCCGTGGCGGCACTCCAGCATGGCCGGCTGCCGGCGGCGCTGCTGGCGCTGGGCGCGGCGGCGCTGTGGGCGGCGGGGACCGTGCTGGGCCGGATGGTGCTGGCCCGCGTCTCCTTCCCGACCATGACCGCGCTCCGGGTCACGCTCGCCCTGCCGCTCCTGCTCGCCATCGTGATGGTCGGAGAGGGGCCGGCCGGGCTCACCCACTACCGGCCGGGCGACCTGCCCGACTTCGTCGGGATCGCGCTCATCCCCGGCCTCTTCGCCCTTCTTCTCTACTACCGGGCGCTGGCCAGCACGCCGGCCTCGATCTCCACCATCGCCGAGCTCGCCTACCCCGTCGCCGCCACCCTGATCGCCTCCGCGCCCGCCCCCTGGGGGTTCGCCCAGCCGCTCTACCCGGTGCAGGTCGTGGGAACCGTGCTCCTGATCGCGGCGATCGGGTTCTTCAACTGGGCCAACCTGACCGGGCATGCGGTCGCGGGGCGGCGGCGGCTGACGCCGAGGCCGCTCCCCGACTGATCCACGGCCGCCTGAGATGGCGTGCCTGGCCTGGCCGCGCTCCGCGAGGGTAGGCTTGCAAGATGGAAACGGCCCGGGCCGGGAGCGGGCGCAACCTGGCCCTGATCCTGTCCGCCTGGATGGACATGCTGCGGAGCGGCGGCATGGACGAGCTCTCGTCCTTGCTGGACGAGAACGTGATGTGGCAGGGCGTCCTTCCGGACCAGGTCTGCCGGAATCGAGTGGAGGTGCTGGACGCTCTCGTCCATAACCCGGCGCGGCCGCCGCGGCTCACCCGCATCGAGGCCCAGGAGATCGGCGAGGGCGTCGCCGTCTCGGTCGAGGGACCGGATTTCGAGGAGACCGACACCCATGCTGTCGGGGCTCCGCGGTCGCTCCTCTTCACGTTCCGTGACGGCAGGGTGGTCAGGATCGACAGCTTCGCCACCCGTGACGCCGCCTTCGAGCCGGCGGCGCGCTGAGATCTGGGATCGGGGTCCGCTGACCCAAACCCGCCGGCGATGGCGCCGGGCCAACACGGGCCGGTCGGGATCGCGTATAGACCGCCGGCCGCCGCGACGGCCACCCGTGACGACCTTATCGTCGTGCCGGCCTTCTCCATCGGTCGCCTTGGTCCGACACAGCCAAATCGGGTACGGCTTTCGGGGAGGAGATCGGCCGCTCGAGCATGGGGCACCGCGAAGAGGCCCCCTTCGGGCCGTGAGAGGGCCCATGGTTCGCGCCGCCTCGGCCTGGCGGACGTGGCGGGTGACCAACACCAGGTGGTGGTCCCAGGCGTCATATCCTTGACGGACGAGGCCCCCTCCGATGCGACAGGAGCCAGGGGGTCATTCCAGGAGAGACACATCATGGCGGAACGGATGAAGAACCCGGCGATGATCTTCCCCGAGGCGGTGGCGGCCATCCAGACATTGCAGAAGGCCGCCTACGAGGGCGGCGTGTCCCCGCGAACGCTGGACCTCATCCACCTGCGGGCGAGCCAGATCAATGGCTGCAGCTTCTGCGTCGATTCCGGCTCCAAGCACGCCAAGCAGAAGGGCGAGACCGACGAGCGGCTCTTCGCGGTCGCGGCCTGGCGGGAGGCTCCCTACTTCGACGAGGCCGAGCGGGCGGCGCTGGCCCTGGCCGAGGCCGTGACCAGGCTCGCCGACCGGCCCGATCCGGTGCCGGACGAGATCTGGGACGAGGCGGCCAAGCACTATGACGAGAAGGGATTGGCCGCCCTGCTGCTCATGATCTCGCTCACAAACGTCTACAACCGGGTCAACGTATCCATCCGGCAACCGGTCGGTAGCTGGGGCTGACGTCCTGGGGCGGGCGGGGGCAGTGCCTGGACCGCCTCCGTCGAGTCGATTCTCGAGAAGGTCAACCGTTGTCGAGCGACTTTCCCGGACGGAGCACTACCATCGCTGCCATGAGCAGCGACAAATCGATTTCGCAGCAGATCGACGCCATCATCGAGGAGCCGGGCGGTTGGCGCGGCAGGGTGCTGTCACAGCTACGCGCCGCCATCAAGAAGGCAGACCCTGCAGCGGTCGAGGAAGTGAAATGGAAGAAGCCGACCAGACCGATGGGAGTCCCGGTCTGGTGTCATGACGGAAACGTCTGCATCGGGGAGGCGCTCAAGAACGTCGTGAGGTTGACATTCCCCAAAGGGGCGCTGGTCGAAGACCCGGAGAAGCTGTTCAACGCAAGACTGAACAGCACCTCGATTCGTGCCATCGACTTCCATGAGGGTGACGTTATTGAGGAGAGAGCGCTGAAGGCGCTGATCGTTCGAGCCATCCGGCTGAACACCACCACAGCTCACGCGAAGTGACAATGACCGTCTCACCAATTTCGGTTGCAGGACCCTAGGGACTTCTGCGCCGTAGGGTGGCGGCACCGAGTACCAGCGCTAGGACAATTGAGCCGGCCACGACGCCGACGTCGCGCCCGAGTTGGGCGGCCACCGCAGTCGAGGCTGTCACCAGCTTGATGGCGTCGACCGCATAGGAGAGTGGCAGCCCGTCGGAAATGCCGGAGAGCACGCCCGCCATCTCCTCGCGCGGCTTGAACAGCCCGGAGAGGAACACCTGAGGAAAGGCGACGAGCGGCATGAACTGCACTGCCTGGAACTCCGTGGCGGCGAAGGCGCTGACGAACAACCCGAGCGCCATGCCCAGCAGCGCGTCGAGCACGCCGATCACCACGAGCAGCGCGACCGACCCGGTGACATTCAGGCCGAGCAGTGTCAGCGAGACCAGCGTGACCACGCCCACCTGAACGGCGGCGAAGATGGCGAAAGCCAGCGCGTAGCCGAGCAGCAGGTCGAGCCGCGCCACGGGCATGGTCATCAGGCGCTCCAAGGTGCCGCGCGTGCGCTCGTGTAGTGTGGCCACAGAGGTGACAACAAACATCATCACGAAGGGAAAGACGCAGATGAGCGAGGGTGCGAGCGCGTCGAAGATGCGACTGTCGTTGAAGACATAGCGCATCAGCACCACCAATATCGTGGGAACGCCGAGCATGAGCGCGATGGTGCGCGGGTCGCGGCGCAGCTGGGTGAGTACACGCCCCGCCGTGATGACCGTGAGCCGCGGCCTCACGATGCTGGCACGACCGGGGCTGGCTGCGACACCAGGCGCAGGAAGGCCTGCTCCAGGTCGTCGGTGCCGGTTCGCCGGCGCAGCTCGTCGGGAGAGCTTTGTGTCACAACGGCGCCGTCGCGCATGAGCAACAGCGACTCGCAGCGGGCCGCCTCGTCCATCACATGGCTGCTGATCAGCAGCGTGAGCCGGCCGTCACCCCGCAGGCGGCGGAACAGCTGCCAGAGGTCCTCGCGGGTCACCGGGTCCAGGCCCACGGTGGGCTCGTCGAGCACGAGCAGCTCAGGCGTCCCGAGCAGGGCTACCGCGAGGCTGGCACGGGTGATCTGGCCGCCGCTCAGCTGGACCACCAGCGCGTGCCGATGGCTGCTCAGCTGCACGGCGTCGATGACCTGGTCGACGTGATCGCGCGGCGCACCGAGGATGGCGGCGAAGTACCGCGCATTCTCGGTGACGGTGAGGTCGGCGTACACCGCGGGGAGCTGGGTCGAGTAGCCCACCCGCCGGCGCAGAGGCGACGAGCCCGCCGGCAGTCCGAGAACGCGGACCTCGCCGGAACGCACCACCTGCACCCCGACGATGGACCGCATCAGCGTCGACTTGCCGCAGCCCGAGGGTCCGATGAAGCCGGTGATGCTCCCGCGGGCGATGGAGAACGTGAGCCCGTGCAGAATCTCGCGCCCGCCACGATCGACGACGAGCCCGACGATCCGAACGGCTGGTTCAGTCATACCCAGGGTTTGCCCACGCGGAATTGGCTCCACCCGCCATGGACACCCGAGCGGCGGAGCAAGTCTGCCCGGCTTCGGCCGCCCCCCGGGGGAGCTTGAGGCTGGACGCGGGGCAGCCACCAGAGGCGGGGCGCCGGTTCCGACCCTCCCCCCTGGAGACCAGCGCGCCCGAGTGGATCCGGGCCGGCGAAGCCAGGTGGCGGGTGTCTGTCGACACCAGTGGCAGGATGTGCAACAATTCATCAACGGATGATTTCATCGATCGCAGGATAGGGCGCCGTCGCCACCTGTGTCAACGGCCATGAAAGCCCGGACCACAATCCGAAGCGGCCGCCGGCCCGGTGCTAGCGGCACACGCGAGGCGATTCTGTCGGTGGCCCGTCGTCAGTTCGCCCAGTACGGCTATGACCGCGCTGTCTTGCGCAGGATCGCCGCCGAAGCGCGCGTTGACCAGAAGCTGATCGCGCACTTCTTTGAATCCAAGCAGCAGCTCTTCGTCGCCGCCATCGGACTCCCGTTCAACCCCGCAGAGATGCTTCCGAGCATCGTGGCTAGTGATCCCGCCAGCAGGCGAGACCGGATCGCCGGTCTACTGGCGGAGATCCTCCAACATCCCGAGCTGCATGAGCGACTTACCGCCGTCGTCCGCGCAGCGGCGAGCGAGCCAGCCGCCGCCCGCATGATGCGCGAGTTCCTGACGAGCGAAGTCATGAGCAGGACGGCCGCGGTGCTCGGTGGAGATGACGCGCGCCTCCGGGTCAGTCTTGCCGGTTCCCAGATCGTCGGACTCGTGATGGCACGCTACGTAGTTGCCGTTGAGCCGCTCGCGTCAACAGCGCACCGAGTCGTCGCCGATACCATTGCCGGGACGCTTGAAGGGTATCTATTCGGACCACTCGGCAGCCAGCCGATCAATGCGCATCGAGCGGGTGCGGAGATCAACTGAGTTCGGCGCTTGCCCACGGCAGGCTTCGCATGTCATATCCTGGTAGCGGACCACATCACTACGTCCCGGAGTCCACCAGCCATCCGGGCAAGATGCTCCCCGGGCTGGCGCGGCGAATCCTCACCGCGTACTCCAAGCACCACACTGGTCGAGGGGACACTCTTGGGTCGGCGCGTACGGAGATTTGGCTGGGGAGGTAGGACTCGAACCTACGATCTCCTGATCCAGAGTCAGGTGCCTTACCAGCTTGGCCACTCCCCACCGCCGGACGGCCCCCCATTCTACCCAGCGGCCATTCGACCCTCAGAGCAGCCGGGGGCAGTGGAGGGTTATCCACAGATGGTCCCCAGCCGGGGAAAAGTAGCCTGCTCACGCGGGCGGCGGCCGGAGGCGGCCGGGCCGGGTCGTGAAGCCACCACCACGTGCCCGGACCTTGTGCCCCGGCCGGACGCCCGGGTGCCGGCCCCCCGAGGTGGCCGGGCTCACGGGGGCGGCACGGGCCCGTCAGACGGCCCGGCCGGTCCTGGTCACCTCCTCCGCCTTGTCGGAGACCTTGCCGGCCTTGTCCTGCACGACAGCGGCGTAGCGGCGAACGGGGGTCGGCAACTCCCGGCCCATCAGGCTCCCGAACAGCTCGGAGAGATAGCCCTTGGCACGGTAGAGGTTGACCGCCCAACCGACCCCGAACACGCGGTCGGTGAGGATGCGCTGGTCGTGCGGGTTCCAGTACGCCTCCCGGATCCGGTCCCAGGTCGGGGGCCGGAAGTCATAGGGCACGAAGCCGAAGACGCGCCCGGTCCAGGTCCGCTCCGCCTCGGGCTTGGACATCTCGCGAGAGATGGCGGCCACCGTGAGCCCGAGCGCGGTCAGTTTGACGAGCCTTTTCAGTCGCCGGAACATGTTCACCTCCAGACTTGCCCGGACCGGCACGGTCGATCCGGACCCCTGCCGAAGCCTTACCTTTCTTGATTATGGCTGTCCCCGGTGCCCGCGGGCCCGATCCCGATTCGACGCTTCCGGGGAGCAATCCCCTCGCCTCCCGTCTGCCCGCGGGGCCGGTGATGCCGCCGGGACGCACTGTCTCGAGCTCCAAGCGCTGGCTGCGCTGGCTCACGCCCGGCCTCTACGTCAAGCGCTGGCTGCTCCTGTTCATGGCCGGCATCCTCATCATCGACCTCGGCATCGCCTACTTCCTGAAGACGATCTACCAGGAGGCGCCCCTGCCGGGAGAGTTCTTCTACATCACGCTCCAGTTCTGGCCGCGTGCCCTCCGGGCCGTGATCTTCGGCGGCATCGGGGTCGGCCTCCTGGTCTTCAGCGTGATCGGTCTCCAGCGCTCGGTCCTCGGTCCCTTCATCCCCGGCGGGGAGGCCAGCGTGGCCGATCTCATCTATTCATTCCGATCTCGGAGCCGTGGGCCTCGCATCGTCGCCATCGGCGGCGGCACGGGCCTCTCCTCACTTCTGCGCGGGATCAAGGAGTACAGCGCCAACCTGGCCGCGGTCGTCACCGTCGCCGACGACGGCGGCTCCTCGGGCCGCCTTCGGGACGAGTACCGGATCCTGCCCCCGGGCGACTTCAGGCAGTGCCTGGTCGCGCTGGCGGATGCCGAGCCGCTCGTGAAGCGACTCTTCGAGCACCGTTTCCAGGGGGGGTCGTTGACCGGCCACTCGTTCGGAAACCTCTTCATCATGGCCATGGCCGACATCACCGGGAACTTCGAGAACGCGCTCCGCGAGTCGGGCCGGGTCCTCGCCGTCCGGGGGGCGATCGTGCCCTCAACGCTGGAGGACGTGGTGCTCTGCGCCAATGTGAATGGCAGCACGGTGAGGGGCGAGTCGGCCATTCCCAAGCGGGGCACCGAGCCCATCTCGCACGTATTCCTGCAGCCCGAGGTGGAGATCAATCCGGAGGCGGCGCTGGCGATCATGAACGCGGAGCTGATCGTGATCGGTCCTGGCTCCCTCTACACCTCGATCCTGCCCAACCTGCTGGTTCGCGGCATGGTGGAGGCGATCAAGGCCTCTCCGGCGCTCAAGGTCTTCATCTGCAATGTCGCCTCCCAGCACGGCGAGACGGACGACTTCCGGGTCAGCGACTATCTGCGCGTGGTCGAGGAGCACGTGGGCGGCAACGTCTTCGACTTCGTGATCGCCAACTCGAACCTCAGCCACACCCCGACCGGGGGCCAGTCCAAGGTCGTCTTCGACACCGACGCGGCGATCCACCGCGACGTCCGCTTCATCCTCGCCGACGTGGTCAACAACCGGATCCCCTCCCATCACGACTCCGACAAGCTGGCCAAGGTCATCATGAAGAAGGTCTGGCAGAACTGACCGAGCAGAGCAACTGAGGAGGTCGCCATGGCGCTGGAGCCTTCGACACCACCTGTCAACATCTACGAGGGCAGCGGGCAACTGAGCGTGGTGGTCCCCATCCCCGGCGCTCACCGCGACCACACCGAGCTCGTCGTCGGGCCCGACCGCCTGCGAGTTCGGGCGATCTGCAAGTACGCGCAAGACGGGCAGAAGTTCCACCGCCGGGACTGGCAGGTGGGAGCCTGGGAGGCCGACGTGGCGCTGCCCCGACGGATCGCCCCGGCGGGGGCCCACGCGCGGCTCAACCTGGGCGTGCTGGTGGTGATGGCGCCGATGTCCGAGTCGGGCTCCGGGGAGGCCCGGCCCCGGGTCGAGTAGAGGCGGTCTACGAGGCGGGCGCGGGCGCCCGCTGCCAGCGCGCGAAGGCCTCGACGGCGAGGGCGGCGAAGCCCACGAAGAGAACCCCGCAGAGGGCGTCGATGAAGTAGTGCTCGCCCAGGTACACGATCGAGAACCAGACGCAGAGCGTGTATCCCACCAGCCCGATGGCAAGCGCCCGGTAGCGCCGCCAGGCGTAGACGGCGGCGAGAGTCGGGAAGGCGGCGTGAAGGGAGGGGAAGGCGGCGAACTTGTTGGGGTCCATGTGGGTGTACACGGGTGACACGAAGTAGGCCACGCCCCACTTGCGGATGGTGGCATCGATGATCTTCACGACGTGGTCCGGTCCCGCCCCCTGGTAGGTGTACCAGGGCGGTGAGGTCGGGTAGAAGAGATAGGTCGCGAAGGCGAGGAAGCACATCAGGATCAGCGCCGAGATGAAGTGCCAGTAGTGCTCCCGGCTGTTGACCCAGAACAGGAAGCCGACCACGATCGGCAGCGGGAAGTGCAGGAAGTAGAACCCCATGGCCACCCAGTCGTAGGGGCTGATCGTCGCCGCATGATAGAGGTGGCTCTGGATGACCACGTTGGGCAGGTGGCCGCCGAAGAGGGCCCGCTCCAGGCCCGACACGTCGTGGATGGGGAACCCCGTCTTGGAGGCGAATCCCCGCATCACCTCGTAGGCGAAGAAGAGGAGCAGGAAGGGCAGCCAGTCCTGTATGAACTGGCGGCCGCGTCCAAGCGCGGCGGCGATCACCAGGAGAGCGAGGACCACCCACTCGGGCTCGATGTCGATTCCCCGCCAGAGCATGACGCCGAAGATCAGTCCCAAGTAGGCGGCACTGCCCGCCGCCAGCAGCCGGCGGCGGCTCCTCAGGCTGGCGGTCACCCCCCCCAGCGCGGCGGCGCCCACGCCGGCGCCGGTGAGCCGGACTCTTCTCGACGAGGCGCCTTGACCCTCTCCCTCGCTCTCCCCATCATCGCGCCCACCTCCATCAAGTTCCCCTGGCGTGGCGGGCTCGAGCGTGGGTAGGGGTTCGGCGGCCTCCGGCCGGTCCCGTCTAGCCAGAGCCCACCTGCACCACGGCCGCGATCTCCACGGGGCAGTCGAGGGGAAGGGCGCTGGTGCCGACCGCGATCCGCGAGTGCCTCCCCGCCTCCCCGAGCACCTGCACCAGCAGATCGGAGGCGGCGTTCACGACCAGCGGTTGCTGACCGAACCCGGCCGACGACAGGACGAACCCGGTCAGCTGAACGACCTGCTCGACCCGCCCCAGACCTGCCGCGGCCTCGACCTGGGCGAGGATGTTGAGAGCGCAGAGCCGGGCCGCCTCCTGCGCCTGCTCGATGGTCACCTGGTCCGGGACGGCGCCTCGATGGATCGGCCGCCCGCCATCCAAGGGGACCTGGCCGGAGACGTGGAGGAGCGAGCGTCCGGCGGCGAGCGGCACGGACCGCACCGGCACGTAGGAGGCCAGCGCCGCCGGCGGCTCAGGGAGGCTCAGCCCCATTTGCCGGAGCCGCTCGAGCGGGGTGTCAGCCACGTTCGAGCAGTCTATAGAGGTCACCCGCGCCGGGGCTCGTTCCTCAGGTCTCCTGACATCGCACCGCCCCTGGCCCGACCGGTCGCTCAGGCGCGGCCACGGGCGACGTAGGCGCCCAGGGCGATCAGCAGCACCAGGAGCGCCGCCGCCCCCAGGGCCAGGTAGGGCGCTTCCGGCCCCCGCGCCAGCGCCAGCTTCCAGTCGAGGGGCTGCGGCCGCGGTGCCCCCGCCCGCCGGGCGCCCGCCGTCGAGACGGTCACCCGGGCGGCCGCGGGCCCCTTGGGCTTGCCGCCCAGGTCGTGATAGGCCCAGAGCGTGGTGGCGTGGTCGGCGGCCCCAAAGGTCGCCACATAGACGGTGGGCGCCTGGTCACCGTTGACGGCGAGGGCGGTCACCGAGTGGAACGGCGGTGCCAGGGAGCGGAAGCTGTGACCGCCGTCGCCGGTATACCAGAGCCCGCCCCCCGCCGCGCCGCCGCCGTCGCTGGCGAGATAGAAGCGATCCGGGTGGGCGCCCACGAAGATTGCCTGGTTGATGTCCGTGGAAGGCAGGGCCGAGAGGGGAGACCAGGTGGCGCCGTTGTCGGACGATTCGAACGCTCCGCTGTTGGTGCCCAGGAGGAGCGGGCGATCACCGGTTCCCGGCGGCCGCGGGCCGGCCGCCAGCACCGAGACCATGCTGCCCGCGGAGGGAGGTGCCTCGAGGGCGGTCCAGGTGGCGCCTCCATCCGAGCTGGCATAGAGCGGAAGGCCCTCCTGCCCGGTGCTGGCGTCGCCGCCCGCGAGGAGCAAGGCGTGATCGCTGACGGCCGCGGCCACGGTGGAAACGCTCAGCCGGGCGAGCCCATCAGAGCTCCAGGCCCCACCATCGAGCTTGAGCATCACCCCCTGGTCGGTGCCCGCGAGCGTGGCGGACCTGGCGAAGCCGAAGCCCCGGACGGTGGTTCCCGCCGAGCCCGCGTCCGGCCGCCAGGACGCCCCGCCGTCGGTGCTGGTGAGCACCCCGTCCCCCTGCGTGCCCGCCAGGGCAAGGCCAGCGGTGAACGGGCTGAAGGCGATCGATGCGACGGCGCGGCCATCGGGGCGGCGCACTCGGGTCCACCTCGCCCCCCCGTCGAGGCTCCGGTAGATGCCCCCGTCGGCGGCGCCCACCAGCAGGTCGCGGCCGGAGGGGCCCGCCGCCAGCGCGAAGACCGGCGTGTCTCGGGGCCCTGGAATCGCCCCCAGAGCTGTCCAGGTGTCCACCGGCAGCGGGGCGGGGGCGCCCGAGGAGGCGAGGACTGACTCCGCCCCGAACCCCAGGGCCAGGACGAGCAGAGCCGATGTCGCTAGAAAACGCGTGAGGGACCGCGACGTCAACGGGTTCGATTATGGACCAAAACCGTGCCCGGAGCACGCCCCGGCGGCGGCCGCAGGCATGCCGGATCGGGGCGGGCCCCGCCGGCGGCCGGCGGGAAGTTGGAGATTCCAAGCCTGGCGCCTAGAATTCGGTGGTGCTGCGCAAGCTCGTGGCCCGGTTCGACGCAGCCGTGTTCAACCCCGCCGGCGTTCCTGATGACGTCGTACTCGGACTGGCGCTGGCGCCGCCGGTGGCGGCCGGCCTCCTCCTCTTCCGGCTGCCCGCGCTGCAGATGCTTGGAATCGCCTTGCTCATCGGGGGGATCGCCCATGCCCTCGCGCGATTGACCAGGCAGCCTCTCGAGATGAGCCCGGTGCTGCCGGCGGTGATCGGGGTGGCCCTCTTGGGTCCCGGCAACATGGTCTGGGCCCCGGTCGTCGCCTCGGCGGGGGTCATCCTCGAGCTCATCCGCGCGCGGTTCCTCCCCCTGTTACGGGCGCAGACGGGGCTGCTGGCGTACGGGGCGGTCTTCCTGGCCGGCCATGGTGCCACGTCCGGCTATCTGGCCCCCCTCACGGCGAGGATCCTGCCCGAGCCGATCCGGGTCTGGCTGACCTACTTCGGCGGGGCAGCCCAGCCGGTGGACCCGGTCCGGCTCTACGTCGGCAACGTTCCCGGTCCGGTCTTCGCGACCTCCCTGATGGCGGTCGCCGTCGCCGCCGCGTGGCTCTGGTATGCGCGCCGGCTGAGCCTGGCAGTGCTCGCGGGGTTCCTGGCGGGCGGTATCGGTTCGGCTCTCTACTTCGGCTGGAGCCCCGTCTTCCAGCTCGACAGCGGACCATTGTGGTTCGCGGCCGTGCTCCTCGCCGACCGGCGCCTTTTGCCGGGCCTGATGCCGGTTCGTCCCTTCATCGGCGCCGCCGCCGGTCTCGCCGCGGTTGGCGTCCGCAGCCGGGGCGTGGCCATCGAAGGCGCCTTCCTGGTGGTCGCCGGCGTCCAGCTCCTGTTGGGTCTCGGCGACGGCGCCGCGTGGGCTGTCATGCAGCGGGGGGCGGTCATCGCCAGGCTCCGCGGGCGACGACACCCGCAACCTCAGCTGAGCCTCCCGGCCGTGATACCCCGCGCCGCGGGCGAGGGCTCCACGGGCGCCCGCCGCCGATCGGCCTAGGCAACATCCCCGGCGGGGGCGGTTGAGAAGTAGGGGCGGCGGCGCATCACGAACTGGTCTCGGCGCGGCCCGACACCGATCAGCTCCACGGGCGCACCGCTGACCGCGCCGACCCGCTCGACATAGTCGCGGCAGGCGGGAGGAAGCTCCTCCCACCGCCGCGCCGCGCCGATCTCAGCCCGCCAGCCTGGCATCTCCTCGTAGACGGGCCGGCAGTGCTTGAGGTGCGAGATGTTGGCCATCGGGTGATCGTGGACCGCCCCTCGAAACTCATATCCGGTGCAGATCCGGAGCCGCTCCACCTCGTCGAGAACGTCGAGCTTCATGAGCGCCAACGAGCCGATGCCGTTGATCCGCGTCGCGTAGCGGGCGACGGGACCGTCGAACCAACCCACCCGGCGCGGCCGGCCGGTGACCGTCCCGAACTCACGGCCGCGCTCGCGGATCAGATCGCCGAGTTCGTCGTGGAGCTCGGTCGGGAAGGGACCGTAGCCGACTCTTGTCGTGTACGCCTTGAAGACGCCGACGGTGAGATCGACCCGGGTGGGCGGCACACCGGACCCGGTGCAGGCGCCTCCCGCCGTCGGGTGGGAGCCGGTCACGTACGGATAGGTTCCGAAATCGAGGTCGAGCATGGTCGCCTGGGCACCCTCCAAGAGCACGTTGTCGCCGCGATCGAGGGCCGCCTCGATGATCGGGAAGGTGTCCTTGATGTGGGGCTCCAGCCGGCGCGCGTGCTCCATGTACTCGCGGAGCATGGCGTCCCGATCGAGGGGCTCCTGCTGGTAGAGCCTGGTCAAGGCCGGGTTCTTGACCTGGCCGACGACGAAGTCGAGCTTCTTGCGCATGAAGGCCTCCTTCTGGAGGTCGCCGACCCGGAATCCGATCCGGCGGATCTTGTCGGCGTAGGCGGGCCCGATGCCGCGCCAGGTGGTGCCCAGGCGATCGTCGCCCCGCGAGCCCTCCTCGAGCCGGTCGAAGAGCGGGTGGTAGCTCATGACCATGTGGGCCCGCTCGCTTACGATCAGGTTGGTGGAGTCGATGCCTCGTTCGGCGAGCTGCTCGATCTCTTTGGTGAGGACGCTGGGATCGACGACCACACCGTTGCCGATCACGCAGAGACAGCCGGGGTGGAGGATGCCGGAGGGGATGAGCTGGAACTTGAACTCCCCGTGCTCTGTGATCACGGTGTGGCCGGCATTGTTGCCGCCCTGCGACCGGACCACGATCTGGGCGTCGGCCGCCAGGAGGTCGATGACCTTGCCCTTGCCCTCGTCCCCCCATTGGCCACCGACCAAGATGATGACCATCGGCGGCTACCTCCCCGGGGGTTCCTCTTCGGGGCCGGGGCGGCGGCTGCGGTTCTCGAACCTCGTCAGCTCCCGGCGGAAGATCAGCTCGACCATGCCCGTGGGCCCGTTGCGGTGCTTGGCCACGATCAACTCGGCGATCCCGGGACGGTCATCGGCCTTGTAGTAGTCGGGCCGGAACACGAAGAGGACGAGGTCCGCGTCCTGCTCGATGCTCCCGCTCTCCCGGAGGTCGGAGAGCATGGGCCGCTTGTCGGGCCGCTGCTCGGGCGCGCGGCTCAGCTGCGAGATGGCGAGCACCGGGATCTTGAGCTCGCGCGCCAGGGCCTTGAGACCACGGGAGATGGCCGAGACCTCCTGGACGCGGTTGTCGTCGCCTCGACTGCGGCCGTGCATCAGCTGCAGATAGTCCACGACGACCATGCCGATGTTCTCTCGCATCTTCATCTGGCGCGCCTTCAGCATCACCGTCAACTCGTCCATCGTCGGCGCGTCGTCGATGAAGATGGGAGCCTCCTCGAGCGGGCCCAGGGCGGCCACCAGCCGCTCGTACTCGGCGTCCCCGAGGTGGCCGCGATGCATCCGCTGGGCGTCGATGCGCGCGTGCTCGCAGAGCATCCGCTCGACCAGCTGCTCCTTCGACATCTCGAGGCTGAAGATCGCCACCGGCACCTTGTCGTCCACCGCCGCCCGGAGCGCGATGTTCAGCGCCAGGCTCGTCTTCCCCATCGAGGGACGCCCGGCGACGATGATGAGGTCGGAGGGCTTGAACCCGCTCGTCAGGTTGTCCAGCTCGTAGAACCCCGAGGCCACCCCCACCACCCCGGTGCCCGTGTTCATCTGAGCGTCGATGCGGTCCATCGCCGCGTGGAGGAGCTTGTCGAGGCGGTTGAACTCCGAACCTACCCGGTCCGCGGCGATCGCGTAGACGAGCGAGTTGGCTTCGTTGAGGGACTCCGAGGCTTCCCTCGCCTCGTCGTACCCGAGGGCGCTGATCTTGGTCCCGGCGCTGATCAGGCTCCGCTTGTAGGCCTTCTCCTTGACGATGCGGCCGTAGTACTCGGCGTTGGCCGCGGTGGGGACCGATTGCTCCAGGAGCGCCAGGTAGGCGCGGCCGCCGATCTGCTCCAGGACGCCCATCTTCTCCAGTGCGGACGCGATCGTGATGGAGTCGATCGGCTCCCCCTCCCGGAAGAGGTTCTGTCCCGCCCGGTAGATGTGGCGGTGATTCTCCCGGTAGAAGTCCTCCGGGGACAGGAAGTCGAGCACCCGGGTGATCGCCTCGGGGTCGAGGACGAACGAGCCCAGGACCGACTGCTCGGCCTCGAGGCTGTGGGGCGGCACCCGGCCCGGCGCCCTGCCCTCCTGGACGGGCGAATCGACCGTCACACGGTCACGGCCACGTACAGGGAGTACGCGGGCTCAGATCGTCGGCGCCGCCTGGCGTCTCCCACCCCGGCGCGGGGCACCAGGCCTCTGGATCTCTCGCCTTCATACCGGGACAGGGGCCTGGATGAGTAATTCCGAATATCGACGGGTCTTCGGCGCCCATGCACCCCATCTGGCGGCCCGGCTTCTCCGCTCCTCTCTTACGCAGCTACGGCTGCGCGCGCTCCGGTGCTGGGCGCCGAGCCACCAT
>JBOHUX010000034.1:0-17475 GCA_050734915.1 Candidatus Dormibacteraceae bacterium
TCCCGTCGCCGGCCCATGTTGCCCGCTTGCGCGTGCCTGTCGCCGCCCCTCATAGTTAGTGATAGCTGTGATGTCAATCCGGCGCCTCCCCGACGTCTCCACCGGGGGCCTCACGTTCTGGATCGCCCTCCTGGCCCTGGTCGAGCTGGCGGACGCGGTCACCACCGGGTCCGGCATGGCCCACGGTGACGTGGAGGCGAACCGGCTGGTCGCCACACTCATCTCCTGGGGTGGCTTGCCCCTGCTCTACCTGCTCAAGGGGCTGCTGGTGGTCATGTTGGGCACCGCGGCGACCGCCATCCGGGCGTTCGCCCTCCGCCATCCCGGACGCCGGTCGGAGGCGGCCAGCATGCTGGTCCGGCGCGGGACCCAGCTCTCCGTGATCGTCCTCGGTCTCGTCGTCCTCCACAACATCTACCTGCTGACCCCGCTCGCCGCATAGCGGGAGGACCGGCCGGGACCCGCTCAGCTCGGGGCGGATCCGCCCGGGCCAGGAGTCGCCTCGACGGTCATCTCCGAGAGGGCGACCGCCGCCTCGATGTGCGAGAGATGGCTCAACCCCTGCGGGAAGTTGCCCAGCATCTCCCCGGTCCCCATGTCGAACTCCTCGGCGAAGAGGCCGAGGTCGTTCGCCGTCGAGACCGCGCGGTCGTAGTACTCGCGGGCGAGCTGGGCCTGGCCCTGGCGGGCGAGCACCTCGACCAGCCAGAAGGTGCAGGCCAGGAAGCTGCCCTCGTCCCCCCCGACGCCGTCCACCCCCTGGGAGGTGTCGTACCGGCGGATGAGCCCGTCGCGTGAGAGATGCCGACTGACGCGCTCCGAGGTCTTGACCATCCGCTCGTCGCGGTATTCGCAGAACCCGAAGACGGGGAGGAGGAGCACCGAGGAGTCGAGGCACTTGCTCCCGAACGCCTGCACGAAGGCGCCCAGTTTGGCATCGTAGCCCTCCGTGTCGATCGCCTCCTTGATCATCCGGCGCACCTTCTTCCAGCGCGCCGAGGGGGCCTTGCGCAGGCATGCCTCGGCGAGACTGATGCCCCGATCGAGCGCCACCCAGCAGAGCGCCTTGGAGTGGACGAAGTGCTGGGGGTCGCCGCGGATCTCCCAGATGCCGCGGTCGGGCTCGCTCCACCGGGTGGCCGCCGCATCCACGAGGTCGACCAGGAAGCGCCAGTAGTCATCGTCGGGTGAGTGGCCGCGCTGGTGCCACCGCCAGCTGAGGTCGAGGAGCTCGCCGTAGGCGTCGAGCTGCAGCTGGGTGGCGGCCCCGTTGCCGATCCGGACCGGCCGGGCGCCCCGGTAGCCCTCGAGCTCCAGCTCGACCTCGGTCAGGCGGCGTTCGCCCCCGACCCCGTAGACGATCTGGAGGTCGTGCGCGCTGCCGGCTGAGCTGCGCTCGATGAAGCGCCGGAAGCCGTCCGCCTCCGCGTAGCAGCCGATCTCGGCCAGCGACCGGGCGCTGAAGCTGGAGTCGCGGATCCAGCTGTAGCGGTAGTCCCAGTTCCGCGTGCCTCCCGGCGACTCCGGGAGAGACGTGGTCGTGGCGGCCGCGATGGCGCCGGTGGGCGCGTTGGTCAGGCCCTTGAGCACGATCGCGGATCGCACGACGCCGTTGTGAAAGGGGCCGGTCAGGCTCACCTGCGAGGACCACTTCCGCCACCACGCGATCGTCTCCTGGAGTCGCGAGTCGATCTGCCGCGGCGAGGCCACCTGGGGCGCCTCGAACTCCAGCCGCTCGGGCGAGACGTACTGGATGGAAACCCGGACGCACTCCTCCGGCTGGACCGAGAAGGCAGCGCGGAGATCGTGCTGGTCGGAGGGCTGGAGGTCGGCGTCGCTCCAGATGACGAGCGCGTCGTTGCCGCCGATGGCGCTGAAAAGGCCCGCGGCGTGGTGCCGGATCCAGGGCCGCACCTCCCCGTAGTCGAAGCGGGGCACCACCTCCAGCCTCATCTCCGTGCGGCCCCGGACGCCCCTCACGATTCGCAGCAGCTGCGCATGCGGATACTCGCGCCCCCCCTCGTGCATGGTGAAGCAGTCGTAGAGCTCGGCCTCGCCTCCCTCGCTGCGGAAGGTGGTCTTGAGGACCAGGGTGCCGTCCACATAGGCGCGGGAGGTCCGGTGGTCGGTTCCCGCCGGGAGCAGAGAGCAGTATCCGCCTCGCTTCCAGTCCAGAAGGCGCCCGAAGGAGCTCCCCGCGTCGAGCCGCGGCATGCAGCACCAGTCGATGGAAGCGTGGGCTCCGACCAGCGCCATCGAGTGGCAGTCGCTGATCAGCGCGTAGTCGGAGATGGGGGGATACGGCGACTTCGGCACCGAGCGAATCAAACCATAAGAGGGCGGACCAGGCGCGCTCTCTCAGGCCGAGCCGCGTGGGCGGGCGGCAAGCTCAGCCCCCGCCCGGGAAGGTCCCCAGGGTCACGGTCACCGTCGACTTGCTGCCGTCCTGGTGGGTGATGCCCATCTGCACCTTCTGGCCCGGCTGGAGGTTGGCCAGGATCTGGCTCAGGGTGGGGACGTCCGGGGTCGCCTGGCCGTTCAGCGAGGAGATGATGTCACCGCTGTGGACGCCGGCCTTGGCGGCCGGCCCGCCGGCCTGGACCGAGCTCACGAAGACCCCGCTGCCGCCGATGTTGCCGATGGTGACGCCGAGGAACGCGCGCCGCGAGTTCGTCACGTGGCCGTGCTGGATGAGCTGCGTGGCGATGTCCTTGGCCATGTTGCCGCTGATCGCGAAGCCGATGCCGGGCGCGGCGCCGCCGCCGAGCTGCTGGTCGGTCGCCGCCAGGGTCGGGATGCCGATCACCTGGCCTTTGAGGTCCACCAGCGCCCCGCCGCTGTTGCCGGGGTTGATGGCCGCGCTGGTCTGGACCATGTTGGGAATGGTGGTGCCGCCGGCGCCGTTCGGATCCGGAGGCTCGCTCTCGGTCCGGCCGAGGGCGCTCACGATGCCCTCGGTCACCGAGCTCTGGAGCGCGAGCGGGTTGCCGATCGCCATCACGATGTCACCGACCTGGAGCTTGGACGAGTCGGCGAACGTGGCCGGGTGCAGGTTGGGCGCGCTGACGTGGATGACCGCCAGGTCGTCCTCGTGGAAGGTGCCGACCAGGGTGCCGGGATACTGGTGTCCGTCCGCCAGGGTGACCTGGAAGGTCTTCGAGCCCGCCACGACGTGGTCGTTGGTCACGATGTCGCCCTTGCTGTCGAAGATGATCCCGGAGCCCAGGCCGTGGCCGGCCTGGATCTGGACCACAGACGGCTTGGCCGCGTTGACGACGGCGACGAACTGGTCCTGAAGGCTCCCCGCCTGCCCGCTCGGGACGGGCGCGGACGCGATCGGAGAGGGGCTGGAGTGGCTGGCGGCGGGGGCGGTGCCGGAGCACGCGGCGAGCGCGACCGCGGCCAATCCGGCGAGGCCGGCTGGTTTGATGTTGATCACCATCTGATTGTGGCGCACTCGCCTGTCAGCGTTCAGTCAACGGGCTGTAAGCGATTTGGAACGAGAGGTTGACTGGGCCTGGCCGCCCGTTCAACCGCCGGCTGTTGAATCGGGCTGAGCCTCATCGAGCCCGCGCCGAGCCCCTGGGTATACTTAGCCGTCGATCTGACGGGGGCCCGCGGCCCCGCTCTCGCTGACCACCGTGCGGCGGTGGCGGAACGGCAGACGCGCTAGGTTCAGGACCTAGTGGGGGCAACCCCGTGGAGGTTCAAGTCCTCTCCGCCGCACCAGCGTCCGTCGCGCCGGCCCGGCTCCGTCAGGCGATGAACAGCGTCGCCCAGGCGGCCTCGATGAGGTCGTGGTTCAGCTCCGGCTTGACCCGGCGCGCGGAGGCGACGTCGATCAGCCGCTCGAGGAGATCCCGAGGGTGGTTGCCGCGTCGGGGGCGGTCACCGTAGAGCCAGGCGATCAGCTGCATCGCCTGCGGGTTGGAGGGGATCGAGAGCCGCCGGCGCTCGCATTCGAAGATGCGCTGGAAGGCCTCCCAGGTCGGGTCGGGCATGGGCACCTTGTAGGCGAGCCGGCGCAGGTACGCCTCGTCCAGGAGGTCGGCCGGGCGGAGGTTGGTGGAGAGCGCGAGCATGGGCTTGAAGGGCACCTCGACCGTGCGCCCGCTGCCGGCCAGGCCCATGTAGTCGATGCCCTGCTCCATCGGGACCAGCAGGCGGTCCAGGATCTGCTTGGGGGTCACCTTCTGGCGGCCGAGATCATCGAGCAGGAGGACGCCCCCGTTGGCACGCACCTGGAGGGGCGCGATGTACGTCCTCGTGCCTTCCTCCCAGGTCGGCTCCAGCATCTCCAGCTGGAACTCGCCGCCCACCTGCACGAGAGGTCGCGTGACCCGCTTCCAGCGGCGGTCGCCCGGCTGCGAGCCCTCCAGCCGGTGGACGGCGGGATCGAACACTCGCATCACCTCGCCGCCCAGGTCCACCGCCACCGGGACCAGGATCGGCCCTCCCAGCAGACCGCCCAGGCGCCGCGCCAGCGAGGTCTTGCCGTTGCCGGGCGAGCCGTAGATGAAGACCGACGCGCGCGAGTTGACCGCGGCCCGGATCGTCTCCGCGACGCCGACCGGCAGCTCGAGGCCGGCCAGGGCGGCGCTCACCCGCGTCTGGTCCAACTCGACGGGCAGCGCGGCCGTCTCGAGCGTTCCCTCGTACTCGTCGAGGCCGACCGGGGCGGGTCCGACGTACCGGGTCGTGGAGCGGCCCAGCTCTTCGGCACGCTGGCGGCCCTGGCGGGTGATCGCGTATGCCATCCGCTCCGGGAGCGGGCGGGTGCGCCAGGGGCCGTTCTCGGTCGAGAACCCGAGCGCCTCGATCATGCTGTCGCGGGTCAGGCTGTCCACCACCTCCTTGACGCTCGGGAACGGCATCGCGAGCTGGTCGGCGATCTCGTAGCCGGTCAGCCGCGTCGCGCCCAGAAAGAGGCGCAGCACCATGCCTTGCAGCAGAGCGTGGCTGACCGCCGGTGACTGCGGCAGCGGCACCATGGAATCGGTGACCGCCTTGGGGGGCGGGACCCGCGTCGGCAGGTCCACCGAGTCGAGGACGGCCTGGACGATCCGGGCCCGGAACCGGACCCGGTCGGCGGGATCGGCCGGCTTGCCCTCCAGCCTGCGGGCGATCCAGTCCGGGACGGCCTTCATCACGATCTGGCTGCCGATCAGGACCTGCACCTCGGCCGGTGCCGCGGTGGCGACGCGGACCGAGATCTTGCTCACGTAGCCCTGGCTCCTGAGCGCCGCCCAGGTGCGCTCCCAGGCGAGCTCGTTGCGGTTGACCCAGGCCTGGCGGATCGTCTGGTCGGCGACGATCGAGATGTCCTGCTGCGACTTGTAGCGCCGGCGCAGGAGCTCAGTCACCTCCTTGTCGATGTCCTCGCCCACCATCGCGGCCAGCGAGAGCGACCTGTCGTCCACCGGTGGCAGCGCCTTGATCTCGCGGATGGTGCCCACCGTCGCGGCCAGCGCCCGCATCGCGGATGCGTGGCGCCGGCAGAAGGGCGTCTGCTCCACGAACTGGACGTGCTCGCGGCACCACCAGGTCCCGCATGAGTGCCCCGTCTGGTCGCGATAGGAGCAGCCCCACCCCTCGGTTTCCGGGCAGTCGCTGTGGCTGCAGGTGCCGCTGGCATGGGTGGGCCGCCCGCGGCCGTCCTTCCGGCCGGTGACGGTGCGCAGGGGGAGCCGGAGCCTGAACGTGGGTCGGGCGCTCGGGCTCACCGTCGGCGCGGGCAGGTCGGCCTCGATCAGGCCCGGATCGGCGGGCACCGCCAGGACGGCGCCGGCGAAGGCCTCGCAGGTCGGGTGACGAGCCGAGGGATCCTTGGCCATCGCCCGCTGGATGACCGCCATCAGTCCGGCGGGGATGGCGTCGGAGGGCGGCGGCTCGTCGTAGACCTGGGAGTGGAGGACACCCGCCAGGGAGCCGATGAAAGGGGGCGTCCCGTGCAGGATCTCGTAGAGCATGACGCCCAGCGAGTAGATGTCGGCGCGCGCGTCCACGGGGTCGCCCTTGACCTGCTCGGGGGGCATGTAGGCGGGGGTCCCGACCAGGCTTCCGGTGCCGGTCAGGTGGGCGCTGTCGCCGATCAGCTTGGAAACCCCGAAGTCCAGGATCTTGGTCTTGCCCTGGGACGAGATGAGGACGTTCTCGGGCTTGAGGTCGCGGTGGATGATGCCGTGCGAATGGGCGGCGCCGACCGCCGAGAGGAGCTGCTGGATGAGGTCCAGGCCCTGCCCGCGCGGGAACCCACCCCGCTCCTGGAGCCAGCTCCGCAGCGAGCGTCCGTCCACGTACTCCATCACGATGTAGAGGAGACCGCGATCCTCGTCGAAGTCGTAGACGCGAACGATGCCCGGGTGATTGAGGGCGGCGATGGTCGCGGCCTCCCGCTGGAAGCGGGCCCGGAAGGCCGAGTCGCGAGAGTAGGTCTCGGCGAGCACCTTGATCGCGACGGTGACCTCCAGCCCCGGGTGCTGGGCCTTGTACACGACGCCCATGGCCCCCCGTCCGAGCTCTCCTTCGGCGGTGAACCTGCCGAGCTGGATCATGGGCGGCGCGGACCGGCCGCCGGCGCGGCGCGCGAGCGCCGGGTCAGGGCCCTATCCGGACGGGGGCGCGCCCTCGAGCGGGGCCGCGCCGGCCCTGAGGACTTTCTTGTCGAACTTGCCCACGGACGTCTTGGGCACTTCGTCGATGAAACGGATCTCGTCTGGAAGCCACCATCCGGCCACCATGTCACGCAAGAAATCGAGGATCTCCTTCTGGGTCGTAGAGGCTTTGAACTCCGCGCGAGGTACAACGTAGGCGACCGGCCGCTCCTGCCATTTGGGGTGGCCGACCGCGATCACGGCCGCCTCCAGCACCTTGGGGTGGGCCATGATCGCGTTCTCGAGCTCGACCGAGGAGATCCACTCTCCGCCCGACTTGATGAGGTCCTTGGTCCGATCCACGATCCGCACGTAGCCGTCCGCGTCCACGGTGGCGACGTCGCCGGTGCGGAACCAGCCGTCGTCCGTCAGGCGGCCGGAATCGGCGCCGTTCACGTATTCCGCCGCCACCCAGGGACCTCGCACCTGCACCTCGCCGAAGGCCTCCCCGTCCCAGGGCAGGATCTCGCCGGTGGCACCGTCGGCGATCCGGATGTCCATCCCCGCGACGGCCGCGCCCTGGCTGATCCGCGCCCGCGACTCGTCAGCGCCCGACTGCCAGCTTCGCGGCCGGGCGAGGGTGGCGACCGGTGAAGTCTCGGTCATCCCCCAGGCGTGCAGGAGCGTCAGGCCCATCCGGTCCATCCCCTCCATCAAGGTCGCCGGGACGGCGGATCCGCCGCAGAGGATGCGGGTCACCTCGGGGAGGCGGCGGCCGGTCCTTTCCATCACCCCGAGGACGCCGGCCCAGATGGTGGGAACCCCGGCCATGATGGTCGCGTGCTCCGAGGCGGCGAGGTCCACGATCGCCTCGGCGTCGCCCGCCCAGCGGTCCATCATCAGGAGGGTCGCTCCCGACATCCCCGCCGCGTACGGGATGCCCCAGCTGTTGGCGTGGAACATGGGCACCGCCGGCAGGATGACGTCGCGCTCGCCGATGGCCAGGCTGTCCGCCTGCATGACTCCCATCGTGTGCAGGAACTGCGAGCGGTGCGAGTACGCGACCCCCTTGGGGTTGCCGGTGGTGCCGGATGTGTAGCAGAGCCCGGCCGCCGAGCGCTCGTCGAGCGGCGGCCAGTCGAACCCCTCGCCCGCCGCCGCCAGCAGGGCCTCGTAGTCGAGGGTGTCGCCGAGGCCGTGGGCGCCCGCCGGCGTCCCGTCCCCGATCACGACCAGCGCCTGGACGCTCGGCATCCGGCCCGCCAGCCGCTCGAGCACGGGAACCAGGCTCTGATCGACGAAGAGGATCTTGTCGGCGGCGTCCCTGACGATGAACTCGAGCTGGTTGGGGAACAGCCGCAGGTTGAGCGTGTGGAGCACGGCGCCCATGCAGGGGACCGCATAGTAGATCTCGAGGTGGCGCTGGTTGTTCCAGCAGAGGGTGGCGACCCGGTCGCCGGGACCGACGCCGAGGTGGCGGAGGGCCGTGGCGAGCCGATCCACGCGCCGCGAGAAATCGCCGTAGGTGCTCCGCGCGACGCCGCCGGCGACACGGGTCACGATCTCCTTGCCGGCGAAGAGGTGACCGGCCCGCCAGAGCACGTGCTGGAGCGTGAGCGGGTGGTCCTGCATGGTGCCGTTCATGTGCAGTGCCTAGGATGCGCCCCCCGGTCCGAGCGGGCAACTGGCCGCCCGGCCCGGCAACGCCTCCTCGCCGGCCTCGATCCGGGCAGAGGATTCCTCACCCGCCTCTCGACGGCTGTAAACGGATGCATCGTCGCTCGCGCCTCGTAGACTTCCACCCATGCCGGGTCAGGCGGACCTCCACATCCACACCTGCTTCTCCGACGGGTGGCCGACCCCGACTGATCTCGTGGAGCACGTCCGGTTCCGGACCACGCTCGATGTCATCGCCGTCACCGACCACGACACCATCGAGGGCGCGCTCCGGGCGAGGGAATACGCGGCCAGCGTCGGCGGCCCGCACGTGGTGGTCGGCGAGGAGGTCAGCAGCCGGCACGGGCACATCCTCGGCCTCTACCTGACCCGGAGCGTCCGCCCCTGGATGTCGGCGGCCGCCACCGTCGGCGCCATCCACGACCAGGGTGCGCTGGCATTCGCCGCCCATCCCTTCTGGCGCCCGGAGCGATCCCACCGGCCCCGGCGGCACGTTCACGGCGTCGGCTGGCTGGCGGCCCAGCTCCCCCTCGACGGGATCGAGGTCGAGAACTCCACCCCGGGCCTGGGCTTCGCCAACCGCCTTGCCCGCAGCTTCAACGAGTCGGCCGGCATGGCCGAGGTGGGGGGGTCGGACGCCCACATCCTGGACGCCGTCGGGCGCGCCTACACCGCCTTCTCGGGCCGCACCCCGGAGAGCCTCCGGGCCGCCCTGGAGGGAGCCGAGACGAAGGCGCGCCGGCGCCGCTACGACCCCTTGGCGCTGGCCCGCTACGCGGCGTGGGGCTTCAACCACCAGCGGACACCGCAGCGCCTTCCGGAGGCCGGGGCCCACCGCTGAGGGCGCCCCCTCCCCGCACTCGCCGCCGGCCTCCATCCCGGTTTGGGCGCCCGCACCCGCTGCCTATAATTGCCAGGGAAACGGCCCGCTTAGCTCAATGGATAGAGCGCATGGCTTCGGACCATGAGGTTAGGGGTTCGAGTCCTCTAGCGGGCGGTGCCCGCTGGGGCACCCGGCTGGGGCGGCTGGCGGAACTGGCAGACGCGCACGTTTGAGGGGCGTGTGGGGTGACCCATCCGGGTTCGAGTCCCGGGCCGCCCACCAGCCGGGAACGTTCGTCCCCGGACGGGCCCCCGGTGGCGGGTCTTCGAGGGGCGGTCACCGTGGTGGGTGGACGATCTCGACGCGGCGGAACTCGGGGATCCGCTCGAGAGCCTCTTCCAGACGCCGGGTGACGTGGGCCTGCACGGGCAGACCTCTACGGATCCGGGCCATCGTGTTCCGGCTGATCCCCGCCGCGGAGGCGAGGCCGCTCATCGAAAGGCCCCGGCGGGCGGCGTCGCGCTCGAGAGCGCCGGCGTCTACAGCTGGCATCGCTGTTGTGCGACGCAGTGTCGGTTTCCAGCGACGAAATGTCAACGGCATCTGACCCGGAGCTGAGCGCCGGGGATAGTTCTCGGCTGAGGTGGCCGAGCCTGATCAGTTGCGAGACGCCGTGCGCCTGGCGATCCGCCGCGCCCGGGACGAGAACCAGATGGGTCAGAAGGAGTTCGCGCACGCCCTCACCGAGATCCTGGGCCGGCCCGTCAGCCGCTCGCAGGTGTCGGAGTGGGAGTCGGGGGCGAGAGAGCCGAGGGCCCGCGTCCTGCTGGCCGCCGCGATCGTGGCCGGGCTCAGCGTCAGCGTGATCCTTCGCGAGGAGCGCATCGGCGTGCTCCTGGACCAGATCCGGCCCGGGGGGCGGACGGAGAATGGCCCGTAAAGAGGCTTCCCGTACGTTTGTTCGTCCGCTACGCTGGGCCCTCGCCCGGCTCTCCCGGCCGGCGTCGACTCGGGAGGTCCGGCGGAGGAGATGACAGTTGGGGGGCGAGGTGGCTGGCAAGCGGGGCAGGGGGAGGCGCGATCGTGGTGAGCGGGGGCGCCGCCGGGAGAGCTTCGAGCACAACGCGGACGAGCTCTGGCGCCTGTGGCACGACCCTCTCGCCGTCGCCCGGCACCTTGTCGAGCTGCTCGAGGCGCGGGCCCCACGGTGAGGCGGCCGTGCCCGCGGGTCAGTCGAGGAGGCGCACCTCTTCACCGAGGCCGAGCTCCCGGGCGCGGGCGAGCACCGTGATACCCGCCGCCAGGTCCCAGATCGCCAGCCCGTGCGATTCGAAGAGCACCAGGTCCCTGCCGGCGGGGTCCGGCGTCGAGAGCTGGGGGTCGGAGGGGGCGGCCAGCAGGGCGCCCAGCTCGACCGCGTCCTGCCATCGAAAGGTGCCCCTCTCGGCCGCCCTGATCAGGTCGCCGCTCTCGAGCCTGGCCGTTTCGACCTGGTCGACCGCCACCAACCGGCAGCGGCCGAGCAGGTCGGGCGGGATCTCGGCATGGGCCGGAAGGTTGGATCCCGCGCCGACGACCAGGGCCCCGGGCGCGATCCAGGACGACTCCAGCACCGGTTCTCGGCTGGTCGTGATCGCGACCACCAGCTCGGCCCCCTCCGCGGCCTCCCGGCCGGAGTCGGCGGCGAAGGTGGGGACGCCAAGCTCGGCGCCGATCTCGGCGGCGAACGCCTGCCGGCGCCCGGCATCCCTGCTGAACACCGCCAGTTGCTCGAGGGCGAGCACCCGGGCCAGCGCCCGGATCTGCATACGGGCCTGGTGGCCGGTCCCGAAGACGGCCACCCGCCGCGAGCCCGGCGCCAGGCGGCGGGCGGCCACCGCGGTCGCCGCGCCCGTCCGGTAGGCACCCATGAGATCCGCCTCGATGAGCGCGGTGGGTGCCCCGCCGGGACCGTAGAGGACGACTAGAAACCGCGCCCGGCCCTCGCTGACGGTGTAGCTCTTGAGCCCGCTCACCGCCGCCGCCGGATAGGAGGCCGACATCACGCTCAGCACCGCGCTTGCCTGGCGCACCCGGCGCCGGGGCTGATTCTGGGCCCTGTCCAGCCCCAGCTCCCGCGTCGCCGCCTCGACGGCTTCGATCACGGCGCCCATCTCGATCGCGCGGCGCACGTCGTCCTCGCGGATGAGCAGAGCCATCACCAACGAGAATAGCGGCGTGCATCCCGAACCCCGATCTGGCGCCCACTCGGAGGCGGACGGCGACCTCGTGATCGGAATGCTGGGGCTGGGCACGGTGGGGGCGCAGGTCGCCGCCCGGCTTCTCGAACGCGGTTCCCATCCCCGCTCCCCGGCGGTGTTGACGCTGGCCCGGGCCCTGGTCCAAGAGCCTGACAAGCCCCGCGGGCTGGCCATCCCGGCTGGACTGCTGACCACGGACCCCGGCGACGTGATCGACGACGACGCGGTGGACGTCGTGGTCGAGGTGATGGGCGGTGAGGAGCCGGCCCTCTCCTACATCGAACGTTCGATCCGGGCCGGCAAGCACGTCGTCACCGCCAACAAGCTGGTCATGGCCCGCCACGGTCCCCGGCTGCTCGAGCTGGCCGGGGAGATGAACGTCGATGTCTACCTGGAGGCGGCGGTGGGTGGCGGCATCCCTCTGATCAGCACATTCAAGACCGACCTTCGGGCGAACGACATCGAGCGCATCGCGGCGGTCATCAACGGCACCAGCAACTACGTGCTCGGCCGCATCGCCGCCGGCCACGAGCTGGCGGCCGCCGTCGCCGAGGCGCAGTCGGCGGGGTATGCCGAGGCCGACCCGAGCGACGACGTGGACGGCCGTGACGCGGTCTACAAGCTGGCGATCATGGCGTCGATCGCGTTCGGGACCCGCGTCGATCCGGATCGGGTCTTCCGGGAGGGGATCCAGGGCGTGGCCCCGGTCGACTTCCGGTACGCCCGTGAGCTGGGCTTTGAGATCAAGCTGCTGGCCGTCGCCTCGCGGCAGGGTGACCGCGTCGAGGCGCGCGTCCACCCCGCCATGATCCCCGCCACCCATCCACTGGCGGGTGTCGAGGGCGCCTTCAACGCGGTCCACATCGAGGGCGATCTGGTCGGACCGGTGCTGCTTTGGGGGCGGGGGGCGGGTGGCGGCCCGACCGCCTCGGCCGTGCTGGGGGACCTCCTGGACCTGGCCGAGTCGAGGCGGCGCGGCGTGCGGCGGCGGTCCGCGCTCCGCTTCGAGGGGGAGGCCGGGCTGGTGCCGATGGAGGAGATCGTCACCCGGGCCTACTACCGGATTCGGGTCGCCGACCGCCCGGGCGTCCTGGCGGCCGTCGGCGCCGTCTTCGCGCGCGAGCAGGTGAGCATCTCGAGCGCCATCCAGAAGGAGGCCTTTGCCGCCGAGGGCGCCGCCGAGTTCGTCGTCACCACCCACCCGGCCCCCGAGAGCGCCCTGCGGCGGGCGCGGCAGGGGATCGGGCGGCTGGAGCCGGTTCGAGCCGTCTCCAGCTTTCTCCGCGTCCTGTGAATCGCACCCCTGGGGTCATCGCCCGCTATCGCGAGCATCTCCCGGTCACCGACCGCACCCCCGAGGTAAGCCTGGGAGAGGGGTCAACCCCTCTCGTGGCGAGCCGCAACCTGGGGCCGGCGCTCGGTCTTGGCCGGCTCTACTTCAAGTACGAGGGGCTGAACCCGACCGGCTCCTTCAAGGATCGGGGCATGGCGGTGGCGGTCGCCAGGGCGGCCGAGGCGGGCGCCAGGGTCCTGGTCTGCGCCTCCACCGGCAACACCTCCGCCTCGGTCGCCGCCTACGCCGCCCACCTGGGACTGCGCGCCATCGTCCTCGTTCCGGCGGGTGAGATCGCCATGAACAAGCTCTCCCAGGCGCTCATGTACGGAGCCAAGGTGGTCGCGCTCCAGGGCACCTTCGATCGCGCGCTGGAAACCGTGCGGGAGCTCGCGGCGGCCTACCCGGTGGCGCTGATGAACTCGGTCAACCCCGATCGAATCGAGGGTCAGAAGACCGCCGCCTTCGAGGTCGTGGACGAGCTCGGCGACGCGCCCGACAACCTGCTCCTCCCGGTCGGCAACGCGGGCAACATCACCGCCTACTGGAAGGGCTTCCGGGAGTTCCGGCGGCTCGGCCGCGCCACGCGCCTGCCGCGGATGATCGGGGCCCAGGCCGAGGGGGCGGCACCGATCGTCCTCGGCCGGCGGGTGGAGCGGCCGGCCACCGTCGCCAGCGCGATCCGGATCGGCAACCCGGCCACCTGGGAACAGGCGACCACCGCTCGGGACGAGTCCGGCGGCCTCATCGAGGCGGTCAGCGACGCCGAGATCCTCCAGGCTCAGATCCGGCTCGCCAGCACCGAGGGGCTGTTCGCGGAGCCCGCGTCGGCCGCCCCGCTGGCGCTGCTGATCCGCCTGGTGGCGCAGCGGCGCATCGATCCCGGCTCCGCGACCGTGGTGGTGCTGACCGGCAACGGGCTCAAGGATCCCGCCGCCGCCCTCGGCAACGTCGAGCCGCCGATCGAGATGACGGGCGGGGCCCGGCAACTGGCCAAGATGCTGAAGCTGTGAGGGCCGGGATGGGGATGCCGTGAAGATCCGCGTTCCCGGTTCGATCGCCAACCTCGGCCCGGGTGTGGACATCCTCGCGATGGCGGTCGAGCTCTGGCTGGAGGTGGAGGCGGAGCCGGCCGCGCTTCCCAGCTGGACGTTCGAGGGGGAGGGCGCCTCCCTTCTGAGCGCCGGCGTCAACCCCCTTTCCCGCCTTCGCATGCGGGGGCGGGTGCGCAATGGAATCCCGGTCGGCGTCGGGCTCGGCAGCAGCGCCGCCGCCCGGCTGGCCGCCGCGGCGCTGCGCGGGGTGGTGGATCCGTTCAGGACGGTGGCCGAGGAGGAGGGCCACCCGGATAACGCCGCGGCGGCCGCCTTGGGGGGCGTCCGGCTGCTGGCCGGCGGCCACGTGGAGGAGCTCCCGCCGCCGCCTCTCGAGGTCGCCCTCATGGTCGCCCACGAGCCGGTCGCCACCGATCTCGCGCGGCGCGTCCTGCCGGCGCAGGTGGGCTGGCAAGACGCGGTCTTCAACGCCGGGCGCACGGCCTGGCTGGTGCACGCGCTTCACAGCGGGCGCTGGGACCTGCTCGGGGCGGCCATGGACGATCGCCTCCACCAGCCTCAGCGACGTCGGCTCTACCCCTGGGTGGGACCGGTCCTGGACGCGGCGCGGGCGTCATCGTCTCTCGGGGCGGCCGTCTGCGGGGCGGGCCCGAGCGTGTTCGCCTTCTGCGCTCCGGGCGGCGGTGAGGCGGTTGCCGCCGCCATGGCGGCGGCCGCCGCCGGGCGCGGGCGCCCGCTCGTCACCCGGGTCAGCCCGGCGGGGATGGGGGTCGAGGCGTGACAGGAGGGTCGGGGGCCGTCCCCGCGGGAGCGCGGCGCCGGAGGGAGCCCGGGGCGGGCGGATCGACCGCTCATCCCGAGCCGCGCCGGCTGATCGTCCAGAAGTTCGGCGGCTCCTCGCTCGCCAGCCCGGCCCGCATACGGCGTGCCTGCCGCCGGGTCGCCGACGTCGTTCGGGAGGGCGGGCAGGTGGTCGCCGTCGTCTCGGCGATGGGGGGCAGCACCGACCGGTTGATCGGCCTCGCCCACCGCGTCTCGCCGGACCCGCCCGCGCGCGAGCTGGACATGCTGGTTGCCAACGGCGAGACGATCACGGCCCCACTCGTCGCGATGTGCCTGCAGGCGATGGGCGTCCCCGCGCTGTCCCTCTCCGGCCTCCAGGCGGGGGTCAGGACCAGCGGACGGCACGGCCGGGCCCGCATCCGCGACATCGAGCCGGTCCGGATCCAGGCCGCCCTCGCGGCGGGCCGGGTCCCCGTCGTCGCCGGCTTTCAGGGGGTGAGCGAGGAGCTCGACGTGACCACGCTCGGGCGGGGCGGCTCCGACACCACCGCGGTCGCGCTCGCCGCGGCTCTCGAGGCGGACGTCTGCGAGATCTACACGGACGTCGAGGGGATCCTCACCGCCGACCCCCGGATCGTCCCCGGCGCCCGGCTCCTCCGCCACGTCTCCTACGAGGAGATGCTGGAGCTGGCGGCGGTCGGCGCGCGCGTCATGCACCCGAGGGCGATCGAGATCGGGGACCTCTACGCGGTGCCCATCCACGTCCTCTCCTCGTTCACCGGGCGCCCGGGTACGATGATCGTCGCCCAGGTGCCCATGGAAGAGAGGAACCGCGTTCGCGGCGTGACCCACGAGGAGAACGTCGCCAAAGTGACCGTGCTCGGCGTGCCCGACCGCCCGGGGGTCGCGGCCGCCATCTTCGAGCCGCTGGGGGCGGCCGCGGTGTCCGTGGACGTGATCGTGCAGAACGTGTCGACCGGGGGTTCGACGGACCTCACCTTCAGCATTGCCGAGACCGACCTCAAGCACGCCATCGGCCTCGTCCGCGACTCCGCCCGGGCGATCGGAGCCCGCGACGTCGTCCACTCCGGCGGGGTGGCCAAGCTCTCCATCGTGGGCACCGGCATGCTGGGCGCGCCGGGGGTCGCCGGGCGCATGTTCCGCACCCTGGCTGACGCCGGCATCAACATCGAGATGATCAGCACCTCCGAGATCCGGATCACCTGCATCGTCGAGCGCGCCCGGGTCGAGGACGGCGTCCGTGCCCTTCACCGGGCCTTCGAGCTCGACCAGGACCCGGCCCCGGCCGCCGGGCCCGACCGGTAGTGCCAGGCTCCTAGCCGGTGCCCGTTTCCGTGGCCATCGTGGGCCCCCCTGGGGCGGGCAAGACGACGCTCTTCAATGCCCTCACGGCCGGCCGGGGGGCGGACGGGGTGGGGATGGTGGACGTGCCCGACGACCGCCTGCGGAAGCTGGCCCTGGCGGTGCACCCCAAGAAGGTCACCCCCGCCCAGGTCCGCGTCGCGGACGCCCCTCCGGGAAGCCGTGCGCGCCAGGTGGCCGCGGCCCGGGAGGCCGACGTGATCCTCCAGGTCGCACGTGGCTTCGGCTCCGGCCTCGACCCCGCCGGCGACCTGGCGAGCGTGCAGCTGGATATGATCCTGGCCGACCTCGCCTCGGTCGAGAAGCGCCTGGAGGTCCTGGAACGTGACGCCAAGGCGGGCAGGAAGCACTCCGGGGGCGAGCTGGACGCGCTCCGCTCGGCCAAGGACCATCTCGAAGCCGGCCGCCCTCTGAGAACGCTGGAGCCTGGTGCCGAGGCCGCCCAGGCGCTGGGCCCCCTCTTCCCGGTCAGCATCAAGCCGTCGGTGCTCGTGGCGAACGTCTCCGACGACCTGCTGCCGGGTGGCGGCGATGCGGGGGCCATCGTGCGGGCCGCCGCCGCCGAGCGGGGCGAGGCTTCAGCGGTGCTCAGCGCCCGCCTGGAGTCGGAGCTGGAGGAGCTGGAGCCGGCCGACGCCGGAGAGTACCGCGCCAGCTTCGGAATCACCGAGTCGGGCCTGGGGGCGGTGGCGCGGGCGGCCTGGGACGTGGGGGGCCTGATCACCTTCTTCACGGCCGGCGAGCCCGAGGTCCGGGCCTGGCCGGTGGCCGCGGGCGCACCGGCCCCCATCGCGGCGGGGGTCATCCACTCCGACTTCGAGAGGCATTTCATCCGCGCCGAGGTGACCTCCGTCACCCAGCTGGTGGAGGCCGGATCCATGGAGGCCCTGCGGGCCGCCGGCAGGCTGCGGGTCGAGGGCCGCGACTACCAGGTCCGGGATGGCGACGTCGTCTTCTTCCGCATCGGCCGGTAGGTGGAGATCGAGCAGTCCGTCGGGGGCGGGTCCTGCGCCGTCGTGCGCCTCGGCCGGTGGCGGAGATCGAGCCCGCCGCCGACGCGGGGACGGCCCTGGCTGAGCCTACGATTGACCGGTTGAGTGACCTGCGCTTCAGCCCCGGCCACCTGTGGGTCCGCGTCGAGGGGGACGCCGTCGTACTGGGGTTGACCGACTACTTCCAGGACCAGATGGGGGACATCATCAGCCTCGACCTGCCCGACCAGGGTGACGAGGTGAGTGCGTCGCGCCGGATGGGGGAGGTGGAGTCGGAGAGCGCGACCTCGCCGCTGCAGGCCCCGCTCACGGGCGAGGTGCTGGACGTCAATGGCGAGGTTCTCGCCAGCCCCGACCTCGTCAACCAGGAGCCCTACGAGGCCGGTTGGCTGCTGAGGGTCCACCTCCACGACGCCTCGGAGCTGAACGAACTGCTCAGCGAGGAGGAGTACGCGGAGATGACGACCGAGGTCTGAATACTGAGGTATGCGCATCGGGTCCTGATCTCCCTCGCCGTCCTCGGCTGCCTGCTGGCGGGGGGATGCGGGCCGGGCCCGGGCCGGCCCTCGTCCAGGCGACCGCCCGCTCCCGTCCCC
>JBOHUX010000035.1:0-16819 GCA_050734915.1 Candidatus Dormibacteraceae bacterium
AGATGTACTTGAGCTTCCGGCCGTAGACGCCACCGTGGGCGTTGACGTACTGGAAGTAGGCGTTGGAGGCGGGCGCGATCTCTGAATACCCGGGAGCGGCCGGGCCGGTCAGTGGCTGGGTGCTGCCGATGGTGATCGTGGACGCCGTGATGCCGGGGGCCGACGCCGTCGTCTTGGTCGGGGAGCCGGATCCCGAGCCTCCGCAGGCGACGACCGTCGCCGCCAGCACCCCGAGGGCGCTGAACCGGACGCTCGTCGTCCATCTCGTGGGTCTCCTGCTCGTGGGTCTCATGTGCCCTCCTGAGGGTTGAGCTGTGGGTGGACGTGCCCGATCGGGGCGGACGCGACGTGTCACCTCATTCGTTCCGATCACCTCCCCTGGCCTCCCGCCGGGCCGTGCGGGCGATGCCGAAGAGCCTCGCGACGCCGCCCTGGATGCCGCGCGGGAAGAGCAGCATGGCCGCCACCAGAAAGGCGCCGTAGATCGCCAGCGGCAGGTTGTTGCCGATGTCGCTGGAGAGGTTGTAGCCGCTGGCGAGGTTGCCGGTCAGGGCCGGCAGCGCGACCAGCACGATGGAGCCCCAGACCGCCCCCGCCAGGCTGCCGAGGCCGCCGATCACGATCGCGCTGAGGAGCTGGAGGGAGAGGCTGAGGCCGAAGCCGGCGGGCGCCGTCAGCCCCACCCAGAGCGCGAACAGGGAGCCGGCCAGGCCCGCGCAGGCGGAGCTGACGACGAAGGCGAGGACCTGGGTCCGGGCCACGTCGATGCCGGCCAGCGCGGCGGCGGCCTCGTCGTCGCGGACCGCCCGCAGCGCCCTCCCCACCCCGCCGCGGAGGAGGTTGGCGACCAGGACCAGCGTCAGCAGGGCGGCGGCGAGCGCGATCCAGGCCATCCAGCGCTCCTGGGGGAAGTCTGTCCCCAGGAAGGCGGGGACGGCGGCGGGAGGCACGGTCAGCCCCTCCTCGCCTCCGAACACCCCCGAGAAGCGGATGGCGACCTGGGGCAGCGCCACCGCCAGGGCCAAGGTGGCGCCGGCCAGGTAGGGGCCGCGCAGGCGCGCCGCCGCCACCCCGAAGATCGCCCCGGCGGCGCTCGTGCTGGCGACCGCGGCCAGGACCACGGCCGGCAGCGCCAGCGTGACGTCGTGCTTCAGGAGCACGGAGGTGGTGTAGGCGCCGATCGCCATCAGCGCGCCGTGACCGAGCGAGAGCTGGCCGTTGACGCCGGTGACCAGGTTGAGCCCAGCGGCCGCGATCGCGAAGATGGCGATGCCGGCCAGGTTGTAGTCGGCGTAGGCGTCAACGGCGTAGCTGAGCAGGAGCAGGAGGACGGCGGCTCCGGCCGCCAGCAGGAGGTGCCGGCCGAGGGTCTGGGTGACCGGCCAGGGCGGCCCGGCGGCGAGGCCCTCCGGCACCCCGGCGGGAGCCGGTCGCGGCAGCGGGGCCGGTGCTCCGGGGCTCATCCGGCTCTCACACTCATACCTGCCGCTGCCTCCCGATCGAGAAGACGCCCCGCGGGCGGAGCATGAGGACGACGATCAGGATCACGAGGCCGCCGAGGGTCTCCAGGTCGGAGCCGAGGTAGCCGCCCACGTAGCCGAGCGCGAGCCCGATGGCGAGACCGCCGATGACGCCACCCACCGGGCTCTCCAGGCCGCCCAGGATGGCGCCCGTGAAGCCGAAGACGAGCACCTGGTCCATGTAGGTCGGGTACAGCAGCAGGGAGGGGGCGACCAGCACCCCGGCCAGAGACCCGATCAGCGAGGCCAGGCCCCAGCCGAGGGTGAGCATCCGGCCCACCCGCACACCCAGCAGGCGCGCGATCTCGGGCTTGAAGGCGGAGGCCCGCATCCGGAGCCCGAGGCTGGTGCGCTGGAAGAAGAGGGCGAGCAGCGCCATCACGCCCACCACGCCGCCCAGGATGAAGAGGTCGAAGCCGCTGAAGGGGATCCGGGTCGGGCCGAGCTGGAGACCGGTGATCGAGAAGGCGGGCGGAAAGGAGCGGATCTGCCCGCCCCAGATCATCGGCGCCAGCGCCTCCAGAAAGAGCAGGAGGCCGAGGGTCAAGATGACCACGTTGAGGGGCGAGGCGGACTCCACCGGGCGCACGAGCACCCGCTCGATGGCGGCGCCGAGGGCGAGGCCGCACGCGAGCGCGAGCCCGAACGCGGCCCAGTAGGAGAGGCCGCGGTCGATGGCAAAGAGCGCCACGTAGGTGGTGAACATCGCCATCGCCCCCTGGGCATAGTTGATGATCCGGGTCGCCCGCCAGATCAGCACCAGCGAGAGCGCCATGGCGGCGTAGATGGAGCCCTGAGTGAGCCCGTCCAGGGTCAGGACGAAGAACGTGTGCAGGCCGTCACCTCCTCACCGGGATGGCCCGGGGAATCAGAACCCGAGGTAGGCATGCCGCAGCTCCTCGTCGGTGGCCAGCCGCCGGGCCTGGTCCCGGGTCGCCACCTTGCCCAACGCCAGCACCACCGCCTCGTCGGCGATCGAGAGCGCGCTACGCGCGTTCTGCTCGATGAGAAGCACGGTCAGCCCGCGCTCGGCGACCAGCTCCTTGAGCCGGGCCATGATCTGGGCCAGGACCAGCCCGGCCAGTCCCAGCGATGGCTCGTCCAGGAGGAGGACCCTGGGATGGGCGATCAGGGCCCGCCCGATGGCCAGCATCTGCCGCTCGCCTCCGGAGAGGCTGGCCGCGGCCAGCCGGCGCCGCTCGCGCAGCACGGGGAAGAGCTCGTAGCTCTCCGCCAGCACCCGGCGCCCGTCCTCCTTCCGCCAGAGACCGCCCAGCCTCAAGTTCTCCTCCACCGTCAGCTCGCCGATCACGCTGCGCCCTTCCGGGACGTGGGCGACACCCGCCCGGGCGATCGCCTCCGGTGCCATCCGGGTCAGCTCCCGTCCGTCCAGCCGGACCGAGCCGGCGCGGGGGCGAACGAGGCCGGAGATGGTCCGCACGAGCGTGGTCTTGCCCGCCCCGTTGGCCCCCAGCACCGCCACCACGGAGCGGTCGGGTACCGTCATCGACACTCCCCGGAGGGCCACGACCGGGCCGTAGGCGACCGTCAGGTCGGTTACCTCAAGCACCCGCCGACCCCGCCTGGCCGGGCACCCTCTCGCCTAGGTACGCCTCGGCCACGGCCGGGTCGCCCCGGACCTGGTCCGGCGTCCCGGTCGCCAGCACCCGGCCCAGGTTGAGGACGGCGACCCGGTCCGAGATCGCCATGACCAGGTCCACGTTGTGTTCGACAACCGCCAGGCTCATGCGGTCGCGGAGCGGCGCCAGCAGCGCGGCCAGGTCCTCCACCTCGCCACCGGAGAGCCCGCTCGCCGGCTCGTCGAGGAGGAGCAGCGAGGGTTCCGACATCAGTGCCCGGGCGATGCTGACCCGCTTCTGGACGCCGTACGGAAGGCTCCCCGGCCGGGCCTCCGCGAAAGCCTCCACGCCCAGCTCCACCAGCAGCGCCACCGCCTGCCGGCGGAGCTCGCGCTCGAAGCGGTCGGAGGCGGGCAGGCCGAGCAGCGCCGCGCCGAAGTTGGGCTTGCGGCGCGACCCCAGGAGCACGTTCTCGATCACCGTCAGGCTCGCCCAGAGCCCGAGGCCCTGGAGGGTGCGGGCCACGCCCAGCCGGGTCAGGCGCCGGGGCGGGCTGCCCACCAACTGCCGCCCGGCATAGACGATGCTCCCCGAGGCCGGCCTCACGAAGCCGCAGATGGCGTTGAAGAGCGTGGTCTTGCCGGCGCCGTTGGGGCCGATCACACCCACCACCTCATGCGGCCGGACCTCCAGCGAGACGCCGTCGAGCGCGACCACGCCGCCGAAGCGAACGGTCACCCCGGCCACCTCGAGGCCGCCGAGCGCGGTGGCGGCCGCCGTCACCCTGCTCTCCACGCCTGCGAGCCCGGCGCCCGCGGCCCGCGGTTCGACATCGCTGGCGGCTCGCTCACTGGCTTCACCCCGAGATATCGGCTGGATCACGTTGCGCGTCCCTGAAGGGAACCTGGGAGCCGGCGCCGGCCGAGAGGCCGGCCGAGCCTCGGCAAGGCTCGGGAAGACTCAGGGGCTGGCGTGAACCCACTTCGACAGCCGCCCAAGCGTAGCATTGACAGGAATCGCCGCCAACGTGCTCTTGGAACAAACTCTTGGCGCGGCGCTTGTGCATTCGCACATCGCTCGGTCACCCTTGCGGCCTCCGCCGGGGCTTATCATCTGGAGATCGCGACGCTCCCGACGCTCAGCCGAGGCCGGTGGCGGCAGCTCAAGAGCCCGTCCGCGGGCTCGGTGGCGACCATCGCCGACCTCGCCCGCTCGCTCACCGCCCGCGTCCCCCAGATGTCGAGCCGGCTGGTGGACGCCGTCTACGACCTCGACGATGTCTACCGTGAGCGCCACCTGGTCCCGCCCGCCGACCTCTGGCGGTCTGTCCACGACAACCTCCTGGAGGGCGTGGCGGCGATCGGGATGCTGGCCGGCGAGGGCGAGTTCCCGATGAGCGCCGCCCACGCCACCGGCCAGCGGCGGGCGGAGCAGGGCCTGCCGCTGGAGAGCCTGCTCCATGCCTACCGGCTGGGCGGGGTCGTCCTCTGGGAGGCGATGCTGGAGGAGGCCCGCTCCCGCACGCCGGCGCCCATCGACGACCTGATGGAGGGGGCCGTGCTGGTCTGGGAGATCATCGACCTGCACTCCTCAGCGGCGGCGCAGTCCTACCGGCGGACGCAGGCGCGGATGCTGAGCCGCAACGAGACCGAGCGACAGACCTTCCTCAACGGTCTTTTGACCGGCATGGTCGCCGAGGGCGACCTGGCCTTCGCGGCCGAGGTCCTGGACCTTCCCGAGACAGGCCTCTACCTGGTCGCCGTCACAGACCTCGAGGGCGAGGCCCAGGGAGCCGTCGGGGCGGCGCTCACCGCTCAGGGCATCAGGTCGGAGTGGCTTCTCCGCCAGGACCGCCTGGTCGGGCTGATCGCCCCCCGAAGCGCCTCGCCAGGGGCCGTCCGCGGCAGCCTGCGCGCGGCCGCCGGGGCCCGCATGGGCCTCAGCCCGCCGGTCGGCGCCCTCGGCCAGCTGGCCGGGGCCTACCGGCAGGCGGAGCTGGCGCTGAGGTCCATCCCGCCCCATGCGCTCGAGGTGGCCAGCCTCGACGAGCGGCTGACGGGCGCTTTGCTGGCGGCCTCCCCGGAGCTGGCGCGCCGGCTCGCCGACCGCGTCCTGGGCGCCCTCTTCGAGCTGGCGCCGGCCGACCGCGAGGTCCTCCTGCGGACGCTGCGCGGCTATGTCGAGCTGGGTGGCTCCGTGGCGGCGGTCGCCCGGGCGGTACCCTGCCACCGCAACACGGTGCTCAACCGGATCGGCCGCATCCAGGACCTGACCGGCCTCTCGCCCTCCAACCCCCGGGAGATGACGCAGCTGGCGCTGGCACTGGAGGCGATGGAGTTGCTGTCGATCGAGCCTGAGCGCCCGTAGCCCCCTCGTCGCGACGGCGGCGCCGAGGGCGCCCGGCGGTGGCGTGCGACCCGTGGCTTCGACCGCCACGAGACGGTCGCCCGAGCGCGCAGACAGATCGGGACCGTCGAGACGCTCGAGGGGGTGCCCTCGTGACGACTGCCGCCGCCGGGCACGTCGGTCCTTGCGGTCCTCCCGCCGCGGGACGACAATCACTCTGCGGTTCCCGTTCCAGCACCGGTCGCAGCAGCCCGAGGTCAACATGGTTCCAGTGGAAAACCCTCCGGAGAGGCGCCAGGCGCTCCAGTTGCGCGCCGCCGTCGATCGACTCCTGGCCGAGGATCTCCTCGCCTTCGTCGTGGTCGAAGGAGGGCGGCAGCCCGTCCCCACCGAGCGCGCGGCGGATCCCGCCGACCGGAACCGGGTCGCTGTGGTCGTCCAGGCGATGGCGGAGCACCCCGCCACCTGAGGCGTTTCAGTCCCCGTTCAGCGGGGCGCCCCTTCCTTGTCAGGATGACCATCCCCCGCAAGGTCATCCTCTGCGCCGCGGCGGCGAGCCTGCTGGCGACGGCCTGCCGGCCCCACCAGGCGACCGCTCCCCGGAAGGACGCCGCATCCGGCCGCGCCGCCACCGCCGCGCCGAGCCCGACCGCGACCCCCGCCCCGCCGCTGCCGATCCTGAGCGCGCCTCACCTCGCCCCCGGCTCAGACCCCTCCGTCCTCCCGGGCCCGATCCTGATCGCGGACCGGAACAACAACCGGCTGCTGGTGGTGGACCCGCAGGGACGGATCCGGTGGGAGTTCCCACGGCCCGGTGACCTCGCCGCCGGCCAGAGCTTCCTCGTCCCCGACGACGCCTTCTTCACTCCCGACGGCCGCCACATCGTCGCCACTCAGGAGGACGACTTCGCGATCAGTACCATCGACCTGGCCGGCCACCGGGTCGTCTACCGGTACGGCGTCCCGGGAGTCCACGGGATGGGTCCCAACCTCCTCTGGAACCCGGACGACGCCATGGCCTTAGCCAACGGATCCATTGTCAGCGCGGACATCAAGAACTGCCGGCTGCTCCTGATCGGGGCCGGCCAGCACCGGCCCGCCCGCGTCTACGGGCAGAGCACCAACGACTGCCTCCACGATCCTCCGGCCCGCTGGGGAAGCCCGAACGGCGCCTTCCCGATGAGCGACGGGAACTTTCTCGTCACCGAGATCAACGGCAACTGGGTGGACCAGCTCAATCTCGCCAGCGGGAAGGTCGGCTTCACGATCCACCCCCCCGGCACCAGCTATCCCTCCGACACCAACGAGGTGCGGCCCGGGTTGTACCTGACCGTCGACTACACGTACCCGGGCCAGATCGAGACCTTCGACCGCCAGGGACGCCTCGTCTGGCGGTACCGCCCCCGGTGGCCGCACGCGCTGGACCACCCCTCCCTCGCCCTCCCCCTACCCAACGGGGACATCCTCTGCAACGACGACCGGAACCACCGGGTGATCGTGGTCGACCCCAGGACGGACCGGGTGGTCTGGCAGTACGGCGTGACCGGCCGCCCCGGGTCCGCACCCGGTCTGCTCGCCAACCCCGACGGCGTCGATCTGCTTCCTCCCTTCTCGCTGGCCGACCGGTTCTCGGCCACGCTGCGCACGGCGGGGGCGCCGACCCCGCATCCGGTCGGGTGACGGGGGCCGCCGCCAGGCTGCGGTAACCTCCCGGTGGATGGGAGACGGACAGCGTGAGCGCGTCGATCTCCTCTTCTTCGGCGGCAGCCACATGGCGGCCGTCGGCGTGCCGGCGACCAGCGTTTTCACCGTCCTCGTCAGCCGCAGGCTGCGGGCGGCATGGCCCGCCATCCGCATCTCGACCCGTGGCGTGTTCTACAGCGGCAATCCCGCGGACCTGCCGGAGGCGATGTCGGGTGCCGTCGGACCCGCCCCCTCGATTGTGATCGTGCTCCCCCGCAACATGCACGGGATCCCCATGCTGCTCCACCTCAAGGGCCGGCTGGGCGCCATCTTCGGTCATCTCGCCCCCCCGGGGCTGGCCACGCGGCCTGTCCGGCGCCGGCTCCGCACGGGCTACCGCCTGGCGGCGGCGGCCGTGCTGGCGGCGAGCGCGCTGCCCACGGTGCCGGGGCACCTAGCCCGCTACGGCCGCGCCCTCGACGCGGCCATCGACCTCGCCCGCTCGGGAGGGGCGACCCTCATCGTCCTTACGACTCCGATCCCCCTTCCCCTCCGAAGGTTCCCCGGGGCCGTGTATCAGGGCGCCTTCGCACGTCTCATCCGGCGCCGGGCGGCCCCCGACGTGCGGATCGCGGATGTGCTTCGAGAGGGCAGGAAGCAGAGAGCGGCTCGGATCACACAGCCCGCCGATCCGCTCCACCTCACCCCCGCGGGCCACCGGTTCCTGGCGGAGGTCCTCGGCGGCGCCATCCTCGCGCCCGGCTCCCAGGACGTCGCCGCGGCCGGGCGTCCCCGGCGGCGGCCGTCGCCCGGCTGAGGGCACTCAGGCCTCGACGCCGTGGGCGCTCAGGTGCTCGAGGAATCCGCGCGGCCTGAACCCGAAGCTCGTCTCCACCGAGTCGAGCCCGGTGGCGTTGTCGAATTGGAACAGCTCGAGCGCCGCCGGCGTGAGCGGGGGCCGGGGCAGGAGCGCGGTCATCAGCGCCGCCTCGAGGCGGGCCGCCGGCATCGGCACCGGCACCAGGAGGCGATGGGCCCCCATCGCCCCCCGGATCGCCGAGAGGATCTCTCGGAAACGCATCCGCTCCGCCCCTCCCAGCGGGATCGCGCGGCCGAGGGGAGCCGGGTCACCGAGGCTGCGCACGAGGCAGCTGACCAGGTCTTCGATCCAGAGCGGCTGAAACGCCACGTCGCCACCGAGCACGGGGAGCACGGGCGAGCGGCGGGTGAGCCGGACGAGCGCGGCCACGAACGGCGCCCCGTCCCCGAACAGCACCGACGGCTGGAGGATCACGTGGGGGATGCCGCACCCCCGGACCGCCTCCTCCATCCCCCATCTGGTCGCCATGTAGGTGCCCGGTTTCGAGGGCCGTGTGCCAAGCCCCGACATGACCACCAGCCGCTCGACACCCGCTCCCCGAGCCGCGGTGACCAGGTTCTCGGTGCCGACCCGGTTGGCGCGATCGTAGGCTCCCCGATAAGGCTCCTTGCGATCGGCGGTGATGGCGGCCGCGTGAACGACGGCGCTGGCCCCCTCGAGAGCGGCGCCGAGGGTCGCCGGGCGCGTCAGGTCGCCCGCCACAAGCTCCACCCCGGGCGGGGCGTTGGCCCCCCCCCGAACCTCGCGAACCAGGGCCCGCACCGGCGTCCGCCCCTCGGCGACCAGTCGCCTCAGCAGGTGGCTCCCGACGAAGCCGCCGGCGCCGGTGAGCACGATCATGCCCGCGCGCCTACCTCCCGTCCAGCTTCGAAGCCTTGTCGCGTGCCCCGATCATAGCCAGGAGCCTTGGAGGTCGGTGCGGATCGGCACCCCGGCGGCTCAGGAGGCGATGGTCGTCTCCTCCACCTTGCGGACTAGGGCAGCCTCGATCTCGAGCTTGACCGAGTCCGCGACCAGCAGCCGGCCCGCCTCGAGCACCTGATTCCAGGTCAGGCCCCAGTCCTTGCGGCTGAGCTGCCCGGTCGCGCTGATGCCGACCCGCTCGAACCCCCAGGGATCCTGGAAGGGATCCCCCTCCACCTCCACGTCCAGCTCGATCGGCCGCGTCGTGCCCTTGATGGTGAGGTCGCCGGTGACCCTGTGCCTTCTCTGACCGGCCGCCCGCGCGGCCGTCGCCCGGAAGGTCATCTGCGGGTACGTATCACTCTCCAGGAAGTCACCCGAGCGCAGGTGCTTGTCGCGGTCCTCGACGCCGGTGTCGATGCTCGCCGTGTCGACGGTCACCTCGGCGGTCAGCCGGCCGGGATCGGACTCGTCCACCTCCACGTGGCCCGCGAAGCGGGCGAACTGCCCGCGGACGTTGGTGACCATCATGTGCTTGGTCACGAATCCGATCCGGCTGTGCCGGGGGTCGAGGTCGTAGCGCTTGGTCATGGTCGCTCCTCCGATGATCTGGTCTCGGTAATCTGGTTGCCTTGGCAACCGCATCCTCCAGGAACCGGGCCGCCCACCGAATTATTGCAAGCGCAACCAGGCGGGGCCGGGCATGTAGGATGCGCGCGTGAGCAAACTGGACGGCCCGTCGTTGGAGCTCTGGACGGCGTTCCTGCAGGCCCACGCGGTCGTGCTCGGGAAGCTGGAGCGCGACCTCGTCCAGGACCGGGCGCTTCCGCTGGGCTGGTACGAGGTTCTCTTCTGGCTCTCGCGGGCGCCGGGCGGTCGGCTTAGGATGCTGGAGCTGGCGCGGTCCGTCTTCCTCAGCAAGAGCGGACTCACGCGCCTGGTGGACCGGCTGGAGGCCGCCGGCCTGGTCCGTCGCGAATCCTGCCCCTCCGACCGCCGCGGAACGTGGACGGCCATGACCGAGGCGGGGCGGCACACCTTCCGCCGCGCGGCGCCGGTCCACGTGCGGGGGATCCGCGAGCACTTCCTCGACCGTCTGGAGGGCGTCGACGTCGAGCCCCTCCGCGAGGCCCTGGCCCGCCTCGTGGAGGACCGGGTGGCGCCGGTCCGGCGCCGTTAGCGGCCGATCTGAGCGCCCGCGCCGCGCGGCCGGCTGACGCGCGCCGGAGGCGGGAGTCGCAATCCCCCGTGAGCTTCCGAGGCGGGACCCCGGCGCGGCAGCAGGACCACGGCCACGCGGAGGGAGCACCGTCTCGCCACCACGAGGCCATGGCGCGGTTTCGTCCGGCCGAATGCTAGACTTAGGTATGCCTAATCGGCGGACGGCGCCGCTCTCCCGCTCCCAGGGCGACTACCTCAAAGCGCTCTACGAGCTGGGCGGATCGAAGCGCCAGGTGGGGACATCCGAGATCGCGGAGCGGCTGGATGTCCGTCCCGCCTCGGCGACCGGGATGCTCACCAAGCTCGCCCGGCTCCGGCTCGCCACCCATGACCGCTACCGGGGCGCGACGCTGAGCGATGCGGGCGAGGGGCTGGCGGTCGAGATGATCCGCCACCATCGGCTCATCGAGACCTACCTGGTGCGGGCTCTCGGCTATCGCTGGGACGAGGTGCACGAGGAGGCGGAACGCCTCGAGCACGTGATCTCGGAGCGGATGGAGGCGGCCATGTTCGAGGCGCTCGGGCGCCCCCGCCTCGACCCCCACGGCGATCCCATCCCGACCCTGGCCGGCCGGATGGAGATTCGGAGTCTGCGCCCCCTCGACCAGTGCCGCGCCGCCGAGCGGGTGACGGTGCGCCGGGTCCTCGACCGCGACCCCGCCCGGCTTCGCGCCCTGGCCGGCCTCGACCTCACCCCGGACGCGGTGCTCGAGGTGGTCGCCGAGAGCCGCTGGGAGGGGCCGGTCGAGGTCCGCGTGAAAAGGCGGCGCCGCCGCGTCCCGCTCGGGCTGGCCCGGGCGGTCTTCGTCGAGAGGGCATCCGCCTGAGCACCGCCGAGGAGGGCCTTCCCCATGCGGAGCTGACGCCGGAGGACCTCGTCCGCTCCCACGACCGTGCCCGCGTGCTGGATGCCCGGCGGGGCGGGCGCCGGATCTCGCTGCTCTGGCTCCTGGTCGGTCCCGGCATGCTGGCGATGCTGGGCGAGAACGACGGGCCCAGCATGCTCTCCTACGCGGCCAGCGGCGCCGCCTTCGGGGTGGGCTTCTTCCTGCCCTTCATCGCCGTCACCTTCATCGGCGCCATGATCGTGCAGGAGATGGCGATGCGGGTGGGGGCGGTCACCCACCGGGGGTACGGCGAGCTCGTCTTCCAGCGCTTCGGAGCCACCTGGGGGTGGCTGGCCGCCTCCGACCTCCTGATCACCAATCTGGTCACTCTGATCACCGAGTTCATCGCCATCAAGGTCGGGATGGGCTTCTTCGGCATCCCGACCCCGATCGCGGCCGCCTTCGGGATCGCGCTCGTGCTGGCCAGCATCTCGGGCGGCCGGTACTGGCGGTGGGAGCGCGTCGCGCTCACGCTGGCCGCCTTCAACCTGGTCTTCCTGGTGACCGCGGTGCTGGTGCATCCGGACGCCGGGCGCGTGGCTCGTGCGTTCGCCACCTGGACCCCGCTCCCCCACGGCTCCCCGCAGACCCTCCTGCTCCTGCTCGCGTCCGACATCGGGGCCACGGTGACGCCCTGGATGATCTTCTTCCAGCAGAGCGCGGTGGTGGACAAGGGGATGACCCCCAGGGACATCCCCCAGGGCCGGGCGGACACCATCGCCGGCGGCGTCGTGGCCGCGGTGGCCGCCTGCGCCACGGTCGTCACCGCCGCCGCGCTCTTCGACCATCACGTGACCGTCGGCGGTCCGGGTGGGGCCGCTTTCGCCGCGGCGCTGCGCCCGGTGGCCGGGCTGCCGGTGGGGGCGATCTTCTCTCTCGGCCTCATCGAGGCGGGCGCGCTCGCCTCGCTGACGATCTCGGCCAGCACCGCCTACGCCTTCGGAGAGGCCGTCTCGGGCGCCCACAGCTTCAACCGCCGGCTCCGCGACGCGCCCCTGTTCTACGCCTTCAACACGGGCATGGCGGCGGTCGCCGCCGCCGTCGTGCTCATCCCCGGCGCGCCTCTTCTGGCGATCACGCTCAACGCCAACCTGCTGGCCACGGTGCTGATGCCGGCCGCGCTCATCTTCCTGCTCCTGCTCGCCAACGACCGGGAGCTGATGGGCTCTCGGGTCAACACCCGGGTGGCGAACTGGGCCGGCGGCCTCACCGGGGCGCTGGTCGGGCTGGCCGGCGCCGCCTATGCCGTGGTCGCCTTCTTCAACGCCTTGACCGGCCATCCGGGCGGCTGAGCGTGCGGGACGAGCTCGACGAGCAGCATCGCCGCCACCTGTTCGAGGGGGAGCCGGACGAGGACCTGGTGGAGGCGCTGGAGCCGGACCAGCTGGTGACCGCGATGGAGCGGCACGTGCCGCCGATCCGGCTCGGCCCCTGGGCACGAACCGGCCTCTGGGCGCTGCGCGTGTTCCTGGTCGTGGTCTCGGGGCTGGTCGTCTACACGTTCGTGGTGTCCATCGCCCATTGATCCGCGCTTACGATGGCCGCGAAGTGACGCGCTACCTGGCCGAGCTGGCCTGGACCGGCTCCGGGCCGGTGCGGGAGGCGGTCCTCCTGGAGGTGGAGGGGGACCGCTTCACGGGCGTCGAGCCGGGCGCCGCGCGGCCGGCGGACGCGATCTGGCTTCCGGGCCTCACCATCCCCGGCCTCGCCAACGCCCACTCCCACGCCTTCCACCGCGCCCTCCGCGGCCGGACCCAGTCGGGCACGGGCGATTTCTGGGCCTGGCGGAACCGGATGTACGAGGTGGCAGCCTCTCTCGATCCCGACACCTATCTGGAGCTGGCGACCGCGACCTACGCGGAGATGGCGCTGGCCGGCATCACCGCGGTGGGCGAGTTCCACTACCTGCATCACGCTCCCGGTGGCCGTCCCTACGGCGACCGCAACGAGATGGGCCGGACGCTCGTCGAGGCCGCCCGACGGGCGGGCATCCGCATCACGCTGCTCGACACCTGCTATCTGCGCGGCGGAATCGACGGCCGACCCTCGGAGGGCGCCCAGCTTCGCTTCTCAGACGGGTCGGTCGAAGCCTGGGCCGCGCGCGTCTCCGATCTCGCCGGCGACGCCCGGGTGCGTCTGGGGGCGGCCATCCACAGCGTCCGGGCGCTGGACGAACGGTCGATGGGCGCCGTCGCCGCCTGGGCCCGGGCGCACGAGGCCCCGCTCCACTTTCACCTCTCCGAGCAGCCCGCCGAAAACGCGGCCTGTCTGGCCGCCACCGGACTCACCCCGGCGGGACTGCTGGCCAGGGCGCGCGCCCTCGGCCCCCGCTCCGCGGCGGTCCACGCCATCCACCTGACCCCCGAGGACGTCGGGCTGCTGGGACTGGCCGGGGTCGGCGCCTGCCTCTGTCCGACCACGGAGAGGGACCTCGCGGACGGGGTCGGGCCGGCCCGCCCGCTCGCCGACGCCGGCTGCCGGCTCTGCCTGGGCAGCGACTCCCACGCCGTCATCGATCTCTTCGAAGAGGCGCGCGCGCTCGAGCTCGACCAGCGGCTGGTCACCAACCATCGCGGCCTGCACACCCCCGAGGAGCTGCTCGGCGCGGCCACCGCGGGCGGCATGACCGCGCTCGGCTGGCCCGCGTCGGGGCTGGCTCCCGGGCAGCTCGCCGACTTCGTCACCGTCGACCTCGACTCGCCGCGGCTGGCCGGCGCCGAGCGCGACTCGCTGCTCGCCCAGGCCGTCTACGCCGCGGCCCCGGCCGACGTGTCCGAGGTCTTCATCGGCGGCCGGCGCGTCGTCACCGGGAAGAGGCACCTGGAGCTGGATGACGTTCCCCGGCGCCTGGCGGCCGCCATCCGGCGCGCGCTCGGGGGCTGAGCGCCCGGCGGCCCCCCTCAGATCGTCGATGAACGCGGGCGCATCAGATACCAGGCGGGGTCGAGGTCGCCCTCGCCCGGCTGGACCTGGGCCACCTCGAAGTGGGGCTCCAGTGCGCGCCTCACCTCCGCGTCGGGGACGCCCGGCGGCAGCCCACCCGGGCGCCGGAAGCAGAAGAGCAGATAGCTCGCGCCGGGACCCACCAGCGCCGCCACCCCGCGGGCGTAGTCGTCGCGGCGGCCGGCGGGCAGAGCGTGGAAGCAGCCGAGGTCGAGAACGAGGGCGAAACCGGGTTCGAGGTGAAGCGCGGGCAGGCGAGTCACGTCACCCTGGATAACCTGCACCGGGACCCCGGCGCGGGCCGCCTTGGCCCGGGCCAGGCCGACCGCCCGGCGCGCGAGGTCCACCCCCACCACCTGCCAGCCATGGCCGGCGAGGTAGACGCAGTTGGTCCCCGTCCCGCACCCGAGGTCGAGAGCGCGGCCGGGCGGCAGCGCGCCGGCGCCCTCGACGAGGGCGGTCAGCTCGGGCGGGCTGACCCCGGTGTCCCAGGGCGCGCGCCCGAAGCGGTAGGCGAGCCAGAAGAAGAGCCGCTGGACGAGACCCACTATGCGCTCTGCCCGGCCGGGAACACCTGGCGGCCATCCTTGATCACCAGCGCCGCGAGATTGACGCCGTAGTGGTAGGCGAGGTCGATCTCGCTCGAACCGGCGAGCACGATCGCATCGCAGCGGGAGCCCGGCCGCAGGACCCCCGCCTCCGCTTCACGGCCGAGCGCCGCGGCCGCGTGGCGGGTCACGCCCAGGATCGACTCCTCCACCGTCATGCCAAGCTGCCCGCAGCCGAACGCCACCGCCAGCTGCAGGTTCTCCGAGTAGGAGGTGCCGGGGTTGAAGTCCGTCGAGAGGGCGACCCGGACCCCGCTCTCGATCAGCATCCGGGCCGGGGCCGCCCGGCTCCTCGTCATCATGGACGCGCCCGGGAGCAGCACCGCCACCGTGCCGGCGGCGCCGAGCAGCCGGGCGTCCTCCTCGGTCGCATGCTCGAGGTGGTCGGCGGAGACCGCGCCCAGAGCGGCCGCCAAGGCGGCGCCGCCGGTCCAGGCCAGCTGCTCCGCGTGGACCTTGGCGGCCATCCCCAGCTCCTGCCCGCGGGCCAGCACTCGCCGGCATTGATCGGGGCTGAAGGCGCCCTCGTCGCACCAGGCATCGCAGAACTCGGCGGCATCGCGCAGATTGGGCAGGAGCTCCTCGCAAACCGCATCCACGTAGGCGTCCGCGTGCCCGGCGAGCTCGGCCGGGACGACGTGGGCGGCCAGCACGGTGACCACGATCTCGACCGGGTGGCGAAGGCCGGCGGCGAGCCGGACGAGGCGCTCCTCCTCGGCCGGGATCAGTCCGTACCCGCTCTTCGCCTCCACGGTGGTGACGCCGTGGGCGAGGAAGACGTCGAGCCGGTCGCGGGCGAGCCGCGTCAGGAACGCGTCGGAGGCGGCTCTGGTCGCCGCCACGGTGGCCACGATCCCACCCGTCCCGTACCGGTCGCCGCGCATGCGCGCGTCGAACTCGGCCGAGCGGTCACCCGCGAAGATGAGGTGCGTGTGGCAGTCGACCAGGCCCGGCATCAGCACGCGCCCCCGGGCATCGATCTCGTGCCCCTCACGAGTCAGGCTCACCTCCGCCCCCAGCCGCCGCTCGGCTCCCACCCAGACCACGCGGCCCCGGGCGGCCGCCAGCGCGCCCTTCTCGATGATGCCCAGGGGGCCGACACCGCGACCGGCGTCGCAGGTGACCAGGCGCCCCGCGCCGCGGATGACGAGGTCGGCGTCTACCGGCACGTCGCCCGCCTGATCATCGAAGCTCCCCGGTCACCTGCTGGGCCCGTTCCACCACCGCGCCGGAGCGGATCATCTCCTCGGCCGCGGCCAGCTCGGGGGCGAGCCAGCGGTCGGGCCCCGGACCCGCCACCCGCCGCCGCAGCAGCTCGCGGACCGACGCCGTCGCCGGCCCCGGCTCGAGCGGGGCCCTGAGGTCGAGCCCGCGAGCGGCGGCGACCAGCTCGACGGCCAGGATCCGGGCCACGTTCTCGAGCACGGTCCGGAGCTTGAGGGCGGCCCCCCAGCCCATTGAGACGTGGTCCTCCTGCATGCCCGAGGTGGGGATCGAATCGACGCTGGCGGGCGCCGCCAGCCGGCGGTTCTCGGCGACCAGGGCGGCCGCCGTGTACTGGGCGATCATGAGGCCGGAGTTGACGCCCGCGTCCGGGGCCAGGAACGGGGGCAGCCCGGCGGAACGCTTGGGATCCAGCATCCGGTCGACGCGGCGCTCGGAGATGGCACCGATCTCGGCGGCGGCGATCGCCAGGAAGTCGCAGGCGAAGGCGACGGGCTCGCCATGGAAGTTCCCGGTCGACTCCACCTGGCCGCCCGGCAGCACGACCGGGTTGTCGGTGACCGAGCCCAGCTCCCGCTCGGCGACCGCGCGCGCGAAGTCGAGCGTGTCGCGGGCCGCGCCCGCCACCTGTGGGCTGCATCGCATCGAATAGGAGTCCTGGACCGCATGGTCGGATTCGCGATGGGAGGCCTTGATCGAGGAGTCGCGCAGGAGCCGGGTCAGGTTGGCGGCGGAGGCGAGCTGGCCGGGATGAGGACGGATCGACTGCAGCGCCTCCGCGAAGGGCCGGTCGGTGCCGAGTAGTGCCTCCACGCTCATCGCCGCGGTGACGTCCGCCACCCGGCAGAGGTTGAGGGCGTCATGGCAGGCCAGGCAGAGCATGCCCAGCATCCCGTCTGTGCCGTTGATGAGCGCCAGGCCCTCCTTGCTCTGGAGCCGCAGCGGCGCGATCCCGACCCCCGCCAGCGCCTCCGCCGCCGGCAGCCGCCGGCCCTCCGCGTCCACCGCCTCGCCCTCGCCGATC
>JBOHUX010000036.1:0-16741 GCA_050734915.1 Candidatus Dormibacteraceae bacterium
GGATTGGTGACCTCGACGCGATGCCCGGTGGCCGCGAGGCGCGCGGCGAGAAGGCTGGGGAAGGTCCGCCCGGGCCCGCTGGAGCCGGTCCCGATCGTGTAGGAGTCGCCCAGGGCGAGGTAGCGGAGCATCGCCATCGCTGAGGCAGAATGATGGACGGTGAGCGCACCCGGCCGCGAGGCCTGCCTGGAGATGGACCGCCAGGACCCCCTGGGCGCCCTCCGCGACGAGTTCTGGCTCGATGCGTCTGTCATCTACCTGGACGGCAACTCGCTGGGCGCCCCCTCGCGGGCCGCGCACGCGCGCGTCGTCCAGGCGCTGGGCGACGAGTGGGGACGGGGGCTGATCCGAAGCTGGGATGAGGCTGGCTGGGCGGACGCCCCGGCCCGGCTCGGTGACCGGCTGGGGCGCATCCTGGGCGCGGCGCCGGGCGAGGTAGCGGTCACCGACAGCACCACCGTCAACCTCTACAAGCTGCTGGTCGCCGCCCTCGAGGCGAGCCCAGATCGGGCAGTCATCCTCAGCGAGCAGGGCAACTTCCCGACCGATCTCTACATCGCCGAGGGCATCGCCCGGCTGCGGCCGGGGGTGGAGGTCCGGCTGGTGGAGCGGGATCAGATCGCGAGTGCGCTGGACGGCTCGGTGGCGGTGCTCCTGCTCTCCCACGTGGACTACCGGCTGGGCCGGCTCCACGACATGGAGGCGCTGACCGGCGCCGCCCACCGGGCGGGCGCGCTCGCCCTTTGGGACCTCTCCCACTCCGCCGGCGCGGTCCCCGTCGAGCTCGATGCCTGGCAGGCGGACATGGCCGTCGGCTGCACGTACAAGTACCTCAACGGGGGACCGGGCTCGCCCGCCTTACTGTACGTGGCCGGGCGGCTCCAGTCGCGGCTTCGATCACCGGTCAACGGCTGGTTCGGGCACGCCCATCCTTTCCGGTTCGACGCCTCCTACGTGCCCGCGCCGGGCATCGAGCGGTGGCTGGCGGGAACGCCTCCCATCCTCGCCTGCGCGGCCCTGGAGGGAGCCCTGGAGATCTGGGATCACGCCGGCATCGAGGCCGCCCGCGAGAAGTCACTCCGCCTGGGCGACCTGATGATCGAGCTCGCCGACGCCCGGCTCGCGCGCTGGGGGGTGACCGTGGCGTCCCCGCGGGCGGGTTCGGAGCGGGGCTCGCAGGTGTCCCTCGCCCACCCCGAAGCCGGTCCCCTCATGCGCGCGCTGATCGAGCGCGGCGTCATCGGCGACGTCCGGCCCCCGAATCTGATGCGCTTCGGCTTCCCGGCGCTCTACACGCGCTTTGTGGACGTCCACGACGCGGTCGATCGGCTGGAGGAGATCCTCAACGTCGGGGCCCACCGCCAGGCGCGGTTCCAGGTCGGGGGCCGGGTCCCCTGAGCCCTAGTGGCCGCCATTAGGAATCACTCATCTAGTGGCCGCCGGCGCCGGGGGTGGTGAGACCGGAGCGGACGTCCCAGAGCTCGGGGAAGAAGCGTTTGTCGAGCGTGGTTCGCAGGTATCCGGCGCCCGTCGAGCCCCCGGTGCCATGCTTGGCGCCGATCTGGCGCTCGACCATCTGCAGGTGCCGGGCGCGCCAGAGGCCGATCGCCTCGTCGAGATCGAGCAGGCCCTCGGAGAGATCGAAGAGGTCGCCGTGAGCGGCCCGGTCGTGAAAGACGTCGAGCAGGCTGGGCGAGCCCCGCCGCTCCAGGAGTGCCCGGTGGGAGTCCCGAAGGCTCGGCTCTCGCAGCCGGCGCTGAAGGCGCGCTCGCTCCGCCGCGGTCGTCTCCAGCCGGGCCAGGTAGGCCGGATCCTTGAGGCCGCAGAGGAACTCGATCTCCCGGAACTGGACCGACTGGAAGCCGCTGGCCGGGGCCAGCTCGGCGCGAAACTCGAGAAAGTCCTGAGGCGACATCGTCTCCAGGACGTCGATCTGGTGCACGAGCAGGAGCGCGACGGTCGTGATCCGGCGAAGGTGGTGGCGAGCGGTGAAGAGATCGTCCGCGTCGATCCGGTCCCGGGTCGCCTCGAGCTCGTGGAGGAGGAGTTTGAACCAGAGCTCGTAGGCCTGGTGGGTGACGATGAAGAGGAGCTCGTCGTGGGCCCTGGTGAGCGTGGTCTGCAGTTGGAGCAGCTGGGACACCTCGAGGTAGGAGCCGTAGCTGAGGCGGCGCCCCTCCTCCCCGAAGCTGGCCCCCGCCTCGGATCCACCCATCAGTGGCAAGGCTATCAGCCGGGTCCCGGGCATGAATGAGGGCGGACGAGGTCCGCCTCGCCCGCCCTCGCCGTTCAGCCGGAGCTCAGCCGACGGCTCGGGTGCCGCGCGGTGTCGTCAGGATCCGGATCAGCGTCACCACGCCCCAGCCGAGGAGCAGGTAGACGATGAAGGCGACGATCGCCGCCGGCTCGACGACCGACCGGTTGGTGGCCGTGACCGGGAAGATGCCGCGGAAAGGCGCCATCAGGGGGTCCGTGATCCCGTAGATGAAGGACACGAAGCCGGACACCGGCGAGGCACCCAGCAGCTTGAGCAGGAACCGGATCGCGACCAGGGCGTCGACGATACCCGTGGCGAGCCAGACCAGCTGCACGGGCCGGAAGCTGTAGCCGGTCGCGACCGGCGCGGTCGAGTGGACGTGGGTGGGGGTCGTCGCCGGGCGCACCGGCTGCTGTTCGGAGACCATCTCCGGTCGGTTGGGATCGTCCATGAAGCCCCTCCTTAATACGAAGTGATAGGCATCATATCAAGTTTCCTGCCAACTGTCAATTGGAGAAAGCCCCCTGACGGATGTCTGGGTCACCGCTGCCGAGGCGGGCTCGTAGAATCACGCCGATGCAGTTCGAGACCCGTGCCATCCACGATGGGCAGCCTCCCGATCCGGCCACCGGCGCGGTCATCGTCCCCATCCACGCGACCTCCACCTATGCCCAGGAGGCGGTCGGCCGGCACAAGGGCTTCGACTACTCACGAACCGCCAACCCGACCCGCAAGGCTCTCGAGGAGTGCCTGGCGTCGCTGGAGGGGGCGGAGCGGGGGTTCGCCTTCGCATCCGGGATGGCGGCGGCGACCACCGTCATGCATCTGGTCTCGCCGGGGGAGCGAGTGGTGTCCGTCAACGACGTCTACGGCGGCAGCTACCGGCTCTTCAAGCGCGTCTACGAGCCGAAGGGGTACCGGTTCACTTACCTGTCCGCCGAGGAGGTCAACACGGGCCTCGAGTCCCGCCTCCAGGAGGATCCCACCCGCCTGGTCTGGCTGGAGTCCCCGACCAACCCCCTCATGAACGTGGTCGACATCCGGGCGGCGGCGACCGCCGCCCACGCCGCCGGCGCGCTGGTGGTGGTCGACAACACCTTCGCCAGCCCCTACCTGCAGCGGCCGCTCGAGCTGGGCGCGGACATCGTCCTCCACTCCACGACCAAGTACCTGGGCGGCCACTCGGACGTCATCGGCGGCTTCGCGGCCACCACGGCTCCGGATCTCGCCGAGCAGCTCGGGTTCCTGCAGAACTCGCTGGGCGCGGTGGCCGGGCCCTTCGACGCCTGGCTCGTCCTGCGGGGCCTCAAGACGCTCTCGGTGCGGATGCGCCAGCACTGCGAGAACGCGCGCCGGGTGGCCGCCTTCCTGAGCGGTCATCCGATGGTCGAAAAAGTGCTCTACCCCGGCTTGCCCGACCATCCCGGCCACGCCATCGCCGCCCGCCAGATGAGCGACTTCGGAGGCATGATGTCCATCCTCCTCGCCTCCGAGGAGGCGGCCGTCGAGATGGTCGGGCGGACCAACCTCTGGACTCTGGCCGAGAGCCTGGGCGGCGTCGAGAGCCTGATCGAGCACCCGGCCCGGATGACCCACGCCTCGACCGCGGGCTCGCCATTCGCGGCCCCGCAGGAGCTGGTGCGCCTCTCCGTCGGGATCGAAGCCGCCGACGACCTCATCGCCGATCTCGACCAGGCGCTCGACCTCTAGCTCTAGATCTAGCCTGTCGCGTAGCGGGGGCGGCGGGTCACGGCCGGGACTCCGCGCGGCTGCGGGCGAGGTACTCGAGCAGATCGGAACGGGTCAGGATCCCGGCCGGACGCCCGCCCTGGGCGACCACGACGGCGGGGTTGCCCCCGGAGAGGTCTGCGAACACGCTGTCCAGTGACTCGGTCGCCTCCACCACCGCCAGCGGCGGACCCATCGCATTGGCCACGTCCTCTTGGAGGGCGTCGGGGTCCTTGAAGACGCGGTCGAAGAGTCCCCGTTCCTGCAGGGAGCCCACGATGTCGGCCAGCGACTCCGCCGACTCGTGCCGCACGACCGGCAGCTGTGAGATCGAGTAACGCTGCATGAGATCGATCGCATGGCCCACCTTCTGGCGCGACTCGATGGTGACCAGCCGCCCCAGCTCGGGCTCCTGGCGCCGCTTGAAGCGGAGCACCTCCTCCACCGTCGGCACCGGCGCCCGACGCTCCACGAACCCGTACTCGATCATCCAGTTGTCGTCGTAGAACTTCGAGAGGTAGGCGCGGCCGCTGTCGGGGACGAGGGTGACGATGGTCGCCTCGGGTCCGAAGCGCTTGGCGACCTCGAGCATGGCGTGGACGGCCGTGCCCGTCGAGCCGCCCACCAGCATCCCCTCCTCGGTGGCGAGCCTGCGCGCGGTGAGAAAGGAATCCCGGTCGGAGACGGTCACGTACTCGTTCACGAGCGAGGCATCGTAGGTCCGCGGCCAGAAGTCCTCGCCAATCCCCTCCACCAGGTAGGGGTGCATCTTCTCGGAGGAATAGATCGACCCCTCGGGATCGGCGGCGACGACGATGAGGCCCGGATTCCGCTCCCGGAGGTAGCGGGCGGCGCCCGAGATGGTGCCCCCGGTGCCGACCGAGAACACGATCGCGTCCAGCTCCCCACCGGTCTGCTCCCAGATCTCGGGGCCCGTCGTCTCGTAGTGGGCCTGGGGATTGGCCGGGTTGGAGTACTGGTCGGGCTTGTAGGCGCCGGGAATCTCCTCCGCCAGACGATCCGAGACCGAGTAGTAGCTCTCTGGCGACTGGGGGGGGACCGCCGTCGGGCAGATGACCACCTCGGCTCCGTAGGCGCGGAGCAGGGAGATCTTCTCCTTGGACATCTTGTCGGGCATCACGAAGATGCAGCGATAGCCCTTGATGGCGGCGGCGACCGCCAGCCCCACCCCCGTGTTGCCGGAGGTCGGTTCCACGATCGTGCCGCCCGGCCGCAGGCGTCCCTCGCGCTCCGCCTTCTCTATCATGCGGAGGCCGATCCGGTCCTTGACCGAGCCGCCCGGATTGAGGTACTCGAGCTTGGCCAGCAGCGTCGGGCCACCCGGTGGGGCGATCCGCTGGAGGCGGACCAAGGGGGTGTTGCCGATCAGATCGAGGATGGTCGGATAGATTCGGGGCATCCCGGCTGGAAGCTTATGCCTGTTCAGATCGGCGGACGGTCAGAGCCGGCGCGGCCGGTCGTTCGTCAGTCGCCCACCAGCGAGCTCCAGCGTTCCTCGACGCGTCGGAGCTTGAAGACCGACATGGCGCCGATCCAGGTCACCATGAAGGCGGCCACGATCACGAATCCCATGATGTTGAAGTTGAGGTTGGCGATCTTGTCGAAGACGCCGCCGGTCAGCCGCAGGGTCTGGATCAGGATCTGGCTGACCTCCACCAGGCCCACGAAGAGCGCCACGAAGACCGACAGCCCGGTCACGGCCAGGTTGTAGAAGACCTTCCGGATCGGGTTCGAGAACGCCCACGCGTAGGCCTTCGACATGAACGCTCCATCGACGGTGTCCATCAGGGACATGCCGGCGGCGAAGATGATGGGCAGCGAGAGGACCGCGAAGATCGGCAGTCCCTTGGCGGCGGCCCCGGCCGAGATGGCCAGCAGGGCCACCTCGGAGGCCGTGTCGAAGCCGAGGCCGAAGAGGAAGCCGATCGGGTACATCTGCCAGCTCTCGTTCACGAACTTGAACATGCGTCCGAAGATGCGGGTCATGAGCCCGCCCGCCACCAGCTCGTGCTGCAGGGAGTCGCGGTCGTACTGGCCACGCTGCATCCGGCGGTAGACGCGGACGATGTCGAGCAGGATGGCCAGGTTCAGGATCCCGATCAGGAGCAGGAAGCCGCCCGAGACGCTGGTTCCGACCAGGCCGCCGAGGTTCTTCATCTGCCCGTTGCCGCTGACCACGCCCTGGACGACCGACTTGACGGCGACCGCGAGCAGGACGGCGATCAGGAGCACGACCGTCGAGTGGCCGAGCGAGAAGAAGAAGCCGACTCCGACCGGCTGCTTCTTCTGCTGCAGCAGCTTGCGGGTGGTGTTGTCGATGGCGGAGATGTGATCGGCGTCGAAGGCGTGGCGGAGCCCGAAGGTGTAGGCGAGCGCGCCGAGGCCCAAGAACTCCTTGTGCCCGACCCCGTAGAGGAGCAGGAGGCCCCAGCCCACGACGTGCAGCAGCAGGACGCCCCCGAAGAAGCCGCCCAGCCGGGTGCGCTCTCCGCGGTCGAAGCCGTTGCGGAGCGCCGCCGCCATCGATGCCATCGATTCTCCCCAGCGGGTCAGACCCGCGAATCCGCCGCCGGCCAGAAGTGAGCTGGACTCAAGAGTACCTCTTATCGGGACCGTGTCGCAACTATGAACCGGAGTTTCGATCCCAGATCTTGCGGCGAAGTTGCGAGCGGCTCTCAATTGGAATTCGCTTCGAGGTCCCGGATGTCGCCCATCGCCCGAAGGGCAAGGCGGGCGCACGCGCCGGGAGCCGAGACGACCCTGGCTGAGCTCGAGATTTCGCTGCCGGTTCTCGTCTCGGAGGGCCGAGTCGAACGCGGGGAAGCCATCTGCCGGCCTTCAGGCGCCCCGAGGACCGGTTCGGACACTGGAACAGATGATGGGCCCGGGTGGCTTCGATCCACCGACCAGCCGATTATGAGTCGGCCGCTCTGACCAGGCTGAGCTACGGGCCCGAGGTTTCACTCGCCGGTGATTCCCGGCGCGTTTGGTGCTGCCGGAGGGTCCCATCCTAGCCCCACGAGGTCGCGCGGGAGCCGCGGATAAAGGCTCTCAGACACCTCCCCAGCGGAGCTTCGTCGGCGCGTAGGAGCCGTCCGGCTGCCGGCGCAGGGTGGACCAGGAATGTCGCTGGCCCGGCGTGTCCAGACCGACGATGTCGCCGACCTCGATCCACTCCGGCGCCATCGCCTCGGCGCGGGCCATCGCCTCCTCGCGGGTGGGAAGCGTCTCGGTCTCCACCGGAGCCCCGGCCCGGACGAGTTCCACCTGCCACCCCTGCCGGTGCGCCACCCGAACGAAGGTCGGCATGCGCCGACCATAGCAGCACCCCGGGGACAGCTCGAACCTCCCCCGATCGCGTCCGGCGCGCTCCGATACCATTGCCCGGCTTGACCGCTGATCTCGCCCCTCCCCGCTCTCCCGCGCCGAGCATCCTCCCCAGGCGCGCCCGCCTTGCCCTGCTCAGCTTCCTCATGCTCTTCGTCGAGCTGGCCCTGATCCGCTGGGCGGGCGCCAACGTCCTCTACCTGTCCTACTTCTCCAACTTCATCCTTCTCGCCAGCTTCCTGGGCATCGGGCTCGGCTTCCTGCGCGCCCGCTCCCGGCACGATCTCTTCCCGCTGGCGCCCGTCGCGCTGGCCCTGCTAGTGGCATTCGTGCTCGCCTTCCCGGTCCAGATCGACCGCTCGGGCAGCGACCTGATCTACTTCGGCGCGCTCGACCAGAGCCGGAGCGGGCTGCCGATCTGGGTCACGCTGCCCGTCATCTTCCTGGCCGTCGCCGGCGTCATGGCCACCATCGGGGAGGGGACAGCGAGGGCCTTCATCGAATTCGAGCCGCTCGACGCCTACCGGCTGGACATCATGGGCAGCATCGCGGGCATCGTCACCTTCTCGCTGCTCTCGTTCGCCGGCGCCCCGCCGGTCGCCTGGGGGCTGGTCGTGGTCGCCGCCTTCGTCCTCCTCCACACCACCTCCATCCGCTGGTTCCAGATCGCCGGTCTGGGGGCACTGCTCGTCATGCTGGGCTTAGAGTCGACGATCGCGGGCGACAGCTGGTCTCCCTACTACCGGGTGACGCTGCGGCCGTCGCCGCGCGGCTCGATCTCGGTCCTGGTCAACGGCATCCCGCACCAGACGATCGAATCGATCGCCCGCCGCCGGCAGACGGTCCCGCTCTACTTCGTCCCCTACGAGCGGACGAAGACGCGGCCCCGCGACGTGCTCATCATCGGGGCGGGGACGGGGACCGACGTGGCGATCGCGCTGGCCGAGGGCGTGCGCCACGTGGATGCGGTCGAGATCGACCCCTGGCTCCGCGAGCTGGGAGTGCGCCTCCACCCCAACCATCCCTACCAGGATCCCCGCGTCACCACCCACATCGGCGACGGCCGGGCCTTCCTCCAGCAAACCCGAAACCACTACGACCTCATCCTCTTCGCCCTCCCCGACTCCCTGACCCTGGTCTCCGGCCAGTCGTCTCTGCGGCTGGAGAGCTACCTGTTCACGATCGAGGCCATGCGGGAGGCGCGCGCGCATCTCAACCCGGGCGGCGTCTTCGGCGAGTACAACTACTACCGGCAGGAGTGGCTGGTGGACCGCCTGGCGGGCACGCTGCGGAGCGTCTACGGGCACTCCCCCTGCCTCGACTCGACCGGGCGCATCGGCAAGCTTGCCCTCCTCAGCGCCAGCGTCGATGCCACCGCCATCAACTGCCCGTCCACCTGGAGTCCCGGGCGGCGGGTGGTGCCGGCGGCCGCCACCGACGACTACCCGTTCCTCTACCTGCGCGACCGGGGGATCCCCCCCCTCTACCTGCTCACGCTCGCTCTCACCGTCCTCGCCGCGCTCCTCCTGGTCCGGATGGCGGCGGGCCCGCTGCGGTCGATGGGGGCCTTCGCCGACCTCTTCTGCATGGGCGCCGCCTTCATGCTCCTGGAGACCAAGAACGTCGTCCAGTTCGCGCTTCTCTTCGGCACCACCTGGTTCGTGAACGCGCTGGTCTTCACCGGCATCCTGCTCGCCGTGCTGGCCGCCATCGAGGTCTCGCGGCGCGTCCGCTGGCGCCGGATCGAGCCGCTCTACGGGCTGCTGTTGGCGGGGCTGGCGCTGGCCTGGCTGGTGCCGCCGGAGGCGCTCCTCAGGCTGGCCCCCGCACCCCGGTTCGTGATCGCGACGCTGATCGCCTTCATCCCCGTGTTCATCGCCAACCTCGTCTTCGCCCAACGATTCCGGGACGTGGGCTCGTCGAACGTGGCGTTCGGGGCGAACCTGCTCGGCGCCATGATCGGCGGCGTCCTCGAATACAGCTCCCTGGTGATCGGGTACCGCGCCCTGCTGCCGGTCATCGCCGCCCTCTACCTGCTGGCGCTGCTGCTCTGGCGAAGGCACCTCGCGCAGGCCGCCTGAGCGCTCACCCGGAGGGGGAGATGATCTCCACCTCGTTGCCGTCGGGGTCGTCCACATAGAAGGTCCGGACGCCTTCGAGGACGGGGTGGGTGCCATCCCGGATCTCGACCGCGGCGCCTCGGAGGCGGGACACCAGATCCTCGTAGCCCGGCGGCGCGACGCTGAGGGCGAGGTGGTGCAGGGGGCGCAGGCGCTTCTCGCCGGGAAAGGAGCCGCCTGGATCCGGATGCTGGATCAGGACCACCATCGACGGGATCCCCTCGCCCGCCGCGCCGGCTCGCAGGAAGCGGTTCGCCATGCCCGGTGGCGAGATCACCTCGAGGCCGAGCAGGTCGCCGTAGAAGGCGAGGCTGCGGTCGATGTCATGTGCCCAGAGGACCACTTCGGCGAGGCCGCTGACCGGTGACACCTCGCCCCCGAGACCTACGCCGCCGCGGCTTCGGCCAGCCGGGCGAGGTTGGCGACGGGCGCCCAGGGCGAGACCGAGCAGCCGGGGCCGATCAGCAGGCCCCGTCCGCCCGTGTCCTCGATGGCTGCCCGGACCTCGGCGGCGATCTCGTCCGCCGACCCCGAGACGAGCGTCGTCTTGTGGCCGAGGCCGCCCAGCACCGCCTTGCCGGAGATCTCCCGTCCCTCGGCCAGCGTGGGGTTGCCGGGATTGGCGATCGACCAGCTGACCGCCTGGGCGGGCACCTCCGCCGCGATCTCGAAGTGGAGCCGCGACCCGCACAGGTGGAGGACGTTGCACCAGGCGTCCGAGGGCAGCGCGGACAGGATCCGGAGGTCGTGCGGGAGCGCGACGGCTCGATACTCGTCGAGGGGCATCACGTCGGCGCTCGCGTAGCCGGACACGGCGTAGAAGACGCCGGCCGCGCCGGCCCTGACCGAGCGCAGGCCGAAATCGACCAGGAGATCGGCGATGCGGTCGAGCGCCGGCCGCACCGCGTCCGGGTGGGCGCGGAGATCGGCGAGCACGCGGTCCTCGCTGCCCCCGGCCAGGTAGGTGGCGACCGTGATGGGCGAGAAGACGGTCTGGATCACGGGTGTCGAGGGCCCCAGCTCGCGGGCGACGCGGCCGATCGCGTCCACCTGGTCGGCCAGTGCGGCGACGGAGGCGTCCACCGCCGGCAGCCGGCTCCAGCCGTCCACCTCGCCGATCGCCGGGCGGACCAGCACTGGGCCCTCGCGCGTGCTCCCGGAGGGACGGTACTCGCCACCCAGCGCCTCCGCGAAGCAGGTCGCCCGCGGCTGGAACTTGACGTAGTCCCACCCGAGGTCGCGGGCCCGGCCGACCGTGTAGGCGGCGAGCTGGGAGGGGGACCACTCGCGGTCGTAGGCGTGATTCCAGGCGCCCACCGGCGGCCGGTCCGGGCGCTCCAGCGCCAACGCCGACCGGATCCGGTCGCGAGGGATCACGCCCCCGAGTCTAGAGTCTCGGTCTGGCGGGCCGTCAGCAGCCGATGCTGCCGATGAGCTGCTCGAGGCGGGTGCGGTCGAGGCCGCGGACGATCTGGCGCTGGTCGATGACGACGACCGGAGTCACCTGGCCGTCGAGATCCTCCCACTCGCGGCGGGCGGCCGAGTCGCCATCCACCCTCCGGAGCCGGAAGTCAACCCCGAGGGTGTCGAGGCACCGCTGCGCCGTCACCGAGTCCGCGCAGTCCCCACGCGCGTAGAGCACCACTTCCATGACTCCATCAGACCAGTGCCGTACAGGAAATGTCAATGCACGAGGTGCGTCATATCGACTCTTTCTATAGGAACGATAGGTCTCCTTTGGCTCCCGGGCCCTCCAAGAGCTGCCTCGCCGATTGGGAGGATCGGCGAAACCCGGCTGAGGTGTGGCCGTCTGAGGGGTGGGGGCGCACCCCGCGAGCCGTTGCCAAAAGGGGCGACGATTTGGGCCCAGGCAGGGCGGAGGGCCATCGCCCCAGACAGCGAAGCTGATCGTCCGAGGAATCTCCCAAGACACACCCAGTCTCCAGCATTCGGCCAGGCCCCCTCACCCAACGCGGATAGTTGCCAGCCGGGCGGCCTCGGGGAACTCGCCGCGGCGCCATCGCGATGGCGACTATGATCGGCCCATGGACCTCCCCGACGCGGGGCGCCGGCTGCGGGAGGAGGCCGAAGCACATCCGCTGAAGCTGCCCGTGCGCAGGCGGGTGGATGAGCGGCACCACCTCGCCACCAACGACGGCCTCGAGGTGTGGTTCACGATCCAGATCTCCCCTCACGCTCGGGTCTACGACGCGGTCTTCGAACGCGGCGACCGGATGCCGTCGGACGAGGACTGCGCCGCGTGGCTGGGGGTCATCCTGCCCGACCGGCAGGCGCTGGAGGTACCCTCCCCGCCTGGATCCCGCACGCGCCGGTTCGAGGTCTTCGAGCGGGAAGCGGGCCACCGGGCGCCGGTCGCCTGATGCCGCTCGAGCCGGGCGCGCTCGCCGAACTGCGCCGCGCGGTGGGAGCGGAGCACGTCATCGACGACGCTCACGACCTGGTCATCTTCGAGCGCGACGGCTCGGTCAGCGGTGGCCTCCCCGACGCCGTCGTCTTCCCCGCCGGCACGGCCGAGGTCGCGGAGGTGGCCAGGATCGCCGCTGGCCACGAGCTGCCGGTCGTGGTGCGGGGGGCGGGCACCGGCCTCTCGGGCGGGGCCGTCACCCTGCGAGGCGGCGTCGCGCTCTCCATGGCCAGGATGCGAAGCATCGTCGAGATCGACTCCGGCTCCCGAACCGCGCTCGTCGAACCCGGCGTGGTCAATGCGGATCTCAGCCTGGCGGCGGCCCGGCACGGGCTCTTCTACGCGCCCGATCCCTCCAGCCAGAAGGCGTGCACGATCGGCGGCAACGCCGCCGAGAACTCGGGCGGCCCGCACTGCCTCTACTACGGCGTCACCACCAACCACGTCCTCGAGATGGAGGTCGTCCTCGCCGACGGGACCGTGGCCTGGGTCGGCGGCGAGGCTCCGGACCGGATCGGCCTCGACCTGCTGGGGGTGCTGGTCGGCTCGGAGGGCACGCTGGCCGCGATCACCAAGGTCCGGGTCCGGCTGCTGCCCCTTCCCGAATCCGTGGTGACTCTGATGGCCGCCTTTCCCACCATCGACGCCGCCAGCCACGCCGTCTCCGACATCATCGGCCACGGTGTCGTGCCGGCGGCGCTGGAGATGATGGACCAGGTCACCATCGGGGCCGTCGAGGCCCATTACAGGGCCGGCTACCCGACCGACGCGGGGGCCGTGCTGCTGGTGGAGGTGGACGGGCTGGAGGAGAGCACGCGGGAGCTGAGCGAGGCGGTGACGAACGTCCTCACCGCGCACGAGGCCACCAACCTGCGGCTGGCGGCCGATCCGGCCGAGCGCGAGCTTCTCTGGGCGGGACGCAAGGGTGCGATCGGCGCCCTGGGGCGGATCAAGCCCAACTACTACCTCCATGACGGCGTCGTTCCGCGGACCAAGCTGCCCCAGGTCCTGAAGCAGGTCGGGGAGATCGGCGAGCACTACCGGCTGCCGGTCGCCAACGTCTTTCACGCCGGCGACGGGAACCTGCATCCGAACATCCTCTTCGACCTCCGGGAGAAGGGCATCATGGACGTCGTCGAGAGGGCGGGGGAGGAGATGCTGAGGGCCTGCATCGAGCTCGGAGGGACCCTCTCGGGCGAGCACGGCATCGGGGTCGAGAAGAACGCCTACATGCCCTGGATCTTCAGCCCCGACGACCTGGACGCCATGCTTCGGGTCAAGCGCGTCCTCGATCCGGCCGGGCGTCTCAACCCGGGCAAGGTCTTCCCCGACGCGGACCCCGGCGCACACGAGGCCCCCAGGCTCAAGCCCCGCGTCGGCGTCGCCAGCGAGGCACGCTGGTGGTGAGCGAGGCGCGGACATCCAAGCCCGGGCGCGGGAGGCGGACGGCGGCGGCGGCGGGCTGGTCGATCGACGGGCTCTCGCCGGTCCGGGTGGTCCGCCCCGCCAGCGCGGAGGAGATGGCGCGGACCCTGGGCGAGGCAGTCTCCTCGGGGCAGGCCGTGGTGCCCGTGGGGGGCGGGCGCTCGCTCGGAATGGGAGACGCCCTGGAGCGCTGGGACGTCGCCATCGAAACGGCGGGGCTGAACCGGATCGTCGAGTACAACTCCGCCGATCTCACCGTGACCGCGGAGGCCGGAATCCCCCTCGAACGACTGTCGGAGGAGCTCGGCCGCGGCGGCCAGTTCCTGCCCCTCGACCCATTCGCATCGCCCGGCCACACCGTGGGGGGCCTGCTCGCGAGCGGCTGGTCGGGCCCGCTCCGGCTCGGGCACCGGCACCCGCGCGACTTTCTGATCGGGCTCCGGGTGGCCCTTCCCGACGGCCGGCTGGTCCGCTCCGGGGGCCGGGTCGTCAAGAACGTCTCCGGCTACGACCTCAACAAGCTCCACCTCTCCGCGCTGGGCGCGCTGGGCGTGATCGTGGAGGCCTCGTTCAAGGTCTTCCCGAAGCCCCTCCATGAGGTGACACTCGAGCGCCGCGCGGCCTCCACGCCGGAGATCTGGAGCGAGATCGAGCGGGCGCTGGCGGTGAAGCTGCCGCCGGTCGCCCTGGAGCTCCTCTCGCCGCACCTGGAATCCGGCGCAGCCGGGGGCGGCGGCTGGCGGCTTCTGGCGCGGGTGGCGGGAACCCGGCTGTCGGTGGAGAGGATCGCCCGCGAGCTGGGCTGGGAGGAGGCGGACGCCGGATTCTGGGCGGAGCACTCGCGCCGCTCCGCCGGCAGCTGGGCGCGCGTCTCGGTGCCGCGCGGCCGGCTTCCCGAGGTGACCGCCCACCTGCCCGAGGGCGCGCGCTGGTGGGGATCGCCGGGGGTCGGGGTGGCGCACTGGATCGGCTGCGCCGACCCCGGCCAGCTGGGGCGGGTGCGGTCGGCCTGCGAGGAGGCCGGCGGCTCCCTGGTCCTGCTGGCCGCGCCGGCCGAGGTCAAGCGGTCGCTGGGCGCCTGGGGGCGCGCGCCGGCAGGTCTGGATCTGATGCGCGCGATCCGCGACGCCTTCGATCCCACCCGCGCCATCTCCCCCGGCCGCTACGTGGCCTGAGATGGCACTGGACCTTCGCGACCCGAGAACCTTCGAGCCCGTGTTCACCGGCCCCGACTCGCCGAGCGACGACGACCTCTCCACCTGCGTCCACTGCGGGCTCTGCCTCAACTACTGCCCGACCTATCGCATCACGGGGCTGGAGACCGAGTCACCGCGGGGGCGCCTCTATCTGATGACCCAGTGGAAGCGGGGCGGGCTGCCGTTCACCGAGGAGCTCGCCCGGCACATCGACCTCTGCCTCGGCTGCCGGACCTGCGAGGCCGTCTGCCCGAGCGGGGTCCCCTACGGCCGCATCATCGAGAGCGGGCGGGCGGAGGTGGAGCGGCTGCGAGGGCCGAGCGCCAAGCGCATGGCGGTCAGGGTGGGGCTCCGGCAGCTGCTCGGCCACCCCCGGCGGCTGCGCGCGGCCGGCGGTGCGGCGCGCCTGGCGCAGGCGGCGCGGCTGACCCGGCTCGTGCCCCAGGGCGGCCAGCTGCCCCCCCTGGGCCGGCCCTTCCGCCCTCCGCGCGGCAACGTCGCCCCGGCGATCGGGGAGCGGCGGCACCGGGTCGCCTTCCTGACCGGGTGCGTGATGCCGATCTTCTATCCGGAGGCTCACGAGGCGTCGGTGAAGCTCCTCCGGCTGGCCGGATGCGAGGTCTGGTTCCCGCCCGGCCAGCGGTGCTGCGGCGCGCTCTTCGCTCACAACGGCGACCTCGAGGGCGCCCGGGGCCTGCGGAGCATCAACGCGAGCGCCTTCGGGGCGGAGGCGTTCGACGCGCTGGTCGTCAACTCGGCCGGCTGCGGCTCCCACCTCAAGGACTTCTACCCGAACCTCGGCGGGCGCGTCCGTGACCTCTTCGAGTTCCTGGATGAGGTGGGCCTGCCCGAGCCGGTGCGGGAGGTGAGAGTCCGCGTCACCTACCAGGACCCCTGCCACCTGCTCCACGCGCAGCGGATCCGCAGGCAGCCTCGGGACCTGCTCCGGGCGCTGCCGGGCGTCGAGTTCGTGGAGATGGCTCACGCCGACATCTGCTGCGGCTCGGCGGGGATCTACAACGCCACCGAACCGGCCATGTCGCAGCGGATCCTGGCGGAGAAGATGGAGGAGCTGGCGGCGGTGCACCCGGACCTCGTCGTCACCGCCAACCCGGGCTGCCAGATGCAGCTGGCGGCGGGCCTCAAAGAGCGCGGGTCCACGATCGGGGTCCGGCACCTCGCCGAGCTGATCGCGGAGGCCTACCCGTAGCCCGGATTCAGTCGATGCGGGCGACGGCGATGGAGACGTTGTCCGGCGCACCGCGGGCGCGGCAGCGGGCGACCACCTCGTCGGGGACCAGATCCAAGTCCGTGGAGACGAGAAGGTCCCGCAGTTCGGCCAGGCTGAGGGCGCCGGTCTCGACGCCGTCGGTGCAGAGCACGATGAAGTCCCCGGCGCGGACGTCCATGTCCGTCGTGTACGCCTGGACCCGGTCCCAGACCCCGACCGCCCGCGTCAGGCGATGCTTCATGGGGTGGTCGCGGGCCTCCTGATCACTGATGACACCCAGCCGGGCCTGCTCGGCCGGCCACGAATGGTCCTGGGAGAGGACGCGGAGCCGGCCTTCCCGGATCAGGTAGGCAGGGCTGTCGCCGACGTTGATGAGCGCCAGGTGGCCGGCGACGATGGCGACGGCGACCAGCGTGCAGCCCATTCCGGCCAGGCTCGAGTCCTCCTTCGCGGCGGTCAGCACCGCTCCATTGGCCGCTTCCAGGGCGCCCAGCAGGCGGCGGGCGCCGGCCTCCCGCTCGCCATCCGACTCCAGGTGGCGAACGAAGACCTCGACGGCGATCGTGCTCGCCAGCCGGCCGGCGGCGTGGCCCCCCATCCCGTCCGCCACCACCACCAGCGCGTCGAGGCCGCCGGTGCCGTGGCGGGCGAGCAGCGAGTCCTCGTTCTCGCGGCGCAGGAGCCCAGGGTCGGTCGCCCAGCTCAGCTTGATCACGGGAGCGCCGGCGGCGTACCCCCCGACCTCACGTGACTTCGCGGGGTCGACCATCGGCCCGCTACAGCTTGGAGAACTTCACCGCGTTCTGACCGATCGAGATGTGGTCGCCATCCTGCAGCTCGCGCTCCTGGACGGGCTGGCCGTTGACGAGCGTGCCGTTGGTGCTGCCGAGGTCGATGACGTGGTAGCGGTCGCCCCGCCGCTCGACCCGCGCGTGATGCCCAGAGGTGGCGGGATCACGAAGGATGAGCTCGTTGTCGGGCGCGCGGCTGAGCCGGACCGGCGCTCCGATG
>JBOHUX010000037.1:0-16540 GCA_050734915.1 Candidatus Dormibacteraceae bacterium
GTCCCCGCCAGAGCCCGTCCCCACCAGCCCCCGCCCGCCCCAGCGCCCGCCCGCCCCAGCGCCCGCCCGCCCCAGCGCCCGCCCGCACACCCGCCCCCAGGGCCCGCAGCCCATCGGGCGAGGATTGCCGCCCCCCGGGTCTGGGTATCAATGTGCAACGGATCCCCGTCCCGGCCGGGAGACTTCGGCTCGGCGGCGATGGGAATCCCGAGATCGGGAGTTATATTTAGGGAAGGTGGTAGCCGCCCGAGGCCGCGGCCGACGCCCTCCCCCAAGTCGGGGTGCCGAGAAATCATCCAAAGAGGAGGTGCTGGCCCCATCCCCTAGGCGCCGGTAATCCAGGAGGAGTAGCGCTTTGTTGTATCCCTTTGAGAGGTTCACCGAGCGGGCCAAGAAGGTTCTGACGCTCGCCCAGGAAGAAGCGGAAAGGTCCCACCACAGCTACATCGGCACCGAGCACCTCCTGTTGGGTCTGCTTCGGGAGGGGGAGGGTCTCGCCGCCAAGGTCCTCAACAATCTTGGCGTGGAGATCGGCAAGGTCCGCCAGACGATCGAGTCGGTCCTTGGCCGCAACGAGCGGATCATCATCCAGCAGATCATTCCCACCTCGCGGGTCAAGAAGGTGATCGAGATCTCCTTCGAAGAGGCGCGCCGGATGGGCCACAACTACGTCGGCACCGAGCATCTCCTGCTGGGCCTTCTGATCGAGGGCGAGGGCATCGCCGCACACGTGCTGGAGGACCTTGGAGCCAGCCTCGACAAGGTTCGGGCGGAGATCGAGCGGCTACTCCACGACTCAACCTCCGAGGAGTCCGAGCCGACCCCCAAGCGGCCTTCCAAAACGCCCCTCCTGGACCAGTTCGGCCGCGACCTCACCGAGATGGCGCGCAAGAACTCGCTCGACCCCGTGATCGGGCGCGAGCAGGAGATCGAGCGCGTGATCCAGATCCTGAGTCGCCGGACCAAGAACAATCCGGCCCTGATCGGCGAGCCGGGCGTCGGCAAGACCGCCATCGCGGAGGGGCTCGCCCAGCAGATCACCCTCGGCAACGTGCCCGAGTCGCTGTTCAACAAGCGCGTGCTCACTCTCGACATGGGCGCGCTGGTCGCCGGCACCAAGTACCGCGGCGAGTTCGAGGAGCGGCTCAAGAAGATCCTCGACGAGATCAGGAGCTCGCGGGAGGTCGTGCTCTTCATCGACGAGCTCCACACGCTCGTCGGGGCAGGGGCGGCCGAGGGCGCCATCGATGCCGCCAACATCCTCAAGCCGGCGCTCGCGCGGGGCGAGATCCAGTGCATCGGTGCCACCACGCTCAACGAGTACCGCAAGTACGTCGAGAAGGATGCCGCCCTGGAGCGCCGGTTCCAGCCGGTCTATGTGGACCAGCCCAGCCTGGCCGAGACGATCGACATCCTCCAGGGGGTCAAGGAGCTCTACGAGAAGCATCATCGGGTGACCATCAGCGATCCCGCCGTGCGTTCGGCGGCCATCCTCAGCGATCGCTATGTCTCCGACCGGGCGCTTCCGGACAAGGCGATCGACCTCATCGACGAGGCCTCCGCGCGGGTGCGCATGAAGCTGACCACCACCCCGGAGGGACTCAAGGATCTCCAGAAGGAGATCAAGCGCCTGCATCACGACAAGGACGAGGCGATCGGCCGGCAGGATTACGAGGGCGCCGCATCCCTGCGCGACGGCGAACGCAAGCTCAAGGACGACTACGCTCAGCAGGAGGCCCAGTGGCGCGACAAGCTGGGCGAGGTGGTCCCGGAGGTGGGCGAGGAGGACATCGCCCAGATCGTGGCGGCCTGGACGGGAGTGCCCGTGTCCCGGCTGGTCGAGGAGGAGACCAGCCGCCTGCTCCGGATGGAGGAGGAGCTCCATGCCCGGGTCATCGGCCAGGACGAGGCAATCCGGACCGTCTCCCAGGCTGTCCGGCGCGCCCGCGCGGGCCTCAAGGACCCCCGCCGGCCGATCGGCTCGTTCATCTTCCTCGGTCCCACCGGCGTCGGCAAGACCGAGCTCGCCCGGGCCCTGGCGGAGTTCCTCTTCGACTCCGAGGACGCCCTCGTGCGGCTCGACATGTCCGAGTTCATGGAGCGTCACACGACCGCCCGCCTGGTCGGCTCCCCGCCCGGCTACGTGGGTTATGACGAGGGTGGCCAGCTGACGGAGGCGGTCCGGCGCCGCCCCTACTCCGTGATCCTGCTCGATGAGATCGAGAAGGCCCATCCCGAGGTTTTCAACATGCTCCTCCAGATCCTGGAGGACGGCCGTCTCTCCGACGCCAAGGGCAAGGTGGTCAACTTCACCAACACGATCCTGGTCATGACCTCCAACCTCGGTGCCCGTGACATCACCAAGGGCGAGGCTTCCATCCTCGGCTTCCAGGCCGCGCTGGCGGACGCCGACGAGGACGCCGATCGGCGCCACAAGGCGATGAAGTCGAGGATCGACGACGAGCTCAAGAAGCTCTTCCGGCCCGAGTTCTTGAACCGCGTCGACGCCGTGGTGACATTCAAGAGCCTGACCCCGCTCCAGGTGCGCCACATCGTCGAGTTGATGCTGGGCCGGCTGCAGAAGCACCTCGCCGAGCAGGAGATCCAGGTCGAGATCACCGACGCCGCCAAGGACCTCATCGCCAAGGAGGGCTTCGACAAGGTCTACGGCGCCCGACCGCTGCGCCGCGTGATCACCAGCCGGATCGAGGATCCGCTCTCGGAGGATCTTCTCCGCGGCAAGTTCTCGCGCGGGGACGGCATCACCGTGGACGCCGACCACGAAGGGGGCCTCAAGTTCAACGTTCGCCCGCGCAGCAAGGACAAGGAACCCGCCGCGCCCGCTGCCACCGAGACCAAATAGGGACTGACCGGCCCCGGTACGCGGCGAGCGCCGCGGCACCCGGGGCCCGGTTCCCCGGCGGGAATCCGATCCCCCGATCCCGGACCAGAGCTCAACCCTGGTCCGGACCCGCCGATGGAAGCGGCAGCCCACCGACCGAAGGCCAACCCCAACCCGGCGGGCAACGGCGTCGCTCCGACTGAAGGCCAACCCCCCCACCCGGCGAGCACCGGTATCGCCAACCCCCGCCTGCGAAACCCGGTAACCCGACCCCCGGAACCCGGTAACCCGACCCCCGGAACCTGGCAACCCCGACCTCCGGAACCCGGTAACCCGACCCCCGGAACCTGGCAACCCCGACCTCCGGAACCCGGCAACCCCGACCTGCGGAACCCGGTAACCCGACCTCCGGAACCCGGCAACCCCGACCCCCGGAACCCGGTAACCCGACCCCCGGAACCCGGCAACCCCGACCCCGGAACCCGGTAACCCGACCCACCGAAACCGCCAATCCCCACCTTCCCAAACCCCCCACCCAGGGGGTGCGGAGTGCGCCGGCCGGAGAATACGGGCGCCCGGGGCGGCGGGCAAGCGGGCCTGTTAAGGCCAAAGACGGTACGATTGCGGATCCGCGCGCGCCTCCGAAGAGGAAAATTGCTGTCTTTTTGCGCTTGGCACTCTGATAATGTGCGCGCCGACGGGCGCCCGGCGCGCCCCGCGGAGGGTGGTTTCCGACCCGCCGGAGGCCACCGGAAGGACGCGGGTCCGGTTCCATGAATCCGGCCGCAGGCGGCGGCCTGCGGCACGAATCGTGGCCAACAGGGGGAGGTGAATGGCGGCTTGAGCGCGCTGGAGCGATCCGGATCGAGTCCGGCATCCGGCCCGGTCCACATCCTCATCGTCGAGGACGATCCCGCGGTCGCCGATATGTACCGGCTGAAGCTGGAGATGGACGGCTACGACGTGGCCGTTGCACCCGACGGAGAGGCCGCCGTCGAGGCCGCCCTGGTCCGGCCGCCAGACCTTGTCTTCCTCGACATCCGCCTGCCCAAGCTGGACGGCATCGGCGTGCTCGAGCGGATGCGGGCCCACCCCCGCCTCGCCCACGTCCCGGTCGTCGTCCTCTCCAACTACAGCGAGCGCGGAGTCGTCGATCGCTGCCTGGCGCTGGGCGCCCGGGAGTACCTGGTCAAGAGCCGCACCACCCCCGCCCGGCTCTCCGAGCGGGCCCACCACCACCTCGCCGAAAAGGCGCGATAGGTTGGCCTCGCCGCCGAGACCGGGTCCCCGCGTCCTCGTCATCGAAGCCGATCTCGACTACCGCGCCGTGATGCTCCACTGCGCGCAGCGGGCCGGCTGCCAGTCCGAGGGCCTGGCCAGTCTCGGCGCCGCCGAGCGCCGGCTTCGCTCGACCGGCTTCGACCTCGTCATCTGGGGCGTGACCGCGGGAGCCCCGCGCGGGGAGGGCGTCGGCGCGCTCCGCCGGGCCGCGAGTGCCCATCTGATCTTGATCGACGAGTCATTCGAAGACGCCAGGGAATCCTTCGATGCGGGCGCCGACCAGGTCCTGCCCAAGCCGTTCGTGCCCGGCGCGCTGGTGGGTGCCATCCGCGCCGGGCTCCGCCCGCCCGCCGCCGACCCCGGCTCCGGCTCCGGTCCCGGTCCCGGCTCCGACACCGCGGCCGGTTCGCGGGCGCAGATCGAGGGCGCGGTCCTCGATCCCGACCGCCGCAGCATCCGGGTCCGCGACGCCACCGTGACGCTGACCCGCCGGGAATGGGAGCTGGTCACCTACCTCCTCGCCCATCCCGGCCGCTACTTCTCCGCCGCCGAGCTGGTCCGTCAGGCCTGGGGCAGCCACGCCCGGGCGCCCGAGCAGCTGCGCAGCTACGTCGCGCGGATCCGGCGCAAGCTGGGCGAGGTCAATCTCCCGGTCCGCATCCTGAGCCAGCAGGGGCGGGGATACTGCCTGGCCGTCGAGGCCGGCCCCGAGCAGCCGCCCGGTCGCCCAGAAAGGATGACGCCACCCCGGGGGTAGTCAGGGTGGCGCCGACGCTTGTCTGGAAGGGGCGGTGCGCACGTCCGTCCGCTCCACCCGCTATAACGGCATATCCGGGTAAAAAGATTCACCCAAGTCTTGTAAAAAGTTCGAGCGCTCGCCCAGACTGACGCGGATGCCTCGCTCGACGACCACCTTCGTCTGCTCGGAATGCGGTGGGGAGAGCCTTCGCTGGTCGGGCCAGTGTCCTCACTGCCGGGCCTGGAACACGCTCCAGGAGTACACCGCGCGCGCCTCCCCTCGGGGCCGGTCGCAACCCGTGGTCCCCGGTCGGCGGGCGCGCCCGGTGCCGGTCACCCAGATCTCCGACGACTCGGCGCCCCGGCTTCCGCTCGCGTGGGACGAACTCAACCGGGTGCTCGGCGGCGGCGTCGTCCCGGGCAGCGTGGTCCTGGTCGGCGGCGAGCCCGGGATCGGCAAGTCAACGCTCCTCATGCACCTCGCGCAGCAGGTCGCGGCCGGCGGCCACGCGGTCCTCTACGCCTCCGGGGAGGAGTCCGCGCAGCAGGTCCGGATGCGTGCCCGGCGGCTGGCGGCGCTCGCCGACGGCATCCTCCTCCTCGCCGAGAACGACCTCGACGCGGTCATCGAGGCGATCGGGGAATCCGCCGCCGGCCTGGCCATCGTCGATTCGATCCAGACCGTCCACGATCCGGGGCTGGAGGCGACCGCCGGCAGTGTCAGCCAGGTCCGGGAGGCGGCGGCCCGGCTCATGCGGCTCGCCAAGGAGAGCCAGGTGCCCATCTTCCTGGTCGGCCACGTGACCAAGGAGGGTGCCATCGCCGGTCCCCGGGTGCTGGAGCACATCGTGGACACCGTCCTCTACCTGGAGGGCGACCGCCACCAGGAGTTCCGCATCCTGCGTGCGACCAAGAACCGCTTCGGGTCCACCGACGAGATCGGCATCTTCTCGATGGGGGAGGCCGGGCTCGAGGAGGTCCAGGATCCCAGCGCCGCCCTGCTCGCGGAGTCGGCGCGGGCGCCCGGTTCGGTGATCCTGCCCACCCTGGAAGGCTCCCGCCCGCTTCTCGTCGAGCTCCAGAGCCTGGTCGTCAGCACCAACTTCAACATGCCCCGGCGGACCGCCAACGGGTTCGACCTCAACCGGCTCCACATCATCCTGGCCGTGCTCGAGAGGCGCGCGGGGCTCGCGCTGCGGCAATCCGACGTGTTCGTCAACGTGGTCGGAGGGGTGCGCCTGGTCGAGCCGGCGGCGGACCTCGCCCTCGCCCTCAGCCTGGCCGGCAACGTGCGCGACCAGCCCCTCCCCGACGGCGTCGTCGTGCTGGGGGAGATCGGGCTGGGAGGCGAGGTCCGGCGCGTCGGCCGGCTCGAGCGGCGCTTGATCGAGGCTGCGCGGCGCGGCTTCACCCGCGCCATCGTCCCCGCCGCCGGCGACGCCCCCCGCGTTCCGGGGCTCGCCCTGAGCCCGGTGCGGGATCTGGCGGCGGCCCTGGACGCCGCCTTCGCGCTCGTCCCCGCCGGCTGAGCGGGGCATCCGGGCCGGCGCCGTGCTGGAAAGGACCGGGCCGACCGTTGAACTCAACACGGCCATGGAAGGACACCTGAGATCGTTGGAGACGGATCGGCGGGGCGCCGGCGGCTGGGTTCGAGGCGCCGGCGCGGCGATCGGCCTGGTGGCGGGGTTCGCGCTTGGCTTCGGCATCGTCCGGTCGGCCGGCATCCATCACCGCGGCTACGTGATCATCTGCCTCACCAGCCTCGAGCTGCTGATCTTCGCCTACCTGAGCACCCCCTATGTCCTGGCCGCCTGGCGCCGCCTCGACCTCGAGCTCAAGACGACGCCGCTGCCGGACCTGATCGCGGGCATCCTCGGTCTGATCGCGGGGCTCGTGATCGCGGTCCTGGTCGGGTACTTCGTCCGCGCCTTCCCCTACGGCGTCCCCGTCAGCGCCGGCCTGGCGATCGTGCTCGGGCTGGCCGGGGGCAGCCTCGGGATGCATCGTCGCGAGGAGCTGGCGGCACTGCTCACGGGGCGGTCAGGCGCCTCCGGACGGCGCGTCGAGGCGGCCGTGCTGGACACCTCGGTCATCATCGACGGCCGCATCCTGGACCTCGCCAGGACCGGCTTCCTCGACGCGCGGCTGATCATCCCGAGGTGCGTCCTGCGCGAGCTGCAGCTGGTGGCGGACGCCTCCGACGAGGCCAAGCGCACGCGCGGCCGGCGGGGGCTCCAGGTGCTGACCAGCCTCCAGAAGGAGACCGACGCCCGGCTCGAGTTCCTCGACGAGGACCCCGACGGCGAGCTGGAGACGGACGCCAAGCTGGTTCGCCTGGCCCGCCGCTCCGGGTGGGCGATCCTGACCAACGACCACAACCTCGATCGGGTGGCCCGGCTGGAGGGGGCCACCGTGCTCAACATGAACGAGCTCTCGACGGCGCTCAAGCCGCTCGCCATCCCCGGCGACGAGATGAGCCTGACCGTCGTCAGGGAGGGGAAGGCGGCCGGGCAGGGCATCGGGTATCTCGACGACGGCACCATGGTGGTGATCGAGCACGGTCGCCGCCACCTCGGCGAGGCGGTCGGAGTCACGGTCACCTCAGTGCTCCAGACCCCCGCCGGGCGGATGATCTTCGCCCAGGCCCCCGGCGCGCCGTCCCGCGCTGCGCGGCGGCCGGAAAGATGAGATCATCCGGAGATGGGGGAGGAGCAGATCGCCTGGACGGCCATGCCATACCGGGCTCCGGTCCTCGATGCCACCGGCGAGGAGATCGGCAGCACCGAGTCGCTGCTCGGTGACGAGGCCGAAGACATCTTCCACGGCATCGTCGTCAAGCTCGCCGACGGTGGTCGCCTGGTCGAGGTGGTGGCGGCCCAGGTGAGCATGATCACCCGCCAGCACGTCCGGCTCTCGGTGGCGTCCGACCAGGTGGCGGGGCTGCCCGCCTACCGGGAGGAGCACTGGTACCACCTCGGCTGGGGCGGGCTGTTCCGTAAGCGCCCGGAGTGGAAGCAGGACTGACCCCCCGCCGCCGCCGGCTCGGCGCCGGTCGGGCCGCGCGCCCGCTTACTTATCCTCCGATAAGAATCGGCGCGACTTCGGTAAGCTCAAGTGCGATGGCCTGGGGCGGTTTGCGACGGACGCCGGTCGTGCTCGGCATCATCCCCCTGCCGGCGCCGGACTCGCGCTCCGCCGCGCTCACCACCGGTGCCGGCACGGAGTTGGGCTGGACCCTCGCCGTGCTCGACACCGTCGGCCACCTCTGCGAGATCGTGATCGCACCCTGCCGGGAGGTGGACCCCGCCATCCCGGCCACGGTGGAGCGCTGCTTCACCCACACCCGGATCCGCCTCCAGGACCCCGCCCCCGACCGGCTCACGGCCATCGCCCGGGCCCTGGCGGCCGCCCCTCCCAGCGACCGGGTGCTGGTCCAATCGCCGGAGCGCCCGCAATCGCCCGCCAGCATCTCGGCGGCGATCCTCGACACGCGGTTCGAGGGGGTGGTGCTCTCGGTGCCGGCCAAGAGCACCTTCAAGCGGGTGGCCGGCGGGGTCGTCCGGGGGACGTTTCCCCGGGAGACGCTGGTCCATCTGCTCGGCCCCGCGGTATTCGATCGTTCCCTCATCGAGGATGCGCTCGCCCGCGACCGGGAGGACAGCTGGGCCTGTGGGGACGAGATCGCGCTGGCCCGGCGGGCGGGGATCCGGCTCCGGCTGGCGTCGCGCGAGCACTTCGATCCCAGCCCCTCCCTCAGCAGTGCCTTCGAGTTTCTGGATCTCGCCACCTGGTCGGTGGCCGGCATCCCCGCCCTGGAGACGTAGACGGGGTATATTGTCGGCCTGCACATGTGTGCATGGGAGTGAACATGGCGGGACACGCGGTCCCCGATGCCCGGTCCCCCGACGTCGCGGCCGTGGTGCTCGCGGCGGGTGTGGGGAGCCGCATGGGGGCCTCGGTCAACAAGGTCTTCCTCCTCGTCGGAGGCATTCCCATCCTGGCCCGGGCGCTGGAGCCCTTCGAGTCCAATCCCCAGATCGCGGAGGTCGTGCTCGTGGCCGCCGCGGACGAGCTGGCCGAGTGCCGCCACCGGGTCCTGGAGCCCTTCGGCTTCAAAAAGGTGCGCGAGGTGGTGATCGGCGGTGCCACCCGCCACGAGTCGGAGTTCAATGGGCTCCGAGCCCTCGAGCCGAGGATCGAGTCCGGGGCCATCACCATCGCGCTCGTCCACGACGCCGTCCGCCCCTTCGCCACCGCCGCCCAGATCGACGCGCTGATCGCCGAGACGCGCCGCTCGGGCGCGTCCATCCTCGCCATCCCCGCCGCCGGGAACCTTGCCGTCCGGGATGCCGACGGGTGTGCCGGCGAGCCGGAGCCCGGGCTCTGGGAGGCGCAGACGCCGCAGGCGTTCGACGCCCGCCTGATACTGGCCGCCCACCGCGCCGCCTTCGCCGAAGGCTTCCAGGGGACAGACACCTCCTCGGTGCTGGAGCGGACCGGCCGCGGCGTCTCGGTGGTGGAGGGGGGCGAGACCAACATCAAGATCACCACCTCAGACGATCTGTTGCTGGCGGCCAGGATCGCCGGTGAGGGGCGCCGGGGCGCCACGTCGCCGTCCGCGAGGGGCGGCGCATGACGCTCGGCACCCGTGGTCGCTCGATGCCGCAGGAGGAGACCGACCTGCTCGCCCAGATCGCCGAGGACTACTACCTCGGCGGAAGCAGCCAGGCCGAGATCGGCCGCCGGCACAACATCTCCCGCTCCTACGTCTCCCGGCTGCTCAACCGGGCGCGGGAGGCGGGAATCGTCAAGATCTCCATCCAGCGCCCGATCCGGACCCAGCCCGACCTGGAGCAGGAGCTGGCGGCCCGGTTCGGGCTCGCCGCCTGCGTGGTCGTGGTCGGCGCCGCCGGCGCGCCCGGTGAGAGCCTGCGACTGGCCGGCCTCGCGGCCGCCGGACACCTGGTCGAGGCGGTCAAGCCCACGGACACGCTCGCGGTCTCCTGGGGCACCGGCATCAAGGCGCTCAGTGAGGGGCTCCGGGCGAGCCGGGCTCGTGCCGACCATGTCGCGCAGATCTTCGGTGGGCTGAGGCTCGCCACCCATGACATCAGCGGCGCCGACCTGGTGGGACGGATCGCCCGCCAGCTCGACGCCACCTTCGACTACCTGCATGCGCCGTGGATCGTGGAGAGCGCGGCCCTCGCCGAGGCACTGATGGCCCAGCCGGACGTGGCGGGGGTGCTGGCGCGGGCGGCCGGGGCCCAGATGGCCTTCGTCGGGGTGGGGGCGACCGGGCAGGGATCGTCCGGCCTCCTGTTCAACCCGACCTATCTGCGCTTGGAGGAGCTCGCCGAGCTGCGGCGCTCGAATGCGGTCGGCGACATCGCGGGACGGTGCTTCGACGCCCGGGGCCGGCCCTGCCCGCTCAGCTTCGACGACCGCATCATCGGGCTCGACCTGGCCGCCATCCGGGAGGTCCCCATCGTGGTCGGGATCGCCGCCGGGGCGCACAAGGGGGCGGCGCTCCGCGCGGCTCTCGAGGGAGGTCTGATCAACGTGCTGGTGACCGACCGGCCGGCCGCCCTGACCATCATGGGGAGCTGAGCGGTCGTGGCCGCTCCGACCGGGGTCGCCTGCCGGCTCTGCGGCGGGGAGATGATCGCGGGCGTCATCTCGGTCCCCGTCCTCGGCTCGTTCAAGTTCTCCTATCGCGTCCGCACCACCACGGTCGACACCGAGATCGAGGGACTGATGTGCGCCGGCTGCGGCGGGGTCGTCCTCACGGCTCGCGACCCGGAACGGATCCGACGTGCCCACGACGCCCTGAGGCGCGCTGACGGTGGCACCTGAGGCGCCGGGCGTGATCCGGGGCACGCCGGCCTCCCCGGGCCGGGCGTCGGGTCCGCTTCACGTCGTCGAGGACGGACCCGGCCCCGTTACCCCGCTCGAAGCCGGTCCCGGCGAGGTCCGCGCCGCCGCCCAGACGGCCGCGGCCTCCCTCCAGAGCCTGGCCGGAAAGCAGGCGGCGGGCGGCGCGGGGCAGGCGGTGCTGGAGGCGCAGGCGATGATGCTCGTCGATCCGTCGCTCCTCGTCGCGATCGAGGAGGGACTCGGCGCCGGCCTCGCCGCTCCGGAGGCGGTGACGCGCGCGGCGGGACGCTTCGCGCGCGAGCTCGAAGAGGCCGGGGACGACTATCTCCGCGAGCGTGCCACGGACATGCGGGAGGCGGGGCGGCTGCTGCTGGCCGAGCTGGGCGGGACGGGAGCCTCACGGTTGGCCGGCCTGAGCCGCCCCTCGGTGGTGGTGGCGCGCGAGCTGGCGCCCGCGGACACCCTCAGTGCCGACCGGTCGATGCTGCTGGCGCTGGTGACCGAGGGGGGAGGACGCAACTCCCATGTCGCCATCATCGCCCGCGAGCTCGGCATCCCGGCAGTGGTCGGGGCTCGGGACGCGGTGGCCGCCGCGCGGCCGGCCCGGGCGGCGGAGGTGGACGGCGGGACCGGTGAGGTCACCCTGCTGGATTCGCTCGCGGGCCCGCCCGCGAAGTCCGGCCCGCGCTCCGGCGCCTCGCCCGGGGCCGCCTTCCTGCCCCTCATGGGCAACGCCGGCTCGGTCGCCGCCGTGGAGCTGGCGGCCGCTCAGGGCGCCCGTGGCGTGGGCCTGTTCCGGACCGAGTTCCTCTACCTCGAGCGATCGAGCGCCCCCTCCGAGGAGGAGCAGGAGGAGGCCTACGCGGCGGCCTGCTCCCTGATGGCGCCCCACCCGGTCATCGTGCGAACGCTCGACACCGGGTCCGACAAGGCGCTGCCCTACCTTCCCGCCGCCCCGGAGCCCAACCCCGCGCTGGGCCGCCGGGGGGTCCGCCTGTGGCTCCGCCATCGGGAGCTCCGGGAGCCGCAGGCGCGGGCTCTGGTCCGGGCCGCCCGCCGCTGCCCGAACCTGTGGGTGATGGCGCCCATGGTTGCCGCCCGGGAGGAGATGGAGGCGGTGCGCCTCACCTTCATGGAACAGGCCGAGCGCCTGGCCTGCCCCCCGCCCCCGCTCGGGATGATGGTGGAGGTGCCGGCGGTGGCCATCGCCCTCGACCAGTTCGCCGGTCTCGTCGAGTTCTTCAGCGTCGGCACCAACGATCTCACGCAGTACGCGGTCGGGGCCGACCGTGAGCTGGACCTCGACGCCTGGTTGGCCGAGTTCAACCCCGGAGTCCTGAGACTGATCGAGGCGGCGATCCGCTCCGCGCACGCCCTCGAGGTCAAGATCGGCGTCTGCGGCGAGATGGCCGGCACCCCGGAGGGCGCGACGCTCCTGGCCGGCCTCGGCGCCGGCAGCCTCAGCATGGCGGCCGGGTGCCTGCGGCCGGTGGCGGAGCGGCTGATCAGCCTGGGCCCCGAGCGCTGCCGCCGGGCCGCGGCGGAGGCGCTGGCCGCCCGCTCGACCGCCGAGGCCCTGGCCGCCCTCCGATTCCAGGACTAGGGCCTCCAGTTCCCGGTCGCCGCCGCTGTCGGAAACTTGGGTCTTGCGCGCGGGGACAGCCTGTGCTAACGTCGCTGCACGTTTGTGCGTTGCGGTGGCATTTGTGCAAACTCTCTCCGGGGTAGCTGGCCTCAAGTAAGTCGGAGAAGGAGGGTGGCGTGGCGTTCTTACCGATGACGGCGCTCCTGGTGGGCGCGCTCATCGTCACCATGGTGACGGCCCGGCTGCAGCATCGCTACTACTTCCGGACCGTCAACCTTGTTGCCGCCGCCCATCGCCGCTCCGGGGTCGCGCTCGTCAGCGGGGTCGGCCGGGGGCGCCTTCAGGGCGCCATCGTCATCCTCGCCATCAGGCGCGGCGACGGCGCCATCGAGCAGGCGATGCTGATGGAGGGGGCCTCGGTGTTCGCCCGCTTCCGGGAATGCCGGGCATTGCGTGGCGTTCCGATCGAGGCCGCTGCGGGGCTGCCGCTGGGGGCCGCGGCCAGGCGCGCCCTGGCCGGCGCCACCCGGCAATACCTCCGGCTCCAGGAGCCGGACGACGACCAGGAGGCTTCGGGCCTGCACGTCCCCGCGCCGGCCGATCTTCCGACCGGCAGTTTCATGGGGCCGCTGAGCTGGCTGGTGGCTCGAGCACGCGGCGCTGGGGGAGGGGCCTTGCACGCCTGACCATCCCCCGCAGGGGACCACCGGCGACATCGAACCGGTTCGGGTTTTCGACAGCAGAGAAGACGAGATTCACGGGAGGAGAGCATGGGTCCCGAGGCGGCGGCGTATCTCAGCTTCGACATCCTCTACTACATCCAGTGGGCAGGGTCCCACTTCATCGGACTCTTCGATGCGGCGGGTGCCCAGTTCGCGGGCCTCGTCACCGGCATCCTGCCGCCGCTGATCGTCCTCCTGACGGCCATGTACGCGATCGTCAACTTCATCGGCGAGCACCGCGTCACCAACGCCGTCCGGTGGTCCTCGCGGAACTGGATCACCCGCTACACGGTGATGCCGATCATCTCGGTGCTGCTGCTGACCAACCCCATCTGCTACTCGTTCGGCCGCTTCCTGCCCGAACGGCAGAAGCCGGCCTTCTACGACTCGGCGGTGTCGTTCGTGCACCCCGTCACCACCTTCTTCCCGTACGCCAACGCGGGTGAGTTGTTCGTCTGGCTGGGAGTCTCGGACGGGCTGTTGAAGCTGCACCTCTCGGTGGTGCCGCTGGCGATCCGCTACTTCGCGCTCGGGATCGTCGTCATCTTCATCCGCGGCATCGTCACGGAACGGATCACCGAGATCCTGATCCGCCGGACCGGCCGCAAGGAGATCTTCGAGGACTTCGACAGGCAGTTCACCGTCGGCGCCGGGAACATCGCCGCCGCGCCGGCATTCGGGAGGTGAGACTTGGCTGATCAGGTCGTCACCGAACCGAGCGAAGGCGTCACCTACCGGGCGGTGCTGGTCCGGCCCGGACCGGGGGGGTGGGGGAAGGGCCTCGTCGTCCGGCCCACCGCGACCAGGAACAAGGTTCTTTCCGTCACCGGCGGCGGCATCGATCCCGTCGCCCGGCGGATCGCGGAGCTGACCGGCGCCGAAGCCCTGGACGGATTCCACACCACCGTTCCCGACAACCAGATCGCTTGCGTCGTCGTCAATTGCGGCGGCACGGCGCGGATCGGCGTCTACCCGCGCAAGAAGATCCTCACGGTGGACGTCTATCCCGGCGCTCCCGGGGGCCCGCTGGCCCAATTCATCACCGAGGACCTCTTCGTCTCGGCGGTGACGCCGAGGCAGGTCGAGCCACTCGAGGGACAGGAGATCCCCGCCCAGCTTGGGCCGGCCGTCGCGGCGGCCGCCGCCGACCGGGAGGTGCTCGCGGCGGCGAGCGCGGGATCGATCGGCGCGGGACGGGCGGTCCCGGGCGGAGGGGGCGGCTTCGCCCGGCTCTCGGACGGCTTCGTCCGGTTCGGCTCGTCGATCGGCTACGTCGTCAACACGCTGCTGGCCTCCGGCCGGCAGGCGATCACGCTCACCATCAACACGATCCTGCCCTTCATGGCCTACGTCAGCCTGCTGCTGGGGATCGTCCTCTACACGGGCGTGGCGCGCGATCTGGGCACCGTCCTCAAGCCGCTGGCGACCAATCCCATCGGCCTCGTCATCATCGGGGTAATCGTTGCCCTCCCGTTCCTGTCCCCGATCCTCGGCCCCGGCGCGGCGGTGGCGCAGATCATCGGTGTGCTGATGGGCGCCGAGATCGCGATCGGGGTGATCCCCGTCCAGTACGCGCTGCCGACCCTGTTCGCCATCGACGGACAGGTCGGCTGCGACTTCATCCCGGTCGGCCTGGGTCTCGGCGAGGCGCAGCCGGAGACGGTCGCGGTGGGGACCCCGGCGGTTCTCTTCAGCCGCCAGATCACGTCCCCGCTGGCGGTGGTGCTGGCCTGGCTGGCCAGCTTCGGCATGTATGCGCGGTGAATGAACCCTACTACCGCAGCACGGTGCTGCGGGTCGGCTCCGAGGTGGTGGACATGGCCCGGCAGGGAGTCGTCATCCTCTTCGCCGAGCCGGTCCCGGAGGCACTCGAGACGGTGTCGGTGATCCACAAGCCGGGGCCGCCCCCCGGACGTCTGATGGCGGCCGGCGACGTGCTGTGCGTCGGGCGGATGGCGCTCACGGTTCGCGAGGTAGGGGCGATGGCCGACGAGAACCTCCGCTCGCTCGGGCACCTGGTCGTCTACGGGGAGACGACCGACACGCCGCTGCTGCCGGGGGCGATCCGGGCGGAAGGAGGCCTGTCGGCTCCCGGTCCGGGCGATGCGGTCGCGATCGCGCGACCCGGCGGCGTGGGGCCGGCGGATCCGGGCCCCGAGGAGCGCGGTGGCGCTGCTTGAGCGGCTGCGGGACCGGGTCGGCGCCGGCCGGCCGGTGACGGTCGGGGTCGTGGGGGCGGGCCAGATGGGGGCCGGGCTGATCGTGCAGATGGAGCATCTCGACTGGTCTCACGTCGTCGGTGTCGCCGACATCGACATCGACCGGGCTCGGGGAGCACTCCGCCTGGCGGGGGTCCCGGACGAGGAGGTGGTCGTCGTGGACGACCTCTGGGGGGCCGAGCGGGCGGCCGACGCCGGCCGCCGGGTGGTGACGAAGGACGCTGAGCTGATGGCCGCGCTCAAGACGCACGAGGTGGTCGTGGACGCGACCGGGGTGCCCGAGGTGGGCGCCCGCGTCGCCCACGGCGCGATTCGGGTCGGCAAGCACGTGGTCATGCTCAACGTCGAAGCGGATGTCACCATCGGGCGCCAGCTGCACCGGATGGCGACCGCGGCCGGCGTCGTCTACACGGGGTCCGCCGGCGACGAGTACGCCGCCGCGAAGGAGCTCGTCGACTTCGCCCGGCTCCTCGGCTTCCGGCTGGTGGCGGCGGGCAAGGGCAAGAACAACCCCCTCGACCGCACCGCGACCCCGGACCGGCTCCGCGCCCGCGCGGAGGCGATCGGGGCTGGCCCGGCGATGCTGGCCTCCTTCGTGGACGGCACCAAGACGGCGGTCGAGATGACCTGCCTCGCCAACGCGACCGGACTCGTCCCCGACGTGCGGGGGATGCACGGGCCTGACGCTACCGTCGAGGCTCTGCCGGGCATCTTCCGTCCTCGCCAGGAGGGCGGCATCCTGAACCGGGTGGGAGTGGTCGACTACGCGATCGGGGTCGCCCCCGGCGTGTTCGTCATCATCGACACCGACGATGAGGTGGTGGCGCGGGATCTCCGCTACCTGCGGCTGGGGGAGGGACCCTACTGGACGCTCTTCCGTCCCTACCACCTGGCCAACCTCGAAACCCCCCTCTCCATCGCGCGCGCCGCCGTCTACGGTGATGCCACCATCACGCCGCTGCCGGTACCGGTCGCCGAGACGATCGCCGTCGCGAAGAGGGACCTTCGCCCCGGCGAGGCCCTCGACGTGATCGGCGGCTTCACGTTCTACGGCCTCATCGAGCAGGCGTCCGTCGCGGCGCGGGAGGGCCTGCTCCCGCTCGGCCTCGCCGAGCACGCGGCCGTGGTCGCCCCCGTCCGCATGGGTGACCCCATCCCCTGTTCGGCGGTCGAGATCGACCGCACCAGCCTCCTCGCGCGCCTCCGCGAGATGCAGGACGGCGGCCCGCCCGCGGTCGCCGGGAGAGTGACAATGGTGCATGCGGCACACGAATATGAC
>JBOHUX010000038.1:0-16426 GCA_050734915.1 Candidatus Dormibacteraceae bacterium
GTTCATGACAGCGCTGCCCAGGTCGACCAGCACCAGCACGCCGTGGCAGCCGGCGAGCGATTCCACGGCCGCCTTGATGGCCATCGCATCGGTGCCGAGGCGGCCGTCCTCCGCGCCCCCGACGGCCGCCAGCGCGAGGCGTCCCTGGCCCACCTGCTCCAGCAGCTCGACGAGGCCCTCCGCCAGCCTTCGGCTGTGGGAGACGACGACCAGCCCGACGCTCAAGCCTGGGCCTCGAGCAGGATCTCGACCGGGTGGCGGGCGACGAGGCCGGTCAGGTGCTGGATCTGCCAGCGACAGGTCTCGCTGTCACAGGCCACCACCTCGGCGCGGTGCGCCAGCGCGGCCGGGATGAGCGGCTCACCCACCCGCCGGGCGATCTCGTACTTCTCGGTCTTGAGCCCGTAGGTGCCGGCCACGCCGCAGCACTCGACCCCGCTCTCCGCGATCTCGATGCCGTCCAGGCGCTCGAGGAGATCCAGGGCCGGCAGTCCCACCCCGTGGGATCGGAGCTGGCAGGGTGGGTGGTAGAGCACCCGATGAGGGAAGCGGCCGCCCACCATCTCGACGTCTCCTGCCCAGGCCGCCTCGCGCAGGTACTCGAACAGATCGTAGGTGGCGGCCTCCACCTGGCGCAGCTCCGGCGAATCCATCCCCAGCACCTCCCGGTACTCACTCTTGATCGTGTGGCTGCAGCTGGTCGAAGTGGCCAGGATCTTGAGCCCCGCGCGAGCGGCCGGCAGGAGCTTGCGGATGTTCGCCTCGGCACGGAGCCGCGCCCCGCGGAAGTCCCCGTTGCTGATGAAGGGCAGCCCGCAGCAATTCTGGGGCGGCAGCTGGACGCCGACCCCGCAGCCGTTCAGCGCCCGCACCGTCGCCTCCCCCACCCAGGGCTCGTAGTAGTTGGTCGAGCAGGAATGGAAGTACGCCACCTGGGTTCGGGGAGCGGCCGTCTGCTGAATCCGATCGAACCGGCCCCGGAAGCTTCCCCGGCTGAAGGGGGGCAGCGGGGCCAGCCTGTGAATCCCCAGCATGCGCTCGGCAAGCGCGCGGGAGGGGGCGGCGGCGAGCCCCAGGTTGGCCAGCCCGGCCGCCCGGGATCCGATCTTGCCGAGCGTCTCGGAGCGGCTCAGCACGCGGTTGCGGAGCGGAAGCCCTTTCCGCGCGACCAGTCGCGCCCGCGCCCGCGAGTTGAGCTCGGCCACCTTGACGCCCGAGGGACAGGCCCGGGTGCAGGCGCCGCAGCCGCTGCAGTAGTCGACCCACTCTTCGACGGGGGCGCCGGCCCGGTAGCGCTGCGACTGCGGCCCGCAGTACTTGGGACCGGGGAAGAGGTCGGTGGCGGGCATCACCGGGCAGACGGTGTTGCAGACGTTGCACTTGGTGCAGCGGTCGGCGGAGAGCGCGACCTCGTCCAGGTCCAGCATCTCCAGCAGCCGACTCATGCGGCCTCCTCCCCCGCCATGAGACCGGTCGCGCACGCGATCCCGTCGGCCGACTTCTCGACCGCCCGCTGGGCGCCCGCCAGCAGCCCCCCGGCCGCGTAGAGATTGGAGGCGACCGGCTCGCCACCTTCTCCGAGCGGCCTCAGGTGGTCGGCCACCCGAACCCCCATCCGAGCGTACCCGTGCCCTCCCGGCTCCAGGAAGCGGGCCGAGAACCACTCCTCCGGCCCTCCCGCCGGGAGCTCGACGGGCAGCGCACCGACCGTCTCCACCACGCGATCCGGCCCCTCCAGGGCCAGGCCTCCCCCCAGCAGGCCGCCGGTGGCGAGCACGACGGCGCCCACCGAGAACCGCTGCGGGTGGGCCGCCGACTCCAGCTCCAGCCATTCGACACGGCCGTCCCGAGGCCGGAGCCGTACCGCCGTGCCGACCTGGACACGAGCGCCGGCCCCGCGCAGCCCGGCCTCGAGTGCCCGCGCCAGGCGCATGCCCGGGATCGAAGGGGGGAGCGTGGGCACCTCGACCGCGCGGACGCCCAACCGCCGCTCGAGGTCCTGGGCCGCCTCCGCGCACCGATCCAGTCCCAGGGTCGCGGGCAGGGCCACGTGGGTGACGCCCCGCACATGGGGCTCGAGCTCGCGGGCCAGGAGCGCCCGGAATCCGGGCTGGTCGAGCAGCCGGGCCAGCTCCGGACCGGCCAGGTGACGTCGGCGGAGCTCGGGCAGATCCAGGGTCAGCGGCCGTACGCGAAGATCCATGCCCAGGGCGGCGCCGGCGCGGGGGAGCCCGGCCGCGAAGAACGGCGCGCTGAAGTCGCGGTAGGAGTCGAAGCCGACAGCCAGCACGTGCGCCCCGTCCCAGGCGGCGTTCATGCTGGCGGGCACCAGGCAGCTGGGGCGCAGGGTCCCCGTCGCCGTGGCGACCAGCCGGTTGGTGCCCAGATCGCCGATCAGCTCGAGGCCGGACGCGGCCGCCATCGCGCGGACCATCTCCAGCGCGGCGCCCAGCCGGGGTCCCGCCACGGCATAGGGATGGCCCGGATGGGCGGCTCGAAAGGCCCCCAGCTCCTCGGCCGGGGCGCGCACGTGGTGGCCGTCCGCGTAACCGAGAACGTCGATGCCGCCGGTCCGAAAGTGCGTGCTCCCGAAGCCCTTGCCGACCACCAGCGTGCGCGCCCCCGCCAGCGCCGCCGCAAGACCCGCCACCAGCCCCGCCAGCCCGAGCCCCACCACGACCACGTCGTAGGCACGGCCAGCTGCCCGGCTAGGGAGCATGCTCGAGATCCATGACGTCCCGGTAGATCGTCTCGGCGAGCTGGAACTGCCGCGCCCCGTCCCCCCAGAGGACCGGCCGGTCGCCCTTCATGCGCTCATCCAGGAACTCGCGCAGCCGGGCCAGCCCGCCACCGGCGCCGGCGCACCCCGCCGCCTCCAGGGCCCCGGCCGCGCGCACCCCGCAGAAGGCGCCCTGGCAGGGTCCCATACCGAGCCGGAGGCCGCGCAGCATGCCCAACAGGCCGGCGCCGGGATCGGCCGCGATGAACCCCTCCACCATGCCGCGCGTGACCAGCTCACACTCGCAGACGAGGTCGGCGTCGGCGCCACCCCGGCTCGTCTCGTTCTCCGTCAGCCGGCCCGCCAGCCGATAGTGGGTTCCCGGGCCCGCCCCGGGGAGCTCCTCCTCAGCGGTCCGGCACCTCGCCGGGCGGCCCATCTTGCGGCAGACGACGTCGGCGGCCTGCTCGGCCATCAGCCGGTAGGTGGTGAGCTTACCCCCCACGATGGAGACGAGGTTGTCGACGCCGTCCTCTCGGTGGTCCAGGATCGTATGGCTGCGACTCAGGCTGCGGGAGGCGCTCCGGTCCTGGCCGGGGTCGTAGAGCGGGCGGGCGCCGGCGTAGACCCGCATGATCCGCGCCTCCGCCACCCGGGGGAGCATCTCGGCGGCCGCTTCGAGGAGTCCGATGACCTCGCTCTGGCCGATCCGGTACTCATCCGCGGTATCCACGGTCCGGGAGGTGGTGCCGAGGATGGAGACGGTGCCGACCGGCAGCACGAGGTCGCCGTCCGCGGGAAGGCGGCATCGGTTGACGACCCCTCGCGTCAGGCGCTGATTCATGACCACCATGGTCCCCCAGCCCGGAGCCACCGCGAGCTCGATGCCGGCCAGCGCCGCCACCTCTCCCGCCCAGGCACCGGCGGCGTTGACGACCACCTCCACTTCGACCTCGTGGGTCCCGCCGGTGACAGCATCCGCCAGCTCGACCGCGACGATCCGGGTGCCGGCGAGCCGGACCCGCGTCAACCGCGCGTGGCGCCGGATGACCGCCCCGTGCTCCTCGGCGGAGCGGGCGTTGGCCGCGACCAGATCGAACGACTGCACCGTCGCGTCGGGGACCAGGAAGGCGCGAGCCGTTCGCGGGCTGAGGAGCGGCTCCCGGCGCGCGGCCTCGGCGGGCGCGATCTCCTGGATGTCGATCCCCGCCTGGCGGCACCCGGCCAGCAGCAGCTCCGGGTACCCGGGATCATCCCCCTCGAGCCAGCAGGAGACCCCGCCGGTGTCCTCGACCGCGCCCCCCCCGATCCGGCGCAGGATGCGATTCTCGCCGATGCATTCGGCCGCGGAGTGCGGATCCTTGACCGCGTAGCGGGCGCCACTGTGGAGCAGGCCGTGGAACCGGCCGGTCGTCCCGTGCGCGAGATCACCCTGCTCGACCAGCAGGCAGCGCAGGCCGCGCATGGCGAGGTCCCGCGCGAGCCCGGTGCCGGTGGCGCCGCCGCCGATGACGACCGCGTCGTAGGAGGGGCTCACCTCGGAGGGGCTCACCTCGCGTTCAGGGTGTCGAGGAGCGCTCTCAGCAAGAGCGCGCTCGAGGTCGCCCCCGGATCCTGGTGGCCGGCGCTCCTCTCCCCGAGGTAGCTCGCGCGGCCCTTGGTGGCCCGCATGGGGATGGTGGCCCGGCACCCGTCCTCGGCGGCGGCGGCGGCCGCCGCGACCCCGTCGCGGAGATCCCCGCCGGAGTCGAGCCGAGCGTCAAGCGCCGCCAGCGCGGGGATCAGCGCGTCCAGCATCGTCTTCTCGCCTGCTCGCGCCTTGCCGCGCCGCGCCAGACCCTCGACGCCTGCCTGGAGGGCACCGGCGAACTCGCGGGCGTCCAGCTGCGGCCTGCCGGCGGCGGCCCGGCCCATGCTCATGAAGAGGGTCCCGTAGAGGGGGCCGCCCGCCCCGCCGACGGTGGACAGGAGCGTCATCCCCGTCTGCTCGAGAACCCAGCCGGCGTCCTTCCCCGCCGCCTGGCCGAGGACGCGCTCCCCGACCGCCCGCAGGCCGCGGTCGAGGTTGGTGCCGTGATCCGCGTCACCGATGGCGGCGTCGAGCGCGGTCAGGCGCGGAGCCTCCTCCGCGACCACGGTGCGGTAGCGCTCCAGCCAGGCCACCACATCGCCGGCGGTCAGATACCCCAACGGAGGGCCGGCGTATGGACCGGTGCGTCCCAGAGCCTGATCATCTCATCGTCCAGCCGCAGCAGCGTGATCGAGAGTCCCGCCATCTCCAGCGAGGTGATGTAGCTGCCGATCAGCGTGCGGGCGAGCGGATATCCGCCCTCGGCGAGCGACTCCGCCACCCGCCGCATGGCCACGTAGAGCTCGATGGCGGGGGTTCCGCCCATCCCGTTCACGAAGGCGAGCACGCGGTCGCCGCCGCGGAGGGCGAGGTCCTTGGCGATCGGCTCCAGCAGCCGGTCGACGATCCGGTCGGCGGGCTCGAGCCCCATCCGCTCCCGGCCCGGTTCGCCGTGGATGCCGATCCCGATCTCCATCTCATCCTCGGCGAGGCGGAAGGTCGGCGTGCCGGCGGCGGGCACCGTGCAGGAGGTGAGCGCCATCCCCATGCTGCGGGCGGCCTCGTTGACGCTCCTCACCGTGTCCGCCACCTCGCCCAGCGAACCGCCCTCCTCCGCGCGCGCGCCCGCGATCCTCTCGGCCAGGACGGTCGCCCCGACGCCCCGGCGTCCGGCCGTGTAGAGGCTGTCCTGGACGGCCACGTCGTCGTCGATGATCACGCTCGCGACCTCGACCCCCTCCCCCTGCGCGAGCTCCGCCGCCATCTCGAAGTTCATCACGTCCCCGGTGTAGTTCTTGACGATGTGGACCACCCCCGCGCCACCGCTCACGCGGCTCGTGCAAGCGCGGATCTGATCCGGCGTGGGCGATGTGAACACCTCGCCGGGACAGGCGCCGGCCAGCATGCCGAGCCCGACGTAGCCGGTGTGCATCGGCTCGTGGCCGCTGCCACCCCCCGAGACCAGTGCCACCTTCCCGGCGAGGGGGGGCCCCCGACGCACCACGTACTTGGGCTCGAGATTGATCTCGACCAGGTTGGGGTGGGCCGCCGCCAGGCCCTGCAGTGCTTCGGTGACGACATCGTCGGCACGGTTGATCAGCTTCTTCACGCTGCGCCTCCGCGTGTGTCCTGGGGGCGGCGGCGGCCGCCCCCAGCTCTGTCTACGGCTCCGGAGCTACTTGTCCTCCCACCCGCGGGTCCGCTCGACGGCCTTCTTCCATCCCTTGTATCCGGTCGCGCGCTGCTCCTCGTTCCACGTGGGGTCGAATGTCTTGTCCACCTGCCAGTTCCTTCGAAGCTCGTCGAGGTTGGACCAGAAGCCGACCGCCAGCCCGGCGGCGTAGGCGGCGCCCAGCGCGGTGGTCTCGTTGACCGTCGGCCGGACCACGGGCTTGCCGAGGATGTCGGCCTGCAGCTGCATGAGAAAGTCGTTCTTGGTCGCTCCCCCGTCCACCTTGAGGGTCTTGAGCTTGATGCCGGAGTCCGCCTCCATCGCCTCCGCCACGTCGCGGCTCTGATAGCAGATGCACTCCAGGGTGGCCCGGACGAGGTGGCGCCGGTCCACGTATCGGGTCAGGCCCACGATCACGCCCCGAGCGTACATGTCCCAGTAGGGCGCGAAGAGGCCCGAGAAGGCGGGTACGAAGTAGGCGCCGCCCGCGTCCTCGACCTCCTGGGCGAGCTTCTCGGTCTCGGCCGCGTCACCGATCAGCCCGAGGTTGTCCCGCAGCCACTGGACGGCGGCCCCCGTGATGGCGATCGACCCCTCCAGGCAGTAGGTGCACTCACCCTTTTTGAGGCCGTATCCGGCGGTGGTCAGAAGGCCGCTCTTGGAGGCGATCGCCTCCTGGCCGGTGTTGAGAAGCAGGAAGTTGCCGGTGCCGTAGGTGTTCTTGGCCTCGCCCACGTCATAGCAGGTCTGGCCGAAGACCGCCGCCTGCTGGTCGCCGAGGTCGGCGCAGACGGCGATCGCCCCTCCCAGCGGCCCGTTGCGGGCGGTCGAGCCGTAGAGCTCGCTGTCACTGGAGGGCCGGATCTGAGGCAGCATCCGCCTCGGAATACCCAGCTTGCCGAGGATCTCGTCGTCCCACTCCAGCTTCCGGAGGTCCATCAGCATGGTCCGCGAGGCGTTCGTGTAGTCGGTGACGTGGGCGCCGCCCTCCGGACCGCCAGTCAGCCACCAGATGACCCAGGTGTCGATGTTGCCGAACAGGACCTCGCCCTTCTCGGCGCGGGCGCGGACCCCGTCCACGTTGTCGAGGATCCACTTGATCTTGGGCCCCGAGAAGTAGGTCGCCACCACCAGGCCCGTCCGCGACTTGATGGTGTCCTCGAAGCCCTCGTCGATGAGCGCCTGGCAGATCTCCCGCGTGCGCGTATCCTGCCAGACGATGGCGTTGTGCACCGGCTTGCCGGTCGCCTTTTCCCAGACGACCGCCGTCTCGCGCTGGTTGGTGACACCGACAGCGGCCAGGTCGTCGGCGCCGAGGCCGCCCTTCTCAAGGCAGCCCTTGATGACGCGCTGGGTCTTGTCCCAGATCTCGCTCGCGTCGTGCTCGACCCAGCCCGGCCTGGGATAGATCTGCTCGTGCTCGAGGTAGTCGGAGGCGACCACCTTGCCATCGTGGCTGAAGACCATGAACCGAGTCCCAGTCGTCCCCTGGTCCACCGCCGCTGAGTACTTGGCCATTTCCCGCCCCCCTTAATCCACCGCCTCGGGAACGCCCCGAGCGATGAGCACGTTCTTGATGAAGAAGTCGTAGGCGAGGACGCCGAGGACGCCCCCGATCAGCGGCCCCACGATCGGGATCCAGAAGTAGCCGTTGAGCCACCCGTAGTCGCCGGGGAACGCGGTCGAGCCCCATCCCGTCACCCAGGCCAGGATGCGGGGACCGAAGTCGCGAGCCGGGTTGATGGCGTAGCCCGCGTTGGCGCCGTAGGACATGCCGATGGCGGCGACGGCGATGCCGATCATGAAGGGAGCCAGGTTGGCCTTGGGCAGCAGGTTGCGCTTGTCGATCAGCGCCGCCACGAAGACGAGGAGGAAGGCGGTACCCACGATCTGGTCGATCAGCGGCCCCCACCAATTGTGGAAGTAGGGCCCCGGGAAGGTGGCGAAGATCGAGTAGGTGGCGATGTCCTTCGACTGCACGAGGTGATTCACGGTCAGGTAGCTGTGGATCGCCCACCCGTAGACGGCGTAGACGATGGCCGCGCCGATGAACGCTCCTACCACCTGCGATACCCAGTAGGGGACCACCTTCCGCCACGGGAAGTCCCCCCGCACCGCGAAGGCGAAGGTGACGGCGGGATTGATGTGTGCCCCGCTGATGCCTCCCGCCACGTAGACACCGAACGCGACGGCGAAAGCCCAGCCCCACGTGATCAGAAGCCAATCCCCAGAGGCCAGGAAGATGGTGTGGGCGGTCTGCGCGCGGCCGGTCTGGTTGAGGGCCACCACCGCCATCGCCACCACGCCGTCACCGAAGGCGATGAGGACGAAGGTGCCGAAGAACTCGGCCATCATCTCGCCCCAGAGACCGGATCTCACCTGCCCCCAGCGGGACCCTGCCCGGCCTCGGAGTCGGGGCGCCGCGTCCCCGCTCGTGGCCATCGATTCGACTGGCGTCTCGGACATCTTCAGGACCTCCTCGCGGAATCGGCCACCCGAACCCGAAGCCAAAACAAAAAGTCCACGCCTCGGCCAGGCGGCCGAAGCGGGACTTTTCTCTTCGTGTCCCGATGAGCCTGTGTGTGCGCCGATTCTTGGTCCTCGTCAGCCGCTTGTCAAGCGCTCGATCGTGGAACCGCGGTCACCGGCGCCCCAGCGGCCCAGATGCTCCAGCGGCGGTCGGCCGGATTGTCCGGCCGGGCCGCGATCGTGGTCACGCCAGAGTCGAACACCGTCTCCGCCTCCTCGGGAGTCCGGATCAGGCCGTATGCGACCAGCGGCCGGCCCAGCCGGTCGCGCTCCGCCCGCGGCAGGTGGGGCACGGCGAGGCCGGGCGAGACGGCCGTCCCTGCCTGGACCGCGGGGGGCACGGTCAGGGTTCTGGCCATCCCGGTCGAATCGAGAGCGTTCACGCGGACCAGGCAGAGGCCGCCCGCACCCGAGATGACCGGGGCCAGGGCCGCGCGCCTGGTCATCACCACCCGCACGCCCAGCGTCCCGACCACGAACTCCGCGGCGGCCTCGTCGGCCGCCAGGCCGGCGATCGAATCGAGGTCGATGGCCAGCGGGGGCACCTCCGACGCGGCGACGGCCACCAGCGCCTGGAGGCTCGTGCCCCGGAGCAGGGTCCGGACGGCGATCTCCCACCCCGAAGCCGGGCCGGATCCGGACGTCACCAGCAGGAGCCTCGGCAGGACGATCCCCGCCGCTGGGGGGGCGGTCAAACCCACAGCTCCGGCGAGCTGGTGGTGATTCCCACCGCGCCGGCGTCGAGCACGGCTCGCGCGTCCTCGAGACTGCGAACGAACCCGCCCGCAAGCACCGGCTGGATGAGCCGGGGCAGGACCAGGTCGCGGATGTGGGGAAGTATCACGCCCGGCAGGATCTCCACGATGTCGGGTTGCGCCCGCTGGACGGCGACCAGCCCCGATTCGAGCGACATGCGCGTGGTCACCAGCAGCCGCTGGATGGCGATCAGGCCGGCGGCGCGCGTCGCCCTCACCACCTGCGCGCGGGAGGTGATGATCGCCTCCGTCCCGCAGCGCCGGAGCCAGTGCACGCCCTCCAGGCTGTCCTCCAGCCCGTCCACGAGGTCCAGGTGGACGGCGGCCAGCTTGCCCGCGCCGTGGACCCGGTGCAGGACCGGCCCCATCTGGAGACCGTTGCCGCGCAGGATCACGATCAGCCCGACCCGGGCGCGAAGAGCGGCCTCCAACTGCGCGTCCGACTTGATGGCGGCTCCGTGCGGGAAGCGGGCCAGCGCCTCCAGGAGCCCCGCGAGCCGGCCCCCTGCCGTGCCCCGTTCGGGTTGCGTGCGCACCGGCGCATCAGCGTAGCACCGGAGTTGGAGGACGCCGGGCCCCCGGCGCCGAACGAGGGCGGACGTCGGGGAGACCCGAGGAGCCGGGGAACGCCTGGATGCGGGGGATGAAGAAGCCATGGCGCGCGGACGCGTATGGCCGGAATGTGCGCCCGCACGTCCGGAACGGCTGCTAGAGTGGCCGCATGCCGACGGAGCTGGCTTCGGTGAAGTTCTTCCAGGGCCTGCCGGAGAAGGAGCTCAAGAGGCTCTCCAACGAGTTCGGCGAGGTCACCCACCCGGCCGGCCGGACACTCATGGTCAGAGGCTCCGAAGGGGTTGGCTTCATGGTCATCCTCGCTGGCGAGGCCGAGGCCTCGATGCCGGACGGACGCCGCCGGACCCTGGGGCCGGGTGATCACATCGGTGAGATGTCACTGCTCGACAACGAGGGCCGCAGCGCGACGGTCACGGTCACGAGCGACCTGACCGTCGTGGCCGTTCCCCAGTGGAGCTTCAAGGCCTTCCTCGTCGAGCATCCCGAGATCTCCTACCGGCTCCTTCAGAGTCTCAGCCGGCGCCTCCGCGAGGCCGAGGGCTGGCACGAATCCGGTCCCGGCCCGACCGAGGGAGCATAGGGGCCCCCTCGCTCCTTCGTCGCGTCATCCTGCCTGCCGCCTGCGGCGCGAGGTTGCCCCGAGGCCGCGTCGTCGATCGAGTCGGGAAGCCCCCCAGGCCGACAACGGCGGTTAGAGTTGCCCCGATGTCACCCCCGGAACCCAGGGGCCTGCGCACCGGGTCCCGGCCTTGCTGAGCCGGCTGCTACGCGCCTATCTTCGGCCGTACTCCTCTGCCCTCGTCGTCGTCGTCGCGCTGCAGCTGGTGGGGACGATGGCCTCGCTCTACCTGCCCAGCCTCAACGCCGACATCATCGACCGCGGCGTGGCGAGGGGGGACACCGGCTACATCGTTACCACGGGCGCGTGGATGCTCGCGGTGACCCTGGTCCAGATCGTCTGCTCGGCGACGGCCGTCTATTTCGGCGCCCGGGCGGCGATGGGATTCGGCCGGGACGTCCGCTCGGCCATCTTCCACCGGGTGGGGTCCTTCTCGGCGCGCGAGGTGGCACGGTTCGGAGCGCCGTCGCTGATCACCCGCAACACGAACGACGTGCAGCAGGTGCAGACCATGGTCGCGCTGAGCCTCACGATCATGGTCGCGGCGCCCATCATGTGCGTCGGCGGCATCATCATGGCGCTGCGTCAGGACGTCGGGCTCTCCTGGCTCATGCTGGTCTCAGTCCCCGCCCTGATCCTGTCGATCGGCCTCATCGTGACCCGGATGGTGCCCCAGTTCCGGGCCATGCAGAGCCGCATCGACGTCGTCAACCGCATCCTGCGAGAGCAGCTCTGGGGCATCCGCGTCGTGCGCGCCTTCGTCCGCGAACCCCAGGAGACGGCGAGGTTCGCGGACGCCAACGCCGAGCTGACCGGCACGGCGCTGCGCGCCGGGCGCCTGATGGTCCTCATCTTCCCGACCGTCATGCTGATCTTCAACGCCTCCAGCATCGCCGTGCTCTGGTTCGGGGCCGGCCGGGTCGATTCCGGTCAGATGCAGATCGGCGCCCTGACCGCCTTCCTGATGTATCTGATGCAGATCCTGATGGCGGTGATGATGGCGACCTTCATGACCATCATGATTCCGCGAGCCGCGGTCTCCGCCGACAGGATCGGCGAGGTGTTGGAGACCACGCCCTCGGTGCTCCCGGCGGCCCGGCCGGTGCGCGAGGTTCACGGGCGGGCCGAGCTGGAGCTGCGGGACGTGGGGTTCCGCTACCCGGGCGCCGCGGCCCCGGTCCTGCGCGGGATCACGTTGCGAGCCGGCCCCGGGCAGACCACCGCCGTCATCGGCAGCACGGGGGCCGGGAAGACCACGCTCGTGTCCCTGGTCGCCCGGCTCTTCGACACCACCTCGGGCGCGGTGCTCATCGACGGAGTCGATGTCCGTGACCTCGACCCCGAGGCCCTCTGGAGCCGGATCGGCCTCGTGCCCCAGAAGCCCTACCTGTTCACGGGCACCGTCGCCAGCAACCTCCGCTACGGCGATCCCGAGGCCGGCGACGACGAGCTCTGGGAGGCGCTCACCGTGGCCCAGGCGCGCGACTTCGTGGAGGCGATGCCGGGCGGACTGGCGGCGCCCATCACCCAGGGCGGCACCAACGTCTCGGGCGGGCAGCGCCAGCGGCTGGCGATCGCCCGGGCGCTGGTCCGGCGACCCGAGATCTACCTCTTCGACGACTCCTTCTCCGCGCTCGACCTGGCCACCGACGCCCAGCTTCGCGCCGCGCTCCGCACCCACACGGCCGGCGCCGGGGTGGTCATCGTCGGGCAGCGGGTCTCCACCATCGCCGGTGCCGACCAGATCGTCGTTCTGGAGGACGGAGCCGTCGTCGGTCTCGGCACTCACGAAGAGCTGCTGGCGGGCTGCACGACCTATCTCGAGATCGCCCAGTCCCAGCAGGCCGCGGAGCCGGCGGCATGAGCGAGCGGCCGGCACCCACGAACCCGCCGGCGATGGCCGAGCGCCCGCGGGTGCCGCGCCGGAGCGGGTTCGGTGGCGGTCCATTCGGAGGCGCCGGCATGCCGACCGAGAAGCCGATGCGCTTCGGCCCCTCGGCGCGGCGGCTGGTGGGGCGTCTGCGGCCGCAGGGGCCAAGGGTAGTGGCCGTGATCGGGCTGGGCGTGGCCAGCGTGGCGTTCCTGGTCGTCGGTCCGAAGGTCCTGGGGCGGGCGACGGACATCATCTTCAGCGGCGCCATCGGCCGCCGGCTCCCGGCGGGGACGAGCCTCGAGCAGGCGGTCGCCGCCACCCACGCGGCGGGCAATCCCAACCTCGCGAGCCTGCTGGCCCGGATGCACGTCATTCCCGGCCGCGGCATCGACTTCGGTGCCCTGGGCGCCGTCCTCGCCTGGGCGCTGGCGCTCTACGTGGCGTCCTCCGTCTTCAGCTGGATGCAGGGCTACCTTCTCAACGACGTCGTCCAGCGCACCGTGCTCGGGCTCCGGGCGGAGGTCGAGGACAAGCTAAACCGGCTGCCCCTCCCGTTCTTCGACCAGCAACCCCGTGGCGAGTTGCTGAGCCGGGTCACCAACGACATCGACAACGTCTCGCAATCGCTCCAGCAGACGATGAGCCAGCTGCTGACCTCGCTCCTGACCGTGATCGGGGTCCTGGCCATGATGTTCGTGGTCTCCCCCCTCCTGGCCGTGGTCGCCGTCGTCACCATCCCCGTGTCCATGCTCGTCGCGACCCAGGTCGCCAGGCGCTCGCAGAGGCTGTTCGTCGCCCAGTGGGCCCATACGGGCGCCCTCAACGCCCACATCGAGGAGGCGTTCACCGGCCATGAGCTGGTCACCGTGTTCGGGCGCCGGCGCGAGGTCGAGGAGGTCTTCGAGAAGCGCAACCACGAGCTCTTCGAGGCCAGCTTCGGAGCTCAGTTCATCTCCGGGCTGATGATGCCGGCGATGATGTTCATCGGCAATCTCAACTACGTCGCCATCGCCGTCATCGGCGGCGTGCGAGTGGCCACCGGCTCCATGAGCCTGGGCGACGTGCAGGCCTTCATCCAGTACTCGCGCCAGTTCACCCAGCCGCTGACCCAGGTCGCCTCGATGGCCAACCTGCTGCAGTCTGGAGTCGCCTCCGCCGAACGCGTCTTCGAGCTGCTCGACGCCCCCGAGCAGAGCGCTGATCCCGCGAGGCCGGCTCTGCCCTGGAGCCGGCACGGCCGGGTCGAGTTCGAGCACGTCCACTTCCGCTACCGTCAGGACGCGCCCTTGATCGAGGACCTGTCCCTGGTCGCCGAGCCGGGGCACACGATCGCCATCGTCGGACCCACCGGCGCCGGCAAGACCACCCTCGTCAACTTGATCATGCGTTTCTACGAGCTGGACTCGGGCCGGATCACGCTGGACGGCGTCGACATCACCGCCATGCGTCGAGAGGACCTCCGTTCCCAGATCGGCATGGTGCTGCAGGACACCTGGCTCTTCGGCGGCACGATCCGCGACAACATCGCCTACGGGAACCCGGGCGCGGGCGAGGAGGAGATCCGCGCCGCCGCCGAGGCCACCTTCGTAGACCGCTTCGTGCACAGCCTGCCGGACGGCTACGCCACCGTCATCGACGACGAGGGGAGCAACATGAGCGCGGGCGAGAAGCAGCTGCTGACCATCGCCCGCGCGTTCCTCGCCAACCCCTCGCTTCTGATCCTGGACGAGGCCACCAGCTCGGTCGACACCCGCACCGAGGTGCTCGTCCAGCGGGCGATGGCGGCCCTCCGCTCCGACCGCACCAGCTTCGTGATCGCCCACCGACTGTCCACCATCCGCGACGCCGACCTGATCCTGGTCATGGAGTCGGGCCGGATCGTCGAGCGCGGCACCCACGAGGAGCTGCTGGCCGCCCGGGGCGCCTACCACCGACTCCACGCGGCCCAGTTCCGAGGCGCCGCGGTGGAGGTGGACGGCGCGCCTCCCGGCGCCGCGGTCGCGGCGGTGCCCGCCGGGCGGTAGCCCGGTTCCGCCGCGGGCGCGTCCCGCTGAACGCCGATGATCCGAGCGGGCGGCGCCCGTCAGGCGCTCCCCAACGGACGCGGCCGGCTGCCTGGCCAGGCGCGCCTGCCCGGCCCTGGATCACTCCTCGACCGGCGCCGCGGCGGCCGCGATCGCGGCCTCGATGGAACCCTGGTGGACCCTCAGATGGCCGATCAGCACCCGTTCCAGCCGCTGCGCCACCGACAGCGGACCGGCGGGCGTGTCACGCGACCGGTCCAGACGGCCGTCCTCGATGCCACGCACGGCCCCGGCGATCTCGTGCCCGGTGTCCCGAAGCAGCCCCAGGACCTCCTCCCGGGTGGCGGCCGCGTGCTCGGCGGCGTGACCGGCGTTGATGGCCCGGAAGTCGACGGACGGCAGATCGCGGCCTTCCGACATCCGCCGGATCCGGTCCATGATCACCGGCCCGCTGACGGCGACGTGGTGGGCGATGACCCCGACCGGGCGGCCCTCATCCTCGTCGTTGAAACGCTGCGGGTAGTTCGCTCCCACCACGCGCCATTGCGCGGGGGTCAGCGTCTCGACGAGGCGAATGAAGTCCGCCTGGGCGGCTTCCAGTTCGGTGGCGAGCCTTTCGGCGCGGGGATTGGCGGCGGGCACGAACGCATTGTCCCGCCCCCTGCCCCTCGCAAGCAAGGCATCCATCTGGTCCGCCGAACGTCACCGGGCAGGGGGGGCCCCGCGACCTCCCGCGCCGGCTCGTAGGATAAAAGTGGTCATGAGCCTTCCATCCGGAACCATCAAGCTCGGCCCCCAGAACGGGAGCCTGACCGTGCGCACCCACCGCGAGGGGCTCGGCGCCAGGGCCGGGCATGACCTCGTCATCGAGGCGACCAGGTGGGAGGGCACGCTGCAAGCCCCGGGCGGGCCTCTCGACGTCCATGTCGATGCCCGCTCGCTGGAGGTCCGGGAGGGGAAGGGGGGTGCCAAGCCGCTCACCGACAAGGATCGGCGGGACATCAAGTCGACCCTGGAGAGCAGGATCCTCCAGGCCGAGACGCATCCTGAGATCAGCTTTCACGCCGAGGGCCTGAGCCGCCTCTCGGAAGCGGGCGCCTCGGCCGGCGGCCCGCTGGAGGGGAGCCTGGAGATGAACGGCCGTGTCCAGCCGGCCACCGTGGATGTCAAGCTCGAGCAGGCCGGCGGCCGGCTCAACGTCCGCGGCGCGGCGACGGTCCGGCAGACGAGCTGGGGCATCAAACCCTACACGGCACTGCTGGGCGCGCTGCGGGTGGCCGACCAGGTCGAGATCGTCTTCGAGCTCGAGGTGCCGGTCGGGGCCGCCTGAGTAAACGGGGGCCGGCCCGCGCTCGCTGCGAGCTCATCCCGGCCACTCCCGAGCGGCGAAACCGTTGCCCGCTCGATCCCGTTCCCCGACCGTGAGGCGCGGGTCTCGACACCGGCGGTGGCTCCTACTCCCCGGCGCGGCGGCGGTGGTGCTCGCCGGAGCCGTGCTGGCCGTCCTGGCGACGCAGGGCCCGTCGAGCACCGGTTCCGCCGCCACGCCATGCGCTCCGCAGCCCTGTGCGGCGCCGAGCCATTTCCAGGCGGTCTTCGCCCACATGGCCGTGCGCGGCTCCCTGGTGTCGATGACCGTCACCTTTCACAACCGGGGCGATGCCGGCCCCCTGTCGGCAAACGACTACAACCACACCAGCCCGGCTGATTTTGCCCTGGTGGGGGCGGATCACGTATCGAGGCCCGAGGTCTTCCCCGCGGGCTGTCCCAACTGGGGTGAGCTCCGCATCAAGTACGGCACCTCCGCGGGTCCCGAGCGCCTCTGCTTCCGCGCCCCGCCCGGCCGGCTGTCGGCGGACAAGATCGTCTGGAGTCCCGATCTCGGCCTGCTCTTCAACAGCGTCACGATCCCCATCGGCGGCCCCTGAGAACAGCGCGGCGCTGGATCTAGCGAGCGGGAGCCACGCCAGCCGCGATCGCCTCCACCCAGCGCCGGCTACCGGCGGGGAGCACGTCGTCGACGACCGGGTTGCGGATCGTCCCCACCCCCTCGATGAACACTTCGACGACATCCCCCGCCCTCATCCAGAGC
>JBOHUX010000039.1:0-16333 GCA_050734915.1 Candidatus Dormibacteraceae bacterium
CGCCGGAACCCTGGCCGGCCTGGCGGCGGCGGCCAAGTACACCGGCGGTCTCGCGCTGGTGTTCGTGCTCGTGCTGGCGATCACGCGGGGTCGGTCCGGGCGCCGAGCCCGGGTGGGCGTCGCGGCGGGAGCGGCGCTGGTCGCCTTCGCGATCCCCTGCCTGGTCTTCGTCTGGCATCCCCTCCCCTACCTGCACGGATTCGCGTTCATCAGCCGGAACCTGGTCGGGCGGGGGCAGGGGTTGCCGATCGGCTGGGTCTTCCACACCACCGTGACACTGCCCTTCGGCCTCGGCCTCGGCACCTTCGCCCTCTCCCTGGCCGGGCTCGCGCTGGCACTCGCGCGGCGCCGCCCGCCCGACCTCGCGCTGGTCGTCTTCAGCCTCGCCTACCTGGCCGTGACGGGGGCCGGCCACGAGGACTTCTTCCGCTACGAACTGCCCCTGCTGCCCGCCCTGTGCCTGCTGGCCGGGGCCCTGGTGGGCGGGCTGCCGCCACGCCTGGTGCCGGCCGGGGCCGCCGCCGCCGTCCTGCTCGCGCTGCCGTCGGCGTACGCCTCGGTGGAGACCGACCGCATCCTGGGCACCACCGACACCAGGGCGCTGGCGGCGGCGTGGATGGTCTCGCACCTGCCGCCCGGCGCCAGCATCCAGGCCGCCTACTACGCGAGCCCCTTCTACGATGCCGGTCAGGTGAGGGCGAACCAGCGCTGGGTCTCCGACCGGCTGGCGGCGAGCTACGCCCAGGGCCGCTACACCACCCGCTTCCGGATCGACCAGGGTCGCCCGGGGTTCACCCTCCTGGCTTCCGGGCCGCCCGAGCAGGCGCCCATGCCAGACGGGCGCGACGCCCTCTTCAGGATCTCCGCCTACTCGGGCCTGCCCCCCCGGGGTGCCGTCTACGACCCGCTCGACTCCTTTTGGCTGCCCATCTGGGGCTTCTCGGACATCACGCGGCCCGGGCCGAGCATCTCGATAATCAGGTCCGGATGAAGCTGATCGGCCTCACCGGCGGCATCGGCTCGGGTAAGAGCACGGTGGCCGCGATGCTGCGAGACCTGGGCGCCACGGTGATCGACGCCGACAAGGCGGCGAGGGCGGTCGTCGAACCGGGAACCCCCGGCTTCGACGAGGTCGTGGCCGAGTTCGGGGAGACCTACGTGCGCGAGGGACGCCTCGACCGGGCGGGGCTGGCCGAGCTCGTCTTCAGCGACGAGGAGGCCCGGCGCCGTCTCGATGCGATCGTCCACCCCCGGGTTCGGGACTGGATGGCCGCCCGGCAGGCGGCGGCCTCCGAACGCGGCGATCCCACCGTCGTGCTCGAGATCCCGCTCCTCTACGAGAACGGCCTCGACGCCGGGATGGACGCGGTGATCGTCGTGCACATCTCTGCGGAGATGCAGGTCGGGCGCCTGGTGGGAGGGGCCGGCTACACGGAGGCGGACGCCCGCGCCCGCATCGCCGCCCAGTTGCCGATCGCGGCCAAGGTCCGCCGGGCCACCCACGTGATCGACAACTCGGGCACCCGGGAGGCCACCCGGGGCCAGGTCGATCGCGTCTGGCGGGAGATCACCCGCGGCTGAGGCGAGCCCGGCTCAGACGGCACGCGACAATCTCAGCCGCTCCAGCCCGGCGGCGTCCACGCCCACCTCGCGAAGCACCTCCGCCGTGTGCTCGCCCAGCTCCGGGGGGTCGAGCCGCCGCCATCCCGCCTGCAGGCGCCCCGGGGGGGCGATCTCGACCCCCTCTGGCGAGCGCAAGACGAGGCCGCGAGCGACCGCGTGGGGATGGCGCTCAACCTCGTCCAGCTCCAGGACCGGCTCGACGCAGACGTCCCGGCCGGCAAGCTTCGCCTCCCACTGGGCGCGGGTCCCGACGGCGAAGACGGCCTCCATCTGGCGATGGGCGCGCGCGCCCTCCTCCCCCTCGGCGAACTGGAGGGGGATCAGATCCTGCCGCCCAAGGGCCTGGCAGAGAGTAGACCAGAACTTGGGCTCGAGCGCGCCCACGCTGAGGAAGCCGTCCGCGCAGGCGTAGATGCGGTAGCACGGGTAGAGGCCGGTCAGGCGCCCGCGGGAACGCTCCGGCCTCCGGCCCGAGGCGGCCATCTCCGCCATCTGGAGGGCGGTCCAGGCGGCGGCCCCGTCGGTCATGGAGACGTCCAGGTGCCGCCCCCCGGCACCGCGAGCGACCTCGAGCAGGGCGGCCAGGATCGAGCACGCCGCGCCCACGCCGCCGGGACCGACGTCCGCCACCTGGAGGCCGAGCGTCATGGGGCCGCCCGCCACCGGCCCCGTCAGCGAGAGCGCGCCCGCCAGGGCCATGTAGTTGATGTCGTGCCCGGCGCGGGCCGAGAGCGGTCCCGTCTGCCCGTAGCCGGTGATCGAGCACATGACCAGGCGCGGGTTGGCCGCATGGAGGACCTCCCAGCCGAGGCCGAGGCGGGCCATCACACCCGGCCGGTTGCCCTCCACCAGCGCGTCGGCGGTCTTCGCCAGTTCGACGAGGAGATCCCGCCCCGACGCCGGCTTGAGGTTGAGGGCCAGGCTCCGCTTGTTGCGGTTGAGGGCGTCGAAGAGCGCGCTCCGTCCGGCCACCAGGGGCGGCATCGAGCGGAGCGGGTCGCCGCCGCCCGGCTGCTCGACCTTGACCACGTCCGCGCCCATGTCCGCCAGGGTCAGGGTGCAGACGGCTCCCGGTACCAGGCGGGTCAGATCCAGGATCCGCACGCCGGCGAGGGGCATCCCGGTCATCTGCACACTTTGAGCCCACATCGGGGCTGCCGGCCGTAGAATCCCCCTCAGGCGGGTTCGCAGCCCGGCGTGCAACGTTCCAGCAGGCGTCGCCATGGAAGAGATCACCATCAAGGTGCCCGCTCCCTTCGCCGGCGTCTCGGATCTCGGCTTCACGGCCCAGTACCCGGGACAGACGGCCTTTTCGCGCGCCCGTGACGTCCCCCTCCTCATCGAGGGCCCGCCGGGGCCGATGCGGAAGCTGGTCGAGCGGCTGCGCCTGCTCCGCGAGCCGGTCGGGGAGTCGCACGCCTGGACCGACCCCGTCCTGCTCGCTGACGAGGTGGCCGTGATCGCCTTCCGCGACCAGAGCCTTGCGGGTCGCACGCTCGAGGACGGCGCGCAGGGCTCCCTCGATTACGTCTGCAATCTCGTCCGCCCCGTCTGCTTCCCCTTCCTCCAGGACTGCGCGCTTCGGGCCGGGCTCCGGCTGGCCGAGCGGATCGAGATCCAGGTCCAGGCTCCCCACCGCCTCGCCGAGATGGAGCTCCGGCTCGACCAGATCGTCCGGCCCAACGGCCATGTCGTGCTCTGGTCGCCCTGAGGCTCAGATCCGCTCGAGGCGCTCAGACATCCGACCGCTACAGTCCGCTAGGGGTGGGCGGAGGGGCTGAGGCGGGGCGACGTCTTGACGCCGGGGCTGGGGCGGGGGCCGGCGGTGGCCGACACGGTCGGCGTCGGCGAGCGCGGGGCCGCCTGGGCGGGGGGCTGGTGGCCGAAGTAGAGCGCCACCGGGACCACGATGACCCCGACCAGAACCGTGATCACGAAGGTGGCCGCACCCCACTCGCGGCGCAGGAATGACGGGCTCACGAGCCGCGATTCCAAGCCCCCGTTCTCAGTGGATCTCCTAGAATTCCGCCGGGGCGGGCTCCTCGCCCTCCCCCTGAGCCTTATTGCGCTGGTTCAGCAGGCGGAGGAAGTCCTGCGCCCTCGCCAGCGCCTTCCAGCGCTCCGGGAAGAAGTCCTGGGCCAGGATGGCGCGGTCCGCCACCTGGTAGACGGTGACGCACCACTTGTTGAGGGTGCGTGCGACCTCGACCTCGTAGTCGAGGTCTGCGGTCTGATAGCGCACCGCCTTCTCGTCATCGAATCGCCTTCTGGGAACAGACATGGCATGTGTTCAAGCGCGGGGAGGGCGAACTCATCGAGCCCACCGATTATACCTCCGCCATGCCCGCCTGATCGCCCGAGCCGACCAGTTCGCGGATGACACTGAGCATCTCCTCGCGTAGGTCCTCCCGCTTCAGCGCGAGGCTCAGGTTCGCTTTCAGGTAGCCGGCCACCGTGCCGGTGTCGTAATAATCGCCCTCGAACTCGAGAGCCACCACCTGGCCGCCCGGGATGGTGCGCCGGATGGCGTCGGTGAGCTGGATCTCCTTGCCAGCGCCCGGCTCGGTCTCGCCCAGGGCGCGGAGCACGGCCGGGGCCAGCACGTAGCGTCCCAGGATGGCCAGGTTCGAGGGTGAGCGCCCCAGCTCCGGCTTCTCGACCAGGTCGGTGACCTGGTGCACGGCCCCCTTCGACTCGCCGGTGGCGATGATGCCGTACCGGCCGACCTGGGAGGCCTCGACCCGGCGGGCGGCCAGCACCGTGGCCCCCGTCTGCCGGTGCACATCCATCAGTTGCCGGAGGCACGGCTGCCGGCCGAGAATGACATCGTCGGCGAGGAGGACCGCGCACGGCTCATCGCCGACCAGCCGGCGCGCGGTCCAGACGGCGTGGCCGAGTCCCAGCGGCTCCTTCTGCTGGATGTAGGTGATGTCGACCAGGTCGCTGAGCCGGTCCACCTCCTCCAGGATCCCGAGCAGGTCGTCCTTGCCCCGGTCGGCGAGATAGAACTCGATCTCACGCGAGCGGTCGAAGTGGTCAACGATCGCCCGCTTGCCGCCGCCGGTGACCATGATCACCTCCTCGATGCCGGACGCGATCGCCTCCTCGACTCCGTACTGGATGGTCGGCTTGTCGACCAGCGGCAGCATCTCCTTGGGCTGCGCCTTGGTGACCGGCAAAAATCGCGTGCCCAGGCCGGCGGCGGGGAAGACGGCCTTGCGGACGGGCAGCGGGCTCATCCTGACAATCTATCGCCCCCCGCCGTGGCCTGGCGACGGCCCAGCCTGCTAGCGGGCCAGGCGGCGGGTGGCGCGGCGGCGGAGGGCCAGTTGCAGCTGCAGCCTCTTGAGGCCGGGGTTGTCGGCGACGACGGCAGGCCCGCGGAGCTTTCTCTCGCGGGCGCGGACCCGGGCCTTCTCCCGGTCGTTCATCATCTCGACGTCCTCGTTCACGGGAACGATCCTACCCAGCTCAGCCCGGGCTCGATCACCGCCCCCTCCGCCGCCCCGCCGGGAGCCCTCGCGGCCGCTCCTAGAATGAGTGCCGTCTTGAGGGAGGTGAGCGAGGGGCGGACGGCCGTGAGCGCGGCCGACGTCGAGCGGGCGGCCAAGGACCTGGGGCCCCATCTCCCCGCCACCCCCCTCCAGTACTCGCCGGCATTCACGGCCAAGGCCGGGTGCCACGTCCATCTCAAGATCGAGACGGTGCAGCCGATCCGCGCCTTCAAGGTTCGGGGAGCGCTCAACAAGATCCTCAACCTCAGCCCCGAGGAGCGCGCCCGGGGTGTGATCACGGCGTCCGCCGGGAACCACGGCCAGGGCGTCGCCTACGCGGCTCGGGCCTTCGGCGCCCCGGCCACCGTGTTCGTCCCCGAGAACGCCAACCGACTCAAGGTGGAGGCGATCAGGCGCCTCGGGGCCCGGGTCGTCCAGGCGGGGCGCAACTACGACGGGGCCTACCGGGAGGCGCTGCGCGAGCGGGAACGCCAGGGCTCGATCTTCGTACACGCCTTCGACGATCACGACGTGATCGCGGGCCAGGGCACGGTCGGCGTCGAGATGCTGCGCGAGCTGCCGGAGGTGGACACCGTCCTGGTCCCGGTCGGCGGAGGCGGTCTCATCGCCGGTATCGCCACCCATGTCCGGTCGCGCCTTCCCCGGACCCGGGTGGTGGGCGTCGAGCCGGCCGGCGCCGCCTGCATGCGACGCTCTCTGGAAGCGGGGCGCCCGGTCGCGCTGGAGAGCGTCGACACGATCGCTGACGGCCTCGCCGCCAGCCGTCCTGGCGAGCTCTGCTTCGAGATCGCGAGCCGCTTGGTGGACGAGGTGGTGGTGGTGTCCGACGCCGAGATGCTGCGCGCGATCCGCCTGCTCTTCGAGTGGGAGCACCTGTTGACCGAGCCCGCCGGAGCGGCTGCGGTGGCGGCGCTGCTCCATCACCACCGCACGAGCTCGCACGAGACCGTCGCCGCCGTGGTCTCGGGAGCGAACGTCACCGACGAGGTGATGATCCGGGCCCTGACGGGCGGCCGGCAGCCTTCTCCCGATTGACGGGGGGCGCCAACGCGCGCCGGGTCTTGACCCCGATCCAACGGTCCGAGGCGACGCCTTGGCGCCCATCCACGCCAATTCGCTCGCACCAAATCGGTGAATCCGGGGTTAAGCTCCGTGGAGTCGGGGCTCAGCGGCTCGGAAATGTCTTTGGAGGGGTCGCCACATGAAGGCTTACGTGCTCATCAACGCGTCGCCAGGCAGGGCACTCGATGTGGCCAAGAGGATGCAGGGACAGAGCGGCATCACGGCCGCCGACGCCATCACCGGGGAATACGACGTCATCGCCGTCTGCGAGGCCGCCGACGTCAACGCGATCGGCGCGCTGATCGTGGACAAGATCCAGAAGGTGGAGGGCGTCTTCAAGACCATCACCTGCCTCGCCGTCAGGTAGGACCCCGATCAGGCGGCCGGACCGTTCCTCCGGGCGCCGCGAAGAGCGCCCAGGATCGCGGAAGCCCGCCGCAGCATCCGGACGGGCAGCGGCGCCGCCGGCGCCTCCGCCAGCTTGAACGCGGTCAGGATCGCCTGTCGGACCGACTCCACGGTGCCGATCACGCGGCGGTGGGTGGTCCACCACCGAGGTGGCCGGGGCCGGATCGGGGCCCCGATCGAGATCTCGACCCGGCCCCGCAGCCGCAGCCGGTCCACCCCCTCCAGGGCCACCGGCACGATCGGCACCCCCGCCTCGAGGGCGAAGTGGCCGATTCCCTTCTTTAGCGGCAGCAGCTCCCGGCCCTGCGAGTAGCGGCCCTCGGGGAACATCAGGATGACGCCCCCGTGGGCGAGCACGCGGTAGACCGCGGCGACCCCCGACGGGTCGAGGTCGGCCCGGTTGAGCGAGATCGGGAAGACCCCCAGACGGGGCGCCAGGGCGCGCTTCCAGCGGCGGTCGAAGATGGTGTCCCGATTCGCCATCGAGTGCATCATCGGCACCGCCGGGAAGGCCGCCGCGAGGAATGCGACGTCATACCAGGCCTGATGGTTGCTGGCCACGATGTAGGGCGGCGGAGGCAGGTTCTCCACCCCCACCACCTGGACGCGGTACAGGATCGGCACCAGCCACTTGACCAGCCAGACCACGAAGCGGTACAGCCGGGGCGGCTGCCAGGGATCGAGCTGAAGGTCAGTCGCCGCCGCCGGAGCGGCGACGGCGGCCAGGTACTCGGGCCCGTGGTACTCACCCTCGCGAGGTCGGCTATCCGCCAACGAATCCTCTCAGCAGCCGGTTGAAGTCGTCGGGCCGCTCCGCCTGGGGCGAGTGGCCGGCGTTCTCCACGATCTCCAGGCGGGAGTCGGGGATGAGCCGGTGCGCGGCGAGCGCGTGCTCGACCGGGAAGAGGGGGTCGTCCGCGCCCCAGATGAGCATCACCGGCTTGTCGAGGCGCGCGAGGCGATCGGCCAGATCGCGGTTGTGGACGGCGGATCCGAGGCGAGCCAGTGAGCGCACGGTGGCCAGATAGGCCTCGCCAAAGCCACGCTGGGAGTGCAGCTCCCGGATGTCGGCCAGGTACCCCTCGTCGATCAGGTGCCCGGCGTCGGCCCGGGCGCCCAGATGGCGCGCGGCCACCCGCCGGACGACTTCGAGAGGGGCGCGCCGGACGCCCTCGCGGACCAGCCCCATGACGGCCTCGCCCACCCGCGGCATCATCATCAGCGGGTAGTAGAGCCTCACCCGGGGGCGGCCCAGGCCGAGCGAGTTCACGAGCACGAGGCGGCTCACGCGGGCGGGGCGCTGCAAGGCGAGCTCGATCGCGACCCGGCCCCCCAGGGAGGCCCCGACGACGGCGGCCGAACGCAGCCGCAGTCGTTCCATGTAGGCGTCCAGGGTCCGCGCGAAGAAGGGCACGCCGTACCGCGTGCGCGGCTTGTCGCTGCGTCCGAAGCCGGGCAGGTCGGGCGCCAGGACCCGGTGGTGCCGGGCGAGGTCGGCGAGGTTGTAACGCCATTCGATGTAGCCGGACGACCCGAGGCCGTGCACCAGCAGCAGGGGCGAGCCGCGGCCGCCCCGCGTGTGGTGGATCTCCAGGTCTCCGACCCTGACTCGCTCGGAGACCAGCCGCGGGGCCGCCGTCAACGGGGCAGCATCACCTTCAGGTCCCGCGGGCGCGCCTCGAACTCGACCGGCGTCGTCCCCACCTCGAAGACGTCCGCGAAGACGGGCGCGGCGGGCCCGGTCTCGATCCGGACGCGACTCACGCGATGGCTGCGCTGAGGAGCGGCCGTGCGCCTGCGGAGAACGTTCATGAGCAGGCCCCAGAGCGCACCCAGCCGGTTCTCGGCGCCTTCGACGATCACCTCCAGCCGGGGATCGTTGGGGCTGGCGTCCCCGACCACAATGCCCGCGCCCACCGTGGCGGTGTTGGCCACGATGATGGAGGTCGCGGTCCCCGAGCCCCGCGCGTCTCCGCTCAGGCGGTACCGGAACGGTGCCTGGCCGGCGAGACCCCGGAGGTGGCCCAGCAGCTCGCCGGCGCGGAGCTCCTTGGCGGCCTCGCCGGCGAGGATCGCCTCGCCGAAGAAGCCGATCCCGGCCGCTTCGACGAAGGGCTGGCCCCCGGCGCGACCGAGACCCACCCAGCGCGGGCGCCCGGTCTTGATGACCTCGATCGCCGCCCCGGGCTCGAGCGGCAGACCGAGGCCGCGGGCGAAGTTGTTGTAGGTCCCGGTGGGGACGATCCCCAGGGTGCGCCCGGACCCCGCCAGGCAGCGGACGGCGGCCCCGACGGTGCCGTCCCCGCCGGACACCACGACCACCGCATCGGTCGTCGTCGGGCATGCTCGATACGCCTCCGCCAGCGCCTGGCCCGGCCCCAGCTCCAGGACCCGGTGGTCGCCGAGCTCGGCCTGAAGCCGTTCGGCGGCCGCCGCGGCCCTTCCCGCGCTCGAATTCAAGATCAGGAGCCTGCGCACAGGCCCGGCCTCCGCCACGATGATGGACAGCTTATGCGACGCCCCCGCAAGTCCCCCCCGCGCACCTTCGATCGACGCCTCTACCAGCTGATCAACCGCCTCCCTCACACGGCGGCCGGCGACCGGCGGCTGAGCCTGCTCTCCGATCTCGGCAAGGGGGCGGGCTGGGTCGGGGTGAGCGCCTGCCTGGAGCTGCTGGGGGGGCCGCGCGGGCGGCGCGCCGGGATCTCCGCCACAGTCTCGATGCTGGCCGCGATCGGACTCTCCCAGGGGCTCCTCAAGGGCATGCTCAAGCGCCGGCGGCCGTTCGCGTCGGAGATCTTCGCCAAGCTCACCGTCGTGGTGGGGCCGGAGGGCACCGACCCCTCGTTTCCCTCCGGGCACGCGTCGGGATCATTCGCGGCGGCGGCCAGCCTGGCCGCCTTCTATCCGCGGCAGGCGCCCGCCCTCCTGGCCACGGCGGCGGCGGTCGGCCTCTCCCGTGTCTACCTGGGCCACCACTTCCCCAGCGACGTGATCGCTGGGGCGGCGCTGGGAACCGGGGTCGGGCTCCTGGGGGCCCGGCTCGGCGACTCCGTCTGATGCGCCCGCGCCGGGCGCCTCGCGGCCCCTGGCGCCTCGCGGCCCCTGGCCCCCCCGGTCGGTCTAGGAGCCGGGTTGTTCGGAGCCTTCGAACAGGGGGGCGGGGATCCCGGTCAGCTCGCCTCCCGATGCGAAGCGCGCCTGGCTCCCGTCCCTGATCACGGTCACCCCGCCGGCGCCGTAGCAGCGCCAGCGGCTGGACTCCCAGACCGCGGCGGTGCGCTCGTCTACGCCCAGCAGGCAGACGTCCGGAGCCGGCATCGCCGCCCTCGCCGACGGCACCCAGCGCCGGCCGAAGGTCTCGAAGTGCGGGAGCAGCGCCGTGCCCGGGACGACCCCCAGCGCGTCCCGATAGCGGCGAGCGTCGTGGACCGGCCAGCCGGCGCGGATGAGAGTCCACCGGCAGAGCGCCATCGCGCCCGCCGAGGAACCGGCCAGGGCGGCGCCCGATGCCCAGGCGGCGGCGATCGCCCGCCAGACGGGGGTGTCCGCCAGCACCCTGACGACGAGTCCCGGATCCCCGCCGACGAGGTAGAAGAAGTGGCCCCCGGCGGCCAGCTCGGCCAGGCGTTCCGACCTGGCGTCGGAACGCGTGAGGACCGGCAGCTCCCGGACCTCGAGCCCGAGCCCCGCGAACCAGCGCCGCGCGTGGGCGGAGGCCAGGTCGGGCCGGGATCTCGCCGCGGCGGTGGGCAGGACGTAGGCGGTGCCCCCCGCCGCGGCCGCCGCCAGCAGCCGGTCCTGCGGCTCGTTGCCGAGGTGGAACTCGTCCCCTCCCACCAGCGCCAGAGGCCCCCCCATTTTTCGGATCTAGGATATGCGGGTGTCCGAACGCCCCGTGCGGGTGCGGATGGCGCCCAGCCCGACCGGGTTCGTGCACCTCGGGAGCGCCCATACCGCGCTCTTCAACCTCCTCTTCGCCCGTTCCCGCGGCGGCGCCTTCGTGCTGCGGATCGAGGATACCGACCACCAACGGAATCGCGAGGATTTCGAGGCCGGCATCTACGCCGGCTTCCGGTGGCTCGGGATCGAATGGGACGAGGGGCCCGACATCGGGGGCGCCCACGGTCCCTACCGCCAGAGCGAACGGCTCGACCTCTACCGCGCCGCCGCGATCCGGCTGCTGGAGTCCGGCGCGGCGTACCGCTGCTACTGCACCCCGGCGGAGCTCACCGCCGAGCGGGAGGAGGCGCGCCGGCGGCGGATGCCCTACCGCTACTCCCGCCGCTGCCTGACCCAGCCTCCCCGTGATCGAAGCGACTTCACGGTCCGCTTCCGGATGCCGGACTCAGGCAGCCTCACCTGGACCGACCTCGTCCGCGACGAGATCTCCTTCCAGATGGCGGAGCTCGGGGACTTCGTCTGCGTCAAGTCCAACGGCTGGCCTGCCTACAACTTCGCCAACGTCATCGACGACAGCCTGATGGAGATCACGCACGTGCTCCGGGCGGAGGAGCACATCTCCAACACACCGCTTCAGATCCTTCTCTGCCGCAGCCTCGCGTTCGAGGTACCCGAGTACGGGCACCTGCCCTGGGTGCTCGCCCCCGATCGTTCCAAGCTCAGCAAGCGCAAGCACGTCGAGACCAATCTCGGCCTCTTCCAGGAGCGCGGATACCTGCCGGAGGCGATGCTCAACTACTTGGCTCTGCTGGGCTGGAACCCCGGCACCGAGGATGAGATCTTCACCTTCGAGGAGCTCTGCCGGCAGTTCAGCCTGGAGCGGGTCCAGAAGGCCGGCGCGGTCTTCGACTGGGACCGGCTCAACTGGCTCGACGGCCACTACATCCGGTCCCTGCCGCCGGCCGCGCTCGCCGAGCGCCTGCGCCCCTTCCTTCCGGAACTGGACGCGGACACGATCGAGGTGGCGGCCCCCGCGCTCCAGGAGCGGATGAAGTGCCTGGGCGACGCTCGCGATCTCCTCCAGTACCTGTGGTCGCCCCCGGCGCGGGCGGCGGCCGACGGGGAGGCGGCGGAGAAGGTGGGCGCCGCGCTGGCGGCGCTGGAGCCGGTCGAGTGGTCGCCGGGGCCGATCGAGGCGGCGCTGGAGGGACTCCGGCAGGCCCGCGGCTGGTCGCGGAACCAGCTCTTCAAGCCCATCCGGCAGGCGGTCACCGGGCGCTCGATCTCACCGCCCATCCACCACACGCTGGCTCTGCTGCCGAAGAAGGAGGCGCTGCGCCGGCTCGCGGGATGACGCGTTGACGACCGCGACCGTCGTCGTCAACCTCGACCCGAACCTGGCCCAGCTGGGGCCGGTCCTCGTCACCTGGCATGGGATCCTCAGCGTCCTCGGAGTCCTGGCCGGGTTCGAGCTCGGCCGTCGCCTGCTCGTGCGGGACGGCCTCCGAGACCGTGCCACAGATCCCACCCCCGGCCTCGCCCTCTGGGACCTGGCGCTCGGGATGCTCATCCTGGGGTGGATCGGCGCCCGGGCCCTGGACGTCTGGGAGAACTACCGGGATTTCGCGGGCCGCTGGCTGAACGTGGTCTGGATCGGGGAGACCGGTCTCAGCCGGTGGGGCGGCATCCTGGGGGCGCTGCTGGCGGGATGGATCTGGTCCCGGCGGGTGGGCATGTCCTTCTGGAGGCTGCTCGATGCCGCCGGCCCCGCCTGCTGCCTGGGATTCGCGGTCGCCCGGGCGGGGGACGTAGTCAGCGGCGCCCATCACGGCATCACGACCACGCTCCCCTGGGGGGTGCAGTACGTGAACCAGCAGACGTTGGGGGCGCCCGGCCGGATGGTCCAGCCGGAGACCACCTACGAGATGCTCTGGGGGGCCGTCATCCTGGCGGTCCTCCTCCCCCTTCACGGAAGGCTCCGGGCCCGTCTCCCCGAGGGACTCACAGGCCTCGCCTACCTGATCCCCTACGGGGCGGGGATGGTCCTGCTCGCCTTCCTGAGGACGGACCCGCTCGTGCTCCATCTGCGGGCGGAGCAGTGGGCGGGCATGCTCGCCCTCATCCTCGCCGGCGCCGCCGTTCTCGTGCGCCAGCGGCGGCCCTCGCCGGCCGGTCGGGTCGGGACACCTCGCTAACCGGCCAGATGGAGCAGGCTCATCGCCCGCTCCGGGCCCTGGACCTCGTGCTTGAAGTAGACGTGGACCTCGTCCTGGCGCGACAGCTCCGACGCCACCACCTCCCTCCATGCCGCCAGCGCGGGCGCGTCGTAGTCACGCCGGAGCCGGAGGTAGGCGAGACCGGCAAGCTCGAGGCGGGGGGCCATCGGCCAGCTCCCGCCGTCCGTGACGACGAGGGCGCCGCGGTGTCGCGCGATCGTCCCGTAGACGTCCCGCTCGAACCAGGACTCGTGCCGGGGCTCGACGGCGGCGGGGCGGCCGAGCGCCTCCAGCAGGCCGTCCAGGAAGGCCACGTCGCGCTGCCTCGTGGGCGGGAGCTGAAGCAGGACCGGCCCTCCTCGATCGCCGAGCGCGGCGGCGGTCCGGCCGAAGTCGGCTGCCCACTCGCCACGGTCGCTGCCGGCGGCCGAGTAGGTCAGGCTCCGGTGAGCCTTGAGGCAGAACCGGAACCCGACCGGGGCGCGATCCCGCCACCTCCGCAGCGACGCCCGGTCAGGGTGCCTGTAGAAGCTCCCGTTCACCTCCACCCCGGTGAGGCGCTCCGAGTAGTGGGCGAGCATCCGGCCGCCGGGCAGGTCCGGCGGGTAGAAGTGGCCCCGCCAAGCCGGATAGCTGAACCCGGAGGTGCCTACGTAGAGGGCTGCCACGCGAGGTTCGGACGCCGGTCCCTCCCGGCGGCGGCCACCTCCCCGTCGACCCGGGCCCGAAGCTGCCCGCAGGCGGCGTCCGCCTCACGTCCCCGGGTGTCCCGAACAGTCACGTTGAGCCCCTGGCTCCGGACCTGGGCGGCGAAGCGCCGGACCTGGGCGGTGGCGGGGGCGCGATAGGGGGCGCCGTCGACGGGGTTGAAGGGGATCAGGTTGATGTGGCTCAGAGCCGGTTCCAGGAGGCGCCCGAGGTCGGCGGCGTCGCGCTCGGTGTCGTTGACCCCCGCCAGCAGCACCCACTCGTAGCTGACACGCCGGCCGGTGGTCGCCGCGTAGGCGCGCGCGGCCGGCACCAGGGCGCCCAGGGGGTACCTGCGGTTGACGGGCACGAGGACGTCGCGAAGCTCGTCGCGAGCGGCGTGGAGTGAGATCGCCAGGGTCACCGGGAGGCCTTCGACCGCCAGGCGGTCGATGCGTGGGACGAGCCCGCTGGTGGAGATCACCATCCGCCTCGGGCTGATGCCGAGCAGCGCCGGGTCGGCGATGGCGCGCGTGGCGCGCACGACGGCGTCGTAGTTGGCGAGCGGCTCGCCCATCCCCATGAACACGACGTGGGTCAGGCGCCGGCCTCGAGCCGCCAGCCGCCGGTTTGCGTCGAGCGCCTGGTCGAGGATCTCGTGCGCTTCGAGGTTGCGGCCGAAGGCGCCCTGGCCGGTGGCACAGAAGGGGCAGCCGATCGGGCAGCCGGCCTGGGACGAGATGCAGAGCGTGGCCCGGCGGGGGTAGCACATCACGACCGACTCCACGGTGTGGCCGCCGTCGAGACGGTAGAGCACCTTGCTGGTCAGGCCGCGATCCGCCTCCGACTCCCGGACCGGCTCCAGGGAGCTGATCCGGAAGCGGGCGGCGAGCTCGTGGCGGACCGTCCGGGGGAGGTCGAGCATGGCGTCGAATCCGGCGCCCCTGCCCAACCAGGCCCGGATCTGGCCGGCGCGGTAGGCCGGCTCCCCGCGCGCCAGCAGCCAGCTTTCGAGCGCCCCGCGATCCATCGAGGAGATCGGCAAGGAGATCGGGGCCGGCGCGTGGGCCGAGATCACCGCGGTCATCGACCCAGGGTACCGGCCACGGCGGCGGAGCGTGCTCAGCCAGCCGGCCAGAAGGTGTCCGCGTCGGATCTCGCCCTTCCTTCGGCGACGAGCTTGCGAAGGTGGGCGCGCAGCGTCATCTGGGCGGCGCCCATCAGCTCGGGGCCGATCTCCTCCCCGTAGACGCGCTCGGTCAGGAGGCGGGCGCCCGCCGGCTCCCGCGCCAGCTCCGCGAGGATCTGCGCCTCCCGCGCCAGCCGGTGCGCGCGCTGGTCCGCGATCCTGGCCGCAGCATCGGTGACCGGGTCCCAGTGGCCCGGGAACAGCATCCGGGGGTTCAGCGCGGCGAGCCGGTCGAGCGAGTCCAGGTAGGCGGCCATGTCCCCGTCGGGGAACGTGATCATGGTGCTGCCCTGCCCGAGCAGGAGATCTCCCGTGAAGGCGACCCGGTCCTGCTCGAGCCAGAAGCAGAGATGGTCGGGGGCATGCCCCGGAGTGTGGAGGGCGACCAGGCTGACCGAGCCGACCCTCACGGTGTCCTGGTCGGCGAGCTCCGGATGCCGGCTGACCGGGCAGCGGTGGCGCGCCGCCAGCCGGGCTGCCAGCGGGAGGTGGTCGGGATGCGAATGGGTGACCAGGACGACGCCCACCGGGAGTCCCCTCAGCCGGCGGTCGATCCGGTCGAGGTGACCATCGTCGTCTGGCCCCGGATCGATGACGATCGCCACCGGGCCCGCGCCCAGGATCCACGTATTGGTGCCCGGCCCCGTGTAGGGCCCCGCGTTGGGCGCCAGCACCCGGACCACCTCTGCCACCGGAGAACCCTGAGCCGGGCGGGCTCAGCCGCCGTCCGCGGGCAGGTAGACGCCGATCTCCCCGGCCCGGACATCCAGCCAGCCCTCGAGATGGGTGTCCACCAGCAGCCGGATGAGCGGTTCTCCCAACTCGGGCACCTGCAGCACCTGCAGGGATCCCGCCACGGTCAGATGCCACCAGTGCCCCACGCGCACTGCCGTGAACTCCGCTCGCTCGCCACCGAGCCACTCCTGCAGCCTCGTCAGCGCCTCGACCAGGACCGGCTCCGGCGCCCAGACGACGGCGTCCGGGGGCACGGCGACGCTCGCCCCCCGCGCGGCCAGCTGCAGAACGGCCGCCAGCCCCACGGCCCGCGCCGGCTCCTTGGGGTCGAGCGCCGCGCTGGCGAGGGCCGACGCCCGCCGCGTGACGTCCTGCGCCTGCTCGTTGAGGAGCTCCAACATCTCGGTCCGGCCGAAGGTGGCGCTCCGGGCCGACTCCTGAAGCACGAGCAGAGACGACCGCAGCTTGTGGTCGAGGCGGCTGAGGAGCCGGGTGCGCTGCTCGCGGACGAGGCGTTCCCCCGCCTGCGACGCCGATCCGGCGAGTGGCAGGGATGATTCCGAGGCCCACCCGACCAGCCGTCCCGCGAGCTGCAGAGGCAGCCAGGGGCCGCCAGGTGGTGGCAGGTCTCGATCCGCCGGTCCGTGCCGCTGGCCACCCGGGACCAGCTGCAGGCCGCCACCGATGCGGACCCAGAGCGGCGGCTCCGGCCTCGGCACGATGCTCAGATTCCGACCGCCTGCATCGATCCCCTCGCTCCACAAAAATGGCCCGGGCCGCCTGGAGATCCCAAGCTCAGCGGGCCTTCGAGTGGGCTCAGTATGGCTGTCCGGCTCTGGTGCGAGCGTGAATTGCTGTTAACGGGCCGTGATGCGCCGATATTCGAAATCACTGATCTAGAATTCCGGCGCGATGCTGACGGGCCGCGTCGAGGCCGGGACGCCGGCCGCCGTCCTGACCGCCGTCCTGGCCGCCGTCCTGGGGCTGGCGCTGAT